>CANHNQ010000026.1 GCA_947462095.1 Gemmatimonadota bacterium
CGCGCCACGCGCATCAAGTTCACGCAAACGTTCGCCGTGGATACGTTGTACCTCGAGTCGCGCCTGCAGACGGGCGGCACGCTCGGCGCGGTGCAGACGCTGGCGATCGCGCCGGCGAACGGGGTACGTCAGATCAGCCTCGCGACGAACGCCGTGGTGGCCGGCGCCGGCTGCAACTGGGATCTCGAGTTCAACCCGGCGGCGAATCAGCTGTCGCTCGTGCCGAACGTGGCCTGCAACGCCGGGACGTATCCGGGGCCGACGTCACCGGCCTTCGCCAACGCGACCATCGCCGGCGACGCGCCGCAGTTCGCAACCTTCCTGTCCACGCTGGTGGGGCCGATCCCGAACTCCGTGCTCGACAAGAGCGCGCCGTTCCGATACAACCTGCAGGGCAACGATCGCCTGCACCCGGCCTTCAACACGTATCTGGTGAAGTCGGGCACGCGCGTGTACAAGCTTCAGGTGACCGACTACTACAGCAACACCGGTGTCGCGGGGTTCCCGACGATTCGCTACGCGCGCATTCGATGAGCGAAGGCCGGCGCACCTCGATGTCGGGTCGCATGCTGCCGCTGTGCGCTGCGCTGTTGCTGGCCGTCGTGTCTGGCGGACCGGCATTCGCGCAGGGCGTGGTGCCGAGCGTGGTGCAAGGCACCGTGTTGGGCAAGACCGACGGGGCGCCGGTATTGTCGGCGGAAGTGCGCGTGCCGCGCCTCGGCGCGCGCGCGCGCACCGACGAACGCGGCACGTTTCGCGTGGCTGCCGCGGTTGGTGATTCATTGATCGTGCGAGCGCTCGGATTCGCCGAACTGCGTACGGTCGTGCAGAGCAGCACCCCGGTGGTGCGACTGGTGGCGTTGGCCACGGTGCTGCCGGTGTTCACGACCACGATGGGGCAGCGCGTGATCCGCGCCAGCGAGTCGCCGCGCAGCGTGACGGTGATCGGGCGAGAGGAAATCGATGCCGTCGCGGCGGTCTCGGCGAACCAGCTGCTGCGCCAGCTGCCGGGATTGCAGGAGCTTCCCGCCCCGCCGTCGAAAACATCCATCTCGATTCGCGGCTTCGACGATTCGCGCGTGCTGGTGCTGGTGGATGGCGAACCGGTGGCGGGTGCGCTCATCGAGAGCCGGGACATCGGCCGATTGAGCACGATTGCCACCGAGCGGATCGAGGTGACGAAGGGGCCGTCGAGCGTGGAGTTCGGCAGCGATGCGCTGGGGGGCGTGATCAACATCGTGCAGGCAGCGCCCAGCCGACAACTCACCATCGATGCGATCGCCCGCGAAGCCGGGCTCGGGCGGCGGGAGTCGTCGGCCGGCGTGAGCCAGACGGTGGGGAAGCTCGGGTACCGGGTGAACGGTGGCTGGCGTCAGTCGGACCGCCTGACCGGATACAACGCAATCGGTTCGACCTTCAATCGCATTTACGATCTGCGCACCGACGTCCGGTATGCGCTGACCGACAAGTGGGCGCTGCGGCTGGACCTGATGGGATCGCAGGAGCGTCAGCGCTTTCCGGTGGATGCCGCGTTCAATGGCTTCATCGACAACCGGGGCGGGCAGGGGTTCGCCGAAGTGCGCGGGCCGTTGTTCGGTGGGACCCTCCGCGCCCGTGCGTTCGAGCAGCGCTTCGTGTATCAGTATCGTCAATCGCGGGGGCTGCTGCCGATCAAGGGATCGGCCGATTCGCTCGAGCAGCGTGAGCGTCAGGGCCGCTATCTCCTGTCGTACACCCACGTGGTGGCGGGGCACGCCATCGACGTGGGCGCGCAGCGTTCGCACCGGACGCTCGTGGCCCCGAAGAAGGTGACGGGGGACAGCGCCGACGAGCAGGTCACGGAAGTGTTTGCGCGCGACTCGTGGACGCTTGGTTCGGTGCTGATGACGGCCGGCGCGCGGTACACCAGCAGCACGTTGTGGGGCAGCAGCACCAATCCGTCGTTCGGGGTGGCGTGGCAGACCTCGTCGCGCGTGCGACTGCGCAGCAACGTGGCGCGCGGATTCCGCGCACCGGGCTTCAAGGAAATCCGGTACACGTTCACGAATCCGGCGGGAGGGTACACCCTCGCGGGCAATCCCAACCTGCTTCCCGAATCCTCGTGGAGCACCAGTGCGGGCGGAACGTGGGCGCCAAGCACGATGCTGTCGCTGGATGTGGAAGCGTATCGCAACGACGTGTCGGGGCTCGTGGATTGGCGCTACGAAGGGGACAACGCGGCCGGCTTTCAGAGCTACCGCTACGTCAACGTCGCGCGGGCACGTACCCAGGGGGTGGAGACCAACGTGCGGGTGAATGCGGGGGCCACGGAGGTCACGTTGGGGTACGACTTCCTGCGCGCGCGCGATCTCAACTCGGGGCTGCCTCTCAGTCGGCGCGCCTCGCACACGGCACGGCTGCGCGCGGCACGCGATTGGGCCGTGCGTCGCGGACTCTCTACCGATGCCTCGGTACGCTACACCGGCAACGCGCCGCTCGTCGGCATCCCCAGCGGTGCCCCGATCACCGGACCGTTCTCGACCGAGAGCGGCGTGATCGGACGTCAGGGTGCGTTGCTGTCGGTCGATGCGCAGCTGCGGTTGGCGGTGACGCGCGAGCTGGAAGTGTCGGGCGGCGTGAACAACCTGCTCAATCAGCAGCCGAACTTGTGGACGCCGGCCTTCGCGCGACAGATCTACGCGGGTCTGCGGTGGCGGTGGAGCGTGGCGCCGTAACGACGCGAAGGCGCGTCGTCGGGTCGCTCGCGTCTACCGCGTCCAGATGGAGATGAGTCCGCAACCGGTGCGCGCGCGCGGGCCCAGCTCGTTGCCGCCTTGTGAGGCCATCGTGGCGGGAATCGATGCCGCGCCGGCAAACACTTCGATGCCGTAGACTTCGGCGGGCGCCGGCAGTGTTCGCAGGTCGGGTCGGCCATCGGCTTGCACCACGCCGTTGATCGCCACGCGCAGCCAGCATTCATCGTTGCGAATGCGCATCGATCGCGCGTAGACGGCGCCGAGGCTGTCCACGACGAGCACCGACGGCACGCGGGTGAGCATCTGCCAGAGACTCACCGGATTGCGCTGCTCGATCTGTTCGCGCGTGATCGACTCCGTGGCCAGTCCGTAGGCGCGCCGTGTTTCGAAATCGGTGAACCGATTGGTCGTTCTGTTGGCGCGCACCGTAAAAGTATCGAGCGCGGGCGGCGCCGTCGGATCGAGCGAGAGCTGCAGCGTGTTGCTGCCCGCCACGAACTCGGTGGCGACGGTGCCCTCCACATAGCCGACCCGTCGCAGATGCACGGTGGCGACACCGGCTTCGAGATCGCCGACCGTGGCCTCGCCGAGGCGATTCGTGCGCATCTCGATTTCACGACCGGCGATCGTGCGCACCACGGCCAGCACCTCGCCAAGCGGTCGTTCCTCGGCGTCGTACGTGCGAAGGAGCAGTGAGGCCGTACGCGAGACTCGCAGGTACACGTCGGCGGCGGCGAAGGCATCCGTTTCGGCCACACGGAACAGCGTGTCGATCGTACCGACGGCCGATGTGACGCGAAGCTGCAACGGGATATCGCGGGGAACGCCACACACGCGCCACTGCCCCAGCGAGTCACTCGTGGCACTCACGACCTCTTCGTTGAAGCTCACGCGATCGGAAGCCGTGGTGATGTTGCGCAGGGCGCGCAGCCGCACCGTCGCGCCGGACACCACACGGCCACTGGAGTCGCGCACCGTGCCACGCAGCAAGCTCTGCGCGCGTCGCACCACGTCGGCGCTGCAGACGGCGCGCAGCAGTTCGGTGGCACTGGGCAGCGTCATCTGCACCAGCCTGCCGTCGGCGCCCACGTCGATGTCGTGTTCACGAGCGGCAATGCCGAGCGAATCCATGAGTGGCGTGTGCACTTGCAACCGGTATTGCCCCGGCAGGATCGGCTCGACGCGTGCGCTGCCCACACTGTCCGTGCGCATGGTGTAGTCGGTGCCGGTCAGCACACCGAGCGCGCCGCTGATCTCGTGTCCCGGTACTGGCGTTCCCGTGGCGCGGCGCAGCTGCACGGCGAGTCGCGCGCCTTCTCCACGGAACAGCGTGCGCTCACCCTGCGTGACGCGCGTGACCTCGCCGCCGCTCACCTGCAGCGCACGGACGACGACGCCGGACGTGGTGATCAGCGTCCGACGGCGACCGACGGTCGTTTGATTGTCGCGGCGCGCGAGAATCGGCATGCGCACATGCCACCGCTGCACCATCCACTGTCCGGCACCGAGTCGAAGAAACTCCACCGTGCCGCCGGGGCGCGCGCTTTCGACGAACGCGGGCAGTCCGGTGTAGCGGTACTCGATGCGCCGGAGTTCATTGCTCACGCGATCGAGCCAGAGCACACCGGTGATGTCGCGACGCTGATTGTCGTTGCCGACCGGACGGAAGGCGACACCGATCTGCTCCGGCGCGGAATCGGTGGGCGGTTCGAGCCGGAAGCAATGTCCGTTCGTGAACGACTCGGACAGCATCACGTCGGCGTCGGGCGCGTGATACACCGTGCCGCCGTCGCGATCCACGACATAGCCGTGTGTCGCGAGGGACTCGGCAGGCGCGCTGCGAAATGCGCGCGTGGTCGCGCTGCGCGTGGTGCGCACCGACTGCTGGCGTACGCGTATGCCCGCGCTATCGAGCGTGCGGTCGTACTCGATCCACTCGGCGTTCAGCGGACTGTCGGACGACGCCAGCTGCGACGCCATCAGCGCCTTGCGCCCTTCCTCCCACACGCGCGCTACGAGCTGCCCATCGGCGCTACCGGTGCGGCAGTCGTCACGTCCACGCACCGAGACCGCGGGTAAGGCAACGGCCGCTCCCTTGAGCGCGAACTGGAGCGGCGGAATCTCGGCGGTCGCCTGTTCGAACGGTCCGATGATGGGGCCGTCGGTTGGCGTGTAGCCAACGCGCAGCGCCCGCAGTCGATAGCGGGCGACCGGCGTGGGCAACTGGAATCGAAAGGCGCCGCGCGCGTCGGAGAGCGTTCGGGCGAGCACCAGCCCGGCATCGTTCTCGAGCACGACGATGACGGCGGGGGCCGGCGTGGCCCCGTCGGTGGCGAGCACCGTCCCGCGCACCAGTTGGGCCTGCACCACGGCCGGCATGCCGCCGACGCCGCACGCGACGCCGCACGTGACGGCGACGAGACGGATGAATCGGACGAGGTGGCGCCGACGAAGCATGGTGGGATTTGCCTCTTCGCGACGGGATCGGCAAGGGCGCGTCCCGCTCGCGCGGGATCGAGCCGGACTCAGCGTCTGGGGCTGACCTCGTCGAACAGCGCTTCATCGGAGAGCGCCATCGGGCGGAGCAGCTGTCGGGCGATCGTTTCCGGGAACTCGTGCACGTTGATGCCGTGCGTGTCGCCGACGTCGGCTTCGGTTTCCGAGAGATCGACCGTGAGACCGGGGCCCGTGCCGTGCACATGTCCCACGAACGAGCGCGAGGCGCCCGTCCGGCGATGCGCGAGCGTCACGCGCCATGGGGCGCGGGGCGCTTCCTCGTGCGCGGCCGGCACATGCGGTGCCGCGTCATGCGATGCTACCGTGACATCGAAGGTGGCGATGCGCGGGGTCGCGATACCCATGGAAGCGCAGGCGATCGCGCCTGCGGCCGCACACGTCGTCGCATCGCGGTGGGGCATCGCTTCGCGCACGAACAGTTCGCTGGCGCTGCCGGCGTTCGGGGCGCCGCTGGTGGCGGGCGCCAGCCATTGCACGAACTCCGGCATCAGCCGCGAGGCATGTCCGGACAGCTCGATGGAACGCGCGGCGTAGCGCAGCACCTGCCGCACTTCGATGCGATCGACTTCGTCGAAGAACCACGCACACGACGTGAACGTCCGCATCGTCGCGCGCGCGAGCTCGAGCAGTTCACGCGCCCGCTGCACCTGATGGTCAGACGCATCGGCCGGCAACTCGCGTCGCGCGAACTGCTCGATCGCATCCCCGTCCTGCGCAACGACATCGCCGTAGCGATCGCGCACGTCCCACGGATCGTCGCGGAAGAGCGTGCGGCCCTCGCGCTCGAACACCTCATGCGAGTGGTGCGAGAGGCGCTCGAGGGCCGCGCGCAACGGTCCACGCCACTGCTGCGCCGGCGGCTTGCTGCCATCGAGGCGACAACCGCAGTTGCTGCGCCACCGCTCCACGCCGTGCGCGCAACTCCACGCGCTCGGCGACACGAGACGCACGTCGGTCGTGGGCGGATACATGGCCACCAACGACGCGCTGTTCGTGACGCGGGAGCTCGACTGCTGCACCACCATCGACAACGCTTCGGTGAGCGTGGAGTCACCGCTCTTGTGATGATGACCGAACGTTTCGCCGTCGGTGGCCAGGGTGGTGCAGCGATCCGGGTGCTGGTCGGCGGCATCGCGGTGCGGGGTGAGCCGTTGCGCCAGCGCCGGCGCATCGCGCAGCAGGCCGCCGAAGGCGACGTCACCGGCGAGCGATCCATCGTACGGAAGAATCGTGAGGGACCGCCCCGAGGCGCCGCGCCAGCGCACCGGCATGCCGCTGCCGTCGTGGCCATGCACCTGATACGGTGCCAGAATGGTGAAGGCGATGCCTTCCTTGGCGACGGCGTCGAGGGTGTCTTCATCGGCCGCGCATTCCGGCAGCCACATCCCTTCGGGCTCGCGATTGAAGCGCCGGCGGAAATCGCGAATGCCCCAGCGGATTTCGGCCGTGCGCTCGCGCGGCGAGGCGAGCGGGAGGATCACGTGATGATACGGCGCGGCGATCGCGTTGCCGTGGCCCCACCGACGCACACTGGCCGCATCCCCGGCTTGCATCGCCCGCATGGTATCGGGCGCTTCCGCGTCGAGCCACTCGCAGAGCGTCGCGCCCACGTCGAACGAACACCACGCGTACAGATTCACCACGCGCGCAATACCGGCGCGCGCGTCGGGATCACGCGCGGCCGCCCGCCGATCGCGCAGGTGCGCTTCGGCGGCTGCGAGTCGGGCGTAGCACTCGCGGTTGATGCGCGTATTCCAGTCGTGGTCGGGGGCGGCCGACGGTTCCGTCGGGACCACTTCGAGCCAGGGATCTTCGCGCGGCGGCTGGTACAGGTGATGGTGAATGATGACCGACTGCATCAGCGACGGCTCGCGGCGATCTCGATCGCCTGTTGATACACCTGCGCGTAGCGTTCGGCCGAGCGCTCCCATCCGAAGTCCTGCTGCATGGCGGCGCGCATCCGCGGCGCCCAGTCGACCGGATCCGCAAAGCGCGAGAGCGCGCGGGACATCGCGCGGTCGAGCGCCGCCGAGTCGAATTCGTCGAACAGAAACCCCGTGGTGTCGTCTTGCACGGTGTCGGCGATGCCGCCAACGCGGCGTGCGATGGGCAGCGACCCGTAGCGCTGGGCGCGCATTTGCGTGAGGCCGCACGGCTCGTACTGCGAGGGCATGAGGAACATGTCGGCCCCGGCCATGAGGCGATGCTCGAGCCGGTCGGTGAAGTTCAACTGGACGCCGACATGCTGCGGACGCGCTTTCGCCAGCAGCATCAGGGCACGCTCATACTTCGCCTCGCCGGCGCCCAGAAAGACGAACTGGGCATCGAGCTTCCAGATCGCGTGTGAGTGCAGAATGAGGTCGAGCCCCTTCTGCACCACCATCCGCCCGGTGAGGCCGAACAACGGAACGTGTTTGCGCTGCGGCAGGCCGAACGATCGCTGCAGCGCCGCCTTGCACTTGGCCTTGTTCGACGGGTTCTTGCGCGTGTAGTGGGCCGTAATTTGATCGTCGGTGGCGGGATTCCAGAGTTCCTGATCGATGCCGTTCGTAATGCCGGTGAACCGATGGCCAAGCCACTGAAACACCTCGTGCAGGCCGAATCCGCCACCGGGTGTCCGCAACTCCTCCGCATGGGTCGGACTCACGGTGACCACCATGTCGGCGAACGTCAGTCCGCCCTTCAGGAAGTTGATGCGATCGTACCACTCGAGATGACGAAAGGTGTACACCTCGGGGGGAATGCCGCACTCGTTCAGCATCGAGGCCGGGAAGTGTCCCTGATACCCGGCATTGTGCACCGAGAGCACAGTGGGGGTCGCGGCATAGCGTTCCTTCAGCTCGTCGTAGCTGCGCAGGTACATGAGGGCCAGCGACGAATGCCAGTCGTGCGCGTGCACCAGCACGGGACCGGCGATGAGTCGCGGAATACCGTCGAGCACGGCGCGCGAGAAGAGGGCGAACCGTCGGGCATTGTCGGGATAGTCGCGGCCATCCTCTCCATAGAGTCCGGCACGGCGGAACGCCGACGGAATGTCGACGAACACCACCTTCGGTCCGGCCGGCGGCTGCACCTCCCGGAAGAAGCGCACTTCCTCTCGGCGGAACCCCAGATCGATCTGGATCGGTCGGCCCAGCGGCGCGAGATCGGGGGCGTGATCGCGCACCGTGCGATAGAGCGGCATGAACACCACCACGTTCGCGCCGCCCTTCACCTGATAGTTGGCCAACCCCATCACGGCCTCCGCCAGCCCGCCCGTCCGGGCGAAGGGGCTGTATTCCGACGTGAGATGCACGATTGTCGGCGCCTCACCCTCGGGTGCCCGGACAACGGTCGACCCGAAGCTGGGCGTCGGCATCGATGGGGATGTCATTGGCGGGGGCTTACGCGATGGGTGGATCGTCGGGCAGTGCGTCACCCAGAATTGATGGTGCATAGTAGGCACGCGCGTATTGCTCCACCATGCGCCGCGCCGTGAACTGCTGCCCGGCCACACGAATGGAGTGCTTCATCGTGGCCAGCCAGCGACGCGGCAAGTCGTTCTTGTCCACGTCGTAGTATCGCGGCACCACTTCCTGTTCGAGTAACTCGTACAGCCGGTTGGACGTGCTCACCCCCGCCTCGTCGTCTTCTTCCGGCGTGATCGCCCACCCGTTGTTGCCTTCGTAGCCTTCTTCCCACCATCCGTCGATGGTGGAGATCTGCGGCACGCCGTTCAAGGCGGCCTTCATGCCGCTCGTGCCCGACGCTTCGAGGGGGACGCGCGGCAGGTTCATCCACAGGTCCACGCCCTGCACGAGCAGGTGGGCGAGGTGCATGCCATAGTCTTCGACGAACGCGATGCGTCCTTCGAACTGCGGATCGCGGGTGAAGTGATACACGTTTTGCAGTACCTGCTTCCCCGGGTTGTCGGCCGGATGCGCCTTGCCGGCGAACACGATCTGCACCGGACGGTGCAGATCGGTGACCAGCTTTCGCAGGCGTTCGACATCGCGGAAGATCAAATCGGCGCGCTTGTACGTGGCGAATCGACGCGCGAATCCGATGGTCAGCGTCTTCGGGTCGAGCAGGGTGCCGGCACCCACCAGCTGCGTGGCCTCGATCTGCCGCCGCGCGAACGCGCTGCGCGCCTCTTCGCGCACCAGACGCATGAGCGTGTTCTTGAGCCGCGCGTGCGTGAACCACAACGCCTCGTCGTCGAGCGTGAGCACCTGTTCCCAGAGTGCAGGGTCACCACTGTGGCCCCACGCCGGACCGAGGTGGTCGTCCAGCAGCTTCATGATCGGGTTGGCCATCCACGTGGCGAGATGGACACCGTTCGTCACGTGTCCCACGGGAATGTGCTCGGCTTCGCGGCCATTCCAGAGTGACCGGCTCATGTGACGCGTCACGATCCCATGACGACGCGACACCGCGTTCACGCGGCGGGAGAGTCGTACCGACGCCGCCGTCATGTGATACACACCGGTGCCCGACTCCGGCATGTAGCCGATGCGCAGAAACGTGTCCGCGTCGATGCCCATGTCGTTCCAGTAGCCGTTGGCGCACTGACGCACTTCGTTCACGCCGAAGTGATCGTGGCCGGCGGGCACGGGCGTGTGGGTGGTGAAGACGCTGCGGTTCCGTACGCGCTTGACCGCTTCGCCATACGACACGCCCTGCTGGCACAGCTCGCGCACGCGCTCGACCATCATGAACGCCGCGTGTCCTTCGTTGGCGTGCCACGCCGCCGGCGCGATGCCGAGGGCACGCAGCGCGCGAACGCCGCCGACACCCAGCAGCCATTCCTGACGGAGGCGCATGGCCGGGCCACCCGAGTACAGCTTCGAGAGCAACGGACGGTCGTCGGGATGATTCTCGGGGAGATCGGAATCGAGCAGGTACACGGGCACGCGGCCCACCTGCATCTTCCAAACGCGGATGTTGATGTCGCGGCCGAAGGTGTTCACGGTCACGAGATGCTTCTCGCCATCCTTGCCGGGGAGCGGGACGATCGGCACGGCGTTGAAGTCGATGGCATCGTTCGAGTCTTCCTGCCAGCCGTCGACGCGGATGTGCTGATCGAAGTACCCCTGACGATACAGAATGCCCACGGCTACGAGCGGGATACCGAGGTCGGACGCCGTCTTGAGATGGTCGCCGGCGAGGACGCCGAGGCCACCCGAATAGATCGGCACCGAATTGTGCACGCCGAACTCGGCGCAGAAGTACGCGACCGGCTGACCGCGCAGTTCGGGGAAGGTCCGGGCGTACCAGGTGTGGTCGTCCGACCGCTCCGTGGCGAGCCACTGCATCGCGCGATCGTAGCGCGCGCAAAAGACGGCGTCCTCGGAGAGCGCCACGAGACGGGCGGGCTCCACGAGCTGGAGCAACCGGATCGGATTGTGCCGCAGCCGGTGCCAGAGGCTCTCATCGATTTCCCTGAAGAGCATCCGCGCGTCGCGATTCCAGCTCCACGCCAGATTGTGCGCGAGAAGGGCCAGCCCCGCGAGCCGACCTGGCAGCGGGGCGGGGTCAGGGACCAGCGGGGCAGGCGGCGCTTCGACAGATGCGGTCATATCCACGGGAACTCGAGACAGAAATGCGACGCTGAAAGGTCGCGTCCAGACGTACGCCGAAAGGTAGGCACGCGCGTGCCGGTGTGGACAGGTGGACGGGCCCGGAGTAGTGTGCGGATGTGCCCCCGGATGACCGGTCGAGCGTCGGACCGGACCGTCCGAATGTTCTCATCATTCCCGCTGGACCATGCCGCCACTGCGCCACCGTCCGACCTCGCGGTCCACCGCGATCGATGTGTTCAAGTTCGGTGGGGCGTCCTTGGCCGATGCGGCAGCGGTCCGCCACGCGATTGCGCTCATCCTCGAGCCGCGTCCATCGCGGGTGGTGACGGTGGTGTCGGCGCTGGCCGGCGTGACCGACGCCCTGCTGGCGATCGCTGAGGCCGCACGCCTCGGCGAGGTGGTCGCCGTGGATGAACAGGTCACGAAGCTGCATCGGCGACATGCCGCCGTGGCCGCTGGGATCATCGGCAACGCCCGAGTCCGGGCACGACTGCTCCGCGAACTCGACGCGGCCTTCAGCGAGTTGCGCACCCTCGCGCATGGCGTGGCCAGCTTGCGTGAGCTGACGCCGCGCACGATGGACTTTCTGCTGGTGCGTGGCGAACAGCTCTCGGCACGTCTGGTGGTGGCGGGGCTGCTCGCCCGTGGCGCGAAGGCGGCATACGTCGAGGCGGCCACGCTGATTCACACCGACGGCGTGTTCGGCGGGGCGTTCCCGGATCTCGCAGCCACCGATCGCGCCGTGCGCGCGCAGCTGCGCCCGCTGCTCGCGAAGCATGTGCTTCCCGTGGTCCCGGGCTTTGTCGGGGGGGCGCCCGACGGCGCGCTGGTGACGCTGGGCCGCGGTGGCAGTGATCTCACCGCCACCGTGCTGGGGCGTTCCCTGCGTGCCCAGCGGATCACACTGTGGAAAGATGTGCCGGGGCTGATGACCACCGATCCGCGGTTGGTGCCCAGCGCACGCATCGTGCCGCAGCTGAACGTGCGCGAAGCGGCGGAGCTCGCGTACTACGGGGCGAAGGTGCTGCATCCGCGGGCCCTCATTCCGCTGGCGCGCGTGCGCGTGCCGGTGTTCGTGCGGCCGTTTGCCGATCCCACCGCGCCGGGCACCGAGATCTCGGTGCGCCACACGCTCACGCGCTATCCCGTGAAGGCGCTCTCCATCGTGCGCCGTCAGGCGCTGGTCACGGTCACCGGCAACGGGATGCTGGGGGTCCCCGGCATCGCCGCACGGACGTTTGCGGCGCTGCAGCAGGCAGGCATTTCGGTCACCCTCATCTCGCAGGCCTCGTCGGAGCATTCGATCTGCCTGTGCGTGCCGGCCGAACGGGGGGCGGAGGCGCGCGCTGCGCTGGAGCACGCGTTCGCGCTCGAGCTGTCGCGCCGCGAACTGGAAGGGATGGACGTGCAGCGCGGGATGGCCACGCTGGCCGTGGTCGGGCTGGGCATGGCCGGTTCGCCGGGCATCGCGTCACGTATGTTCACGTCGCTGTCGAAGGCGGGCGTGAACATCGTGGCCATCGCCCAGGGATCGAGTGAGCTGAACATCTCGGTGGTGATCGCCGAGCCCGATGCCGAAGTCGCGGCGCGGGCGGTCCACCACGAGTTTCAGCTCGACAAGATCGGCGGCGGCGGCCTGCGCGAGGACGACCGTCTGGACGTCGTCGTCCTTGGCGTGGGGCTCATCGGCCGGGAGCTGTTGCGCATGTTGCCGCGCGTGCGGCGTCGCGTGAAGCCCACCATCGTCGGGTTGGTGGATCGCAGCGGCTTTGTGTTCGCGCCGGATGGGTTCACGGCGCGTCAGATGGCGACCTACGCCAAGGCCAAGGAGACGGGCGGCACGCTGGCCACGATGCCTGGCGGCCAGAAGGGGACGGCCGCCGAGGCGGTCGCGTACATCGGCGCGCACGCCTTGTCACGACCGGTGCTGGTCGATGTCACGGCCCACGAAACGCTGCCGGCCATTCGCGCCGCGATCGTGGCAAACATGGACATCGTGATGGCGAACAAGCGACCGTTGTCGGCACCGCGTGCCGAGGTCGCATCGCTGCGGGCGCTGGCGGCGACGCACGGATCGCGGCTGTTACACGAGACCACCGTGGGCGCCGGTCTCCCGGTGATGGACAGCTACGCGAAGCTCGTGGAGACGGGCGACAAGGTGCTCCGCATCGAGGGATGCACGTCGGGGACGCTGGGGTTCCTGCTCACGGAACTCGGTAAGGGGCGCCCGTTCAGCGAGGCGCTACGCGATGCCATGTCACGCGGCTTCACCGAGCCGGACCCGCGCGACGACTTGTCGGGGATGGACGTGGCGCGCAAGGCGCTCATTCTGGCTCGGATGATGGGCTTTGGCGGTGACCTGACCGACGTCACCGTCGAATCGCTGGTGCCGACGGCCTATCGCGCCATGCCGTTGCCAACGTTTCTGGCCTCGCTGTCGGCGCAGGATGCCGCGTGGGCCGCGCGTTTCGCGGCGGCCACCAAGCAGGGGCGTGTGCTCCGCTACGTCTTGAACGCGTCTCCCCGCAAAGTCGAAGTGGGGCTACGCGCGGTGCCGCTCACGCATCCGCTGGCGGGATTGCGCGGCACCGACAATCAAATCGTCTTCACCACCATGCGTTATCGTGAGCATCCTCTGGTGATCACTGGGCCGGGCGCCGGTCCGGCGGTCACCGCGGCCGGTGTGCTCAACGACATCCTTCAGCTGACGCCGTCATGACCACGCCGATGTCTCACCCGTTGCCGGCCGACGCGGTATTCCTGCCCGCCGGGGTCACGGGACTGCCGGTCGGTGCCGAACACAGCGTGCAACGCTGCGCCGCCTGCGGACAGTTGCTCTCCCCGCTCGACGCGGCCCCCGATTGTCCGACCTGTGGCGGATTGCTCGAGATTCTGCATCGCGCGCCCGTCGATGCGTTCGGGGCGCCGCTCTCGGCCGACGCGCTCAAGCACGGGTTCTCGCAGCACTGCTGCGCGCGCCCGATAGGACATGCCTCAGGGGTGTGGCGCTTCGAGTCGATCGTGATGCCCGGTGCCGCCGAGGCGATCGTGAGTCACCCCGAGGGGAACACGCCGTTGTTGTCGCGCGCGGCGATCTCGCGGTACACGGGCTGTGACGGATTGCTGATCAAGCACGAAGGGCACAATCCTACCGGCTCCTTCAAAGATCGCGGCATGACCGTGGGCACCACCCAAGCCGTACGTATCGGTGCGAGCGCCGTGGCATGCGCGAGCACCGGCAACACGTCGGCGGCGCTGGCGTCGTATGCCGCGCAGGCCGGCATTCCCGGACTGGTGTTCGTCCCGGCGGGGAAAATCGCCCTGGGCAAGCTGGCGCAGACGTTGTCGTATGGTGCGCGCACGCTGCTCGTGAAGGGGGATTTCGACGCGTGCCTGCGGCTGGTGCAGCAGGCGTCGCGCGAACTGGGGATCTATCTGCTCAACTCCATCAATCCGTGGCGCGTGGAAGGGCAGAAGACCATCGTCTTCGAACTCTTGCAGCAGCTCGGGTGGAACGCGCCCGACTTCCTCGTGTTGCCGGCCGGCAACCTGGGCAACACCGCGGCGTTCGGGAAGGCGCTGCGCGAAGCGAAGGCGCTCGGGCTCATTTCGAAAGTGCCGCGCCTCGTGAGCGTACAGGCGGCCGGCGCGGCGCCGTTCGCGCGGGCGTTCCGCGAAGACTTTGCCACGCGGTACACGGTGCAGGCGGACACGATCGCCACGGCGATTCGCATCGGTGATCCGGCGTCGTGGGATCGCGCCGTGCGCGCGATTCGCGAAACCGACGGCCTCGTGATTTCGGCGACCGACGACGAGATCATCGACGCCAAGGTCACGATCGATGGCGCCGGCGTGGGCTGCGAGCCGGCCAGTGCCGCCAGTGTGGCCGGCGTCCGTCAGCTGGTGCGCGACGGGATTATCCGCTCGGGTGACACCGTGGTGGCGGTGCTGACCGGACACGTGCTCAAGGATCCGGGCATGCTGGTGGAGCTGCATCAGCGGGAAGATTACGCGCGCGCGAACCGCCCCATGGAGATCGAGGCCTCGGTGAGCGCGGTGGACGCGGTGTTGCACAGCATGCGCGGGAGTGCGTCGTGACCGGCCCGGGCATGCACGCACTGGCGTCGCCGCGTCGTACGCTGATCACCGGCGCGGCGCGTCCGCTTGGGGTGGAGCTGGTGCGGCAGTGTCTCAGCCGCGGCGACAAGGTGTACGCGGCGGCGCGCAATCCAGCCCGGGTTCCGGTGCTGGCCGACCTGCGCGCCGAGTACGGCGGGTTGGAGTTGATCGCACTCGATCCCGCCGATCCGTCGCTGGTGGCCGACGCCGTGCCGGTGCTGGAGAGCCTCACGGATACGCTCGACCAGTTGATCATCGCGCCGGCCGAGCCGGGACAGCACGAGAAGCTGGCGGACAGCGAGCGCGACGAAATGTTGTCGACCTTGTCGGGCACCGGGCTCACCGAGCACTATCGGCGGCACGCGGTCGCACCGCTCCTGCTGGTGCGAACCCTGCTGCCATTTCTCGCCAATCGCGACGGCGCGCGGGTGCTGGTGGTCAGCAGCTGGCTGGGCTCACTCGCCGGCAAGACGCAGGGCGGGGACTACGCCACCTGCGCCAGCGGTGCCGCGTTGCACATGCATATGCGTGCGCTGGCCCATGACCTCAGTGACGAGCGCATCGTGCTGATGCTTGGCAACCCCGGGCATTTCGCCACCACGCCGGATGGGCCGGCGTTCCGCGTGCCGATCGATCAAGCCGCGATCGGGTTGCTGAGCCAGATGGAGCGGCTGCCGAAGGAGAAGACAGGGAGCTTTCTGGATTGGACGGGGGCGGAGCGCGCGTGGTGAGGTAGTCCGTCGCCGCGGGAGTCGGGGCATCGCCCGCGTGCCGTCGCCTTGCCGGTCGTCCCCGCGTGGCATAGCATCTCCGCATGTCCTCTCTTTCTCGTCTGCTCGCCGTCCCGGCGCTGATGCTCTCCGTTCTCACGGGCTCGGTGCTCGTGGCGCAAGACGCGCCGAGTCACACGGGCGCTCGGCGGGCCGGTATCGATGTGCTCCACTACGAATTCCGCGTCGATTTTCCGGCGCGCGCGTGGCCCGACACGATCCGCTTCGCTTCCACGACGACCGCGCGGCGCGTGAATGCGATGGCGCTCTCGCTCGATCTGTCGTCGGCGCTGCACGTGGACTCCACGCAGGTGAACGGGGTGCGCGTGGCGTTCACTCGCCCGGGCGACAGCGTGCGTGTGGCGTTGCCAAAGGGCGGGAACGATACCGTGCGTGTCGCGGTGTTCTATCGTGGGCTGCCCGCCGATGGCCTCATCGTACGCCGGGACTCGTTGCTCGGCTGGACAGCCTTTGGGGACAACTTCCCCGACCGGGCGCGGCAGTGGCTGGCGACGGTCGACCATCCATCGGACAAGGCGCTGGTGGACTGGATCGTGCGCGCGCCGGCCACCCATCGGGTGGTGGCCAACGGTGCACTCATCGAGGAGTCGCCCGAGCCGGGGCTCCCCGCCTCGCCGCTGGTGCGCACGCACTGGCGGACGGCGCGGCCGATCTACACCGGCCTGATGGTGATCGGCGTTTCACCGTTCGCGGTGCTCGAGCTGGGCGAGACCGCGTGCAACCTGGCCGAGCACGCGGGGTGTGTGCGTCAATCCGTGTGGGCGAGCCCGGACCGTCGTGCGGCCCTTCCGGGGAGTTTCGCGCGCGCGGGCGACATCGTGGCGTTTTTCTCGACGCTGGTCGCGCCGTTCCCGTACGAGAAGCTGGCGCACGTGGCCTCGTCCACGCGCTACGGCGGCATGGAAAACGCCGGGGCGATCTTCTACGACCAACGGTTATTTACCGTGGGCTCGCCTGGCGAATCGCTGATCGCGCATGAAACGGCGCACCAGTGGTTCGGCGATGCCGTTACGGAGCGCGAATGGCCACACGTGTGGCTTTCTGAGGGGTTTGCCACGTACTTCGCCGCGCTGTGGACGGAGCACGCGCACGGTGACAGCGCCTTTCTGGCGCAGATGCGCGGCATCCGTGCGAAGCTGCTCAAGTCGCCGATCACCGGAGAGAAGGCCGTGATCGATACGACGCTCGACAATCTCACGAAGGTGCTCAACACGAACGTGTACGAAAAGGCCGGTTTCACGTTGCATCTGCTGCGGCGCGAGATCGGCGACTCGGCGTTCTTTCGCGGGATCCGCACGTACTATGCCGCGCATCGGCACGGGAACGCGCTCACCGCGGACCTTCAGCACGCCGTTGAGCGCGCCTCGCACCGCAAGCTCGACTGGTTCTTCGAGCAATGGCTGCGGCGACCGGGGTATGCCGAGGTGGACGCATCATGGTCGTGGAACGCGAAGACGAAACAGCTCAGTGCCCGGATTCAGCAAGGGACCCGTTTCGCACCGTACCGGCTCTCCCTCATGGTCGATCTCACCACGGCCTCCGGAACCGTGAAGCACGTGCGTGTTACGGTGCCGGCGCAGGCGACATCGACGATCACGATTCCACTCACGCTTTCCGCGAAACCGCGCGCCGTGACGTTCGATGGGGACGTCTCATTCTTGGGCGTCTTGCGCCAGTAACGCTTGGGGGGCGTGTCACGACACCGCTGTACCGCCAGGGTCGCGGGCCAGCGGTGGCCGCGCTTCGTGCGTAGCCTGAGGCGTCCGGTCGCCTCGCCTCCACGTTCTCTCCGCCGTGCCATGCCTCTCCCGCTCCCGATGATCGCGCCCCGTGCTCTCGCGTGGGCGGTGCTCGCCACCCTGGTGGCGCTCCCCCTGCAGCACGTGCGGGCCCAGGCGCCGATGGCTGCCTCCGCACGCGCGCGCCGCGAAGTGGTCGCCGCGAGGACCGGTGGCCCCATCCGCCTCGACGGTGTGCTCGATGAGCCCGTGTGGCGTACGGCCCAACCGGCAACCGACTTCATCCAGAGCGAGCCGCTCACGGGTCAACCCGCCACGGAGGCCACCGAGGTCTGGGTGGCATTCGATGACGGCAATCTCTATGTCGCCGCGAAGATGCACGACTCGCACCCCGGGGCGCTGCTGGTCACGGACATCAAGAAGGATTTCAAGGAAGACGACCAGGACGACTTCGAGCTGCTGCTCGATACGTTTGGCGATCGGCGCAACGGCTACGTGTTCAGCACCAACGTGGAGGGGGCGCGCCACGACCGCCAAGTCGCGCTCGAAGGGCGCGAGGTCAATCAGAGTTGGGACGCGGTGTGGGAGGTGCGTACGCGCCGCTACGAAGGGGGCTGGATCGCCGAACTGCGCATTCCGTTCCGCGCGCTTCGGTTCGACAAGGCCGGTGCGACTGCGTGGGGCATCAACTTCTCGCGGCACGTGCGTCGCAAGAATGAAGTGGACTTCTGGTCGCCGGTGCCACGTGCGTTCAATCTCAATCGCATCTCACTCGCCGGCGATCTCGTCGGGTTGCAAACCGGCAAATCGGGACGGGACCTGCGCGTGAAGCCGTTCGTGGTGGGGAATACGATTCGTGATCTTGGCACGAAGGCGAAGCCGGCCCCCGCGTATGCGAGTCATGCGGAGGTGGGAGCGGACCTGAAGGCGGCGCTCACGCCCGGATTGACGCTCGATGTCACGCTCAATCCCGACTTCGGGCAGGCCGAGGCGGATGAACAGCAGGTGAACCTCACGCAGTTTTCGCAGTTCTTTCCGGAGAAGCGGGATTTCTTTCTCGAGAACTCCGGCGTGTTCTACGTGGGCGATGCCGCCCGTAACAATCGGGTGAATCCCACGCCGACGCCTGATGAAGACAACCTCCTCTTCTTCTCGCGGCGTATCGGGCTCAGCGCCTCCGGATTGCAGATCCCGATCGACGGTGGAGTGCGACTCACCGGCAAGCTCACCGAATCCACGCGACTCGGCCTGCTGTCGATCTCCGAGCGCGGTGATGCACTGAACCCGCGGGCCAACTCCAGCGTGTTTCGCTTTCGGCAGAACCTTGGCCGGTCGGGCGGGGACATCGGGGTCTTTGCCATGCAGCGCGTGAATCTCGGCGGCGCGGACACGGGCGTACAGAACCGTCGCGGCGGGTATGCGAACCGCGTCTACGGTGTGGACAACAACATCCGGCTGTTTGGCAATCTCGATTGGAATTCGTACGTCGTGAAGACGGAGACGCCCGGGATTACCAAGGGTGACTACGCGTGGCGCACCACGCTCAACCGGGAAGGGAACTTCTTCCACGTGAAGGGCGGTGTGATGCAACTGGGGTCGGGATTCCAGAACGATCTCGGGTTCTACCGCCGTACGGACATGCGGAAGTATCTGCTCGATACCGGCCTCCGCCCACGCTCGGCGTGGCTGCGGGCGCATGGGATCCGCGAACTGCATCCGCACGTCACCTGGGACTATCAGGAGGACTTGCAGGGGCGGATGGTGGCCAAGAAGCTGCACTCGGGCAACTCGTGGTTCTTCAATAACGGTGCGGTGTTCGAAATCGCGGTGAATCCCACGTTCAATCGCCTCGATGCGCCGTTCCGCCCCAATCGCGCGATGGCCGCCCCGTTGGCCGCCGGCGGTTATGACTGGACGGAGTGGTCGCTGTACGGCGTCACCGACCAGAGTCGGCCGGTGTCCGCGAATGTGCGATACCTGTTCGGTGGGCTGTACAACGGGACGCAGCGCACGGTCAACGGCTCGGTCACGCTGCGCGCCAATTACAAGCTGCGAGCGACGCTGGGACTGCAGCGAACGGCGGCCACGCTCACCCAGCCGAATCTCGCGTTCGTCAACAACGTGCTCACGGCCCGGGTGAACTACTCGTTCACGACCAGCATGTTCATCGACGCGCTGTCGCAGTACGACCAAACGACGAAGCAGTTCAATGCCAACGTGCGCTTTAACCTCATTCACCATCCATTAAGCGACCTGTTCATCGTGTACAACGACCAGCGGATTCTCACGCCGGAAAGTCCGGTCACGGGGCGCGCGCTGATCGTGAAGTTTACGCAGATGCTGGCGTTCTGAGCTGCTGCGCGTACCGGGGGGCGGTGCTGCATGCACGGTTGGGTTGCCGGAACCCTCACTCTGTCCCAGATTCTCGCGTAGCACGTACCGGCAGTTCTCGCGCGCCCACGATCGCCACCCGGCCCCTCGCTGTGTCATTTCCGCTCCGAACAGTTCTCCCCGCCGCCGCCATCCTGCTCGCCATCGGCTGCAGCAGTGATCGGACGTCTCCGACCGAAGCGTCGCTGAACGATGCGTTGCCGGCGCCCACCGTGACGGCCAGCAGCGTGCAGAGTGCGCTCGAGGTGGCGATGTCGCTCCCCGCCGACCTGCGCGGCAATGCGCCCGTGATCGCCCACGTGACGGTGTCGAACCGGTCGCGCGCCACGGTCGTCGTGCCGGACTGGCAGCTCCCTTCCGAGGAGATGGAAACGGCGCAGTTCGTGGTACGGCGCGACGGTCGGACCGTGTCGTTTGCCGAACCGCACATCAAGCGTGGTGCTTCGCAGGCCGTACCGATGATCCGCCTGGCGCCGGGCGTGGCGCTCAGCTACGACATCGAGCTCTCGCGCGCCTATGACTTTTCGCAGAACGGCGGCTATACGATTGAATTCGTGAGCCGCGGCGCGAACGCCGGGCAGGCGCCCCTGCGTTCGACGGTGCAGGAGGTCCGGCTGGACGGACGCGGGGCCTCGCTGACGTCCGTGGGCCCGTCCGCCTTCGTTGGTCCGAACAGTGCGGCGTCGATCACGGCGCTTGCCTCGCTGCTCACCTACACGAAGTGCTCCTCGACCCAGCAGACGCAGGTCGCCACCGCGGTGGCGTCGGCGGCCACCTACGCGACGGCGGCCAAGAGCTACATGGCGGCCAACGTGCTGGGACAGCGCTACACGAAGTGGTTTGGGACGGTCAGCGCTGCGAACGCGAACACGGTGAAGGCGCACTACGTGGCGATCGACGACGCCTTCGCGACCAAGCCGATCACGGTGGACTGCTCGTGCAGGAAGAACTACTACGCGTACGTCTATGCCAGTCAGCCGTATAAGATCTACGTGTGTAACGCGTTTTGGAGCGCCAAGAACGTCGGCACTGACTCCCGTGCCGGGACGCTGATTCACGAGATGAGCCACTTTACCGTGGTCGCCGGTACCAGCGACTGGGCCTACGGGCAGTCGGCAGCGGCGAGCCTCGCTCTGAGCAACATCGCGAAGGCGATCAGCAACGCCGACAGTCATGAATATTTCGCCGAGAACACGCCACTACTGCCGTGACCTCGTCGCGCGGCAGTACCGACGACGCGTTGCCCGGCTCGCGGTACTGCTCGTGACGGTGTCCTCCGGGGCTGGGGCCATTCCCGCCCCTCCCTCGGTCGCGTGTGAACTCCGTGTGATGCCGAGCGCCGTAACCGGTGCACCCGTACTGCTCACCATGCGTCTGCGCAACACGGGCACGTCGGTGCTGCACCTGCTCACCTGGGGCACGCCGTTCGAAGACGCGTGGTTTCAGCCCTTCGTGGTGCTTCGGCAGGGGGGGCGCACGTTGCCCTTCGGCGGAGCCTCGGTGAAGCGCGGGGAGCCGGCGGCCGATGAGTATCTGCGATTCTCCGCGGGGCAGACGCGGCAGGCAAGTCTCGATCTCGCGGATGTGTTCGACCTGTCGGCGCCTGGGCGCTACGACGTGGAGCCACGGGTGGTGCTGCATGATGTCGTGGCCGCGCCCGGCCGTCCGCCGCGCCCACGTGCGCACCATCGTGCGCTCGAACTGGCATGCAGGCGCGTGTCTTTCGAGATCACACGGGCGCGCTAGTGGTGGCTGCTGCGGTTCCGATTTTCCAGGATCTGCGGCGTTCGCGGCGCGAGCCGGTGCAGTGCGCACTGGCCCAGTATGCGACGGGCGCTGAACTCACCGCTGCTGAACGCCCGCAGGAACCGTTGCTGCGCCGCCGGTTCCCAGAGCGCGATCATCGGCTCGATCACGGCCGTCTCGGCATTGAGATAGGCGATCGCCTCGTGCTCGGCGCCGCGGGCCGCCACCAGACACCGCAGATCCTGCGCTTCGAGATTGGGGTAGTCACAGCCGATCACGAGCCACGCGCTGCTGCCGCCGCGGGAAAACGCGGCGTGTAATCCGCTGGCTGGACCGTGCCCCGGCACGGTATCCAGAATGGCGCGGTCGCCAAGCTCCCAGTCGACAGCCTGCGTGGCACTGCATGACCAGAACGGCTCGGCGCCGCATTCCCGCAGCCGTTCCGCCGCGATCCGCCACTGCGGCGCGCTGTGATACGCGATGGCGGCCTTGTCGCGCCCCATCCGCGAACTCGCCCCGCCGGTGAGCACCAGCCCCTGGAGCGGGGGCAGCGCGCTCTCAGGCATCTGCCGTCGAACGCGTCGCTGCACGCGCGAGGGAGATGATCACCGACTTCGACGTGGGCGTCCGGCTGCCGGCCGCCACGCTGTCGATCGGTACGAGCACATTCGTCTCGGGGAAATAGGTGGCGGCACAACCGCGGGGAATCGCATACGTCACGATCCGGAAGTTCCGGGCGCATCGCTGCACGCCACGGAAGTGACTCACCAGATCCACGGCGTCACCATCGGCAAATCCCTGCGCTGCGATGTCGTCGGCGTTGAGCAGCACCACGCGGCGGCCGTTGCTGATACCGCGATAGCGGTCGTCGAGGCCATAAATGGTGGTGTTGAACTGATCGTGCGAGCGAATGGTCATCATCACCAGCTGACCGGGCGCGATCTCCACGCGCGGAATCGCATGCACCGTGAACTGCGCCCGGCCGCTCGCCGTGGCAAACTCGCGACGGTCACGCACCGCATGCGGCAGGGCGAAGCCGCCCGGTTCGCGCACGCGCGCATTCATGTTGTCGAAGCCGGGAATCACGCGCGCGATCCGGTCGCGAATCGTGTCGTAGTCGGCCACGAAACCGCTCCAGTCCACGCCAAGCGTGGTTTGCGCGATGCCGGCGACGATCGCCGGTTCGCTGCGCAAGTGATCGGACGCCGGCGCCAGATGCCCATGCGAGCCGTGCACGATCCCCATGGAGTCTTCCACGGTGATCACCTGCGCGCCTCCCTGTTGCAGGTCGCGTTCGGTGCGGCCAAGGCAGGGGAGGATCAGCGCGTGCTCGCCGGTGATGAGATGCGAGCGATTCAGTTTCGTCGACACCTGCACGGTGAGTCGGCACTGCCGAAGCGCCTGCGCCGTGTACGCGGTGTCGGGCGTCGCGGACAGGAAGTTGCCGCCCAACGCCACGAACACGTGCGCGCGCTGTTCGTGCATCGCTTCGATGGCATGGACCACGTCGAAGCCATGCTCGGCCGGCGGCACAAAGTCGAACTCCGTACCCAGACGGCTCAGGAACTGCTGCGTGGGACGCTCCCAGATGCCCATGGTGCGATCACCCTGCACGTTGCTGTGTCCGCGCACGGGGCAGGCGCCGGCGCCCGGGCGTCCCACGTGACCGCCCAGCAGCAGGAGATTCACGATCTCCTTGATGTTCGCCACCGCATTCTCATGCTGCGTGACACCCATGGCCCAGCAGCAGATCATGGCCTTCGACGACGCGATCACCGCGGCCAAGGCACGAATGCGCGCTTCCTCGATGCCGGCGCTCTCGGTGATGGCATCCCAGGACTCGGCCGCCAGATCGTTGCAGTACGCGTCGAACCCGTCGGTGTAGTCGCGGATGAAGGCGTGGTCGATGCACGCCGGATGCGATTCGATGATCGCCTTCTGGATGCCCTTCAGCAGCGCCACGTCGCCGTTGATGCGCACGGGCAGGAAGTCGGTGGCGAGCGCCGTACCGGCACCCAGCACACCAGAGACCTCCTGCGGATGCTTGAATCGCTTGAGCCCTGACTCTTCGAGCGGATTGATACTCACGATGCGACAGCCGCGCCGGGCGGCGCGTTGCAGCGTCGAGAGCATGCGCGGATGGTTCGTGCCGGGGTTCTGCCCGATCACGAGGATGCAGTCCGCGACCTCAAAGTCGGCCAGCGACACCGTGCCTTTGCCGGTGCCCAGCGTTTCGAGCATCCCCACGCCGCTCGACTCGTGGCACATGTTCGAGCAGTCGGGGAGGTTGTTGGTGCCGAACTGCCGCACGAACAGCTGGTAGAGAAACGCGGCTTCGTTGCTCGTGCGTCCCGACGTGTAGAACACGGCCTCGTTGGGTGAGCCCAGCGCACGCAGTTCGCGTCCGATGACATCGAACGCCGCATCCCAGCTGATGGGCTCGTAGTGGGTCGCGCCCTTAGGCAGGTACATCGGCTCGGTCAGGCGGCCACGCTTGCCCAGCCAGTAATCACTCTGTTCGGCCAGCTCCGCCACTGCGTGTTCCGCGAAGAACGCCCGGGTCACACGCTCCCGTGTGGCTTCTTCGGCCACGGCCTTCGCGCCATTCTCGCAGAACTCGAAGCGGGAGCGTTCGCCGTCAGGATCCGGCCACGCGCATCCCGGGCAGTCGTAGCCCGCTTCCTGATTCAGGTCGAGGAGCGACGACACGGTGCGCGACACACCCATCTGCTTGATGGCCATGGTGAGCGCGACCGTGACGGCCGGCAGCCCACCGGATGACTCGGACGGACGGCCTACGCGCACGGCCGGGTCGAGCACCTCGGGGCTGAGGAACGACGGGTTGCCGTGGTCGCTCATGGGGGACCTCCGCGAAGACGCCACGCGCCACTGTACACGTTGAATCGTTCACCGCGCACGAAGCCCAGCAGCGTGAGGTCGAATCGCTGCGCGAGCTCCACGGCCAGGCTGGACGGCGCCCCGACGGCGGCGATCATGGGGATGCCGGCGGCGAGCGCCTTCTGCACGAGCTCGAAGCTGGCGCGTCCGCTCAGGAAGAGCAGGGTCCGGCCCAGCGGCGTGCGTCCCTGCAGAAACTGCGCGCCGAGCAGCTTGTCGACGGCGTTGTGCCGACCGACGTCTTCGCGAATGTCCACGATCGTCCCCTCTGCATCGAAGAGCGCGGCGGCGTGCAGACCGCCGGTCTGATCGAAGACCGCCTGCCGCGCACGCAATCGATCGGACAAGAGCGGCAGCGTGTCCACGGCGAAGGAGAACACGTCCCGCGCGATGCGCTGCAGTCCTGGCACTTCCAGCGCGTCGAGCGACGACTTCCCGCATACCCCGCAGCTGGAGGTGGCGTAGAAGTGCCGCTCCATGGAGGGCCACGGGACCCGCGTCTGATCCGCGAGGTGCACCGTGACCACGTGGTCGCCGTCCTGCGTGATCGACGCGATCTCGTGCGCGGCGTGCACCAGCCCTTCGGTGAGCAGGAACCCGGCGGCGAGTTCGCGATCGTGCCCCGGCGTGCGCATGGTGATCGACAAGCTGCGGGTGCCGCGCGCGGCGCCGTCGGTCGCATCGAGCCGGATCTCGAGCGGCTCCTCGAGCGCGACATCATCGCGCGTTTCACGCGACGTCGCGCCGTCGAATCGGGTGATCGTGATGGCGCGGCTCTGCGGCATCAGGGAACTCCTACTTCAGCTCGCGGATCTTGATGTTCCGCATCGACAGCTCGCCGTTGTGATCGCCTTGAATGGCGATGAACCCCTTCTTCGCCATGCCGAAATCGGCGAACGGCGCAAACTTGAGCGGCTTCTTGGCGGGATCCTTCGGATCGCCACGCAGCTTGAGCAGCCACTCCGGCGACCACAGCTCGTACTGTGCGATGAGCTGCCCGTTCAGCCAATGCTCCACGTGCGGGCCCTTGAGCACCAGACGCGTGGTGTTCCACTCGCCGGCGCGATGCACGACGCCACGCTTTGACGGATAGAAGCCGTACACCGCCGCCACCGAGGTGAGAGGGTTGCGGCTGTCCGGCGTGAGCGAGTCTTCCGCCAGCTGATATTCCGGGGCGCTCCAGTACACCTTCGTTTCCTTCTCGGTCGCGCGATAGAAGATGCCGGCGTTACCGCCCAGCTGGATCTTCCAGTCGAGCATGAGCTCGAAATCGCCGTACTGCTCGCGCGTCACGATGTCGTTGGTGGTCTTCACCTTGGTCATCGTCCCATTCACCGCCATCCACTCCGGTGGCAGATCCGCCTGCTGGTATCCGCGCCAGGCCGCCAGCGACGTGCCGTCGAAGAGCAGCCGCCATCCGGCCTGCTTCTCAGCCGCCGAGAGCGTGTTGGCCGGCGCCGTTGGCGGCACGGACTGCGCGAGCGAGACAGTGCTCGTGAACATCACGAGCGCGGCAAGAGAGAGCAGGCGACGGGTCATGGCTGGCCGACAGTGCGATGAAAGGGCGGGAACGGTATGTAAAGATTGGGGCGCCGGCGGCTATTGCACCAGCCATCGCTTCGCGCGATGCGCCACGAGTACCGTGGCCGCGAGGTTGCCCGTGACATTCAGGATGGTCGCGATCGTATCGGGGATCGCATCGACGGCGATCAGGATGCCCACGCCTTCCACGGGTAGCCCGACGGCCACCAGCAACGGCGTGAGCATGATAAATCCGCCGCGCGGGATCCCCGGTGCGGCGAAGCCCAGAAACACCGAGGCCAGCGCGATCGTGAACAGCTCGGTCGCGTGCAGCGGCACGTGGTAGAACCAGGCGATGAACACGGCGCCGGCGGTCCATGTGGTCGGCGCCGCGAGTTTGAACATCGCCGCACCAAGCGGCAACATGAAACCGGTCACCTTGGTGGGCAGCTCGAGCGTCTGTTCCGCCGCCACGACCAGCGAGGGCAGTGCGGCGATCGACGAGCTCGAGCTGAAAGCAATCAGCTGTGCTGGGAGGGCCGCCCTCGCGAAGCGCGCCATCGACACGCCGCCGAAGATCGCGACCGTGGGATAGAGCAGCGCAACGACCAGGAGACCGACGAGCACGGATGCCGCGATGTAGAAGCCGATCGCGCCGGCCAGCGACGCGCCGGCATGGGCGGCCAGCGGCAGCACCATCGCAAACACACCCAGCGGTGCCAGCCAGATCACGCCGCGCACCAGTGTCATCATCGCGTCGCCAAGGGCGCGAAAGAACGCGACCAACGTGGTCCGCGTCTCGGGCGCACTACGGGCAACGGCGATGGCAAAGAGCAGCACGAACAGAATGAACGGGACCATCGCCCCGTTGGCCGCCGCACTCACCGGATTGCCGGGAAGCAGCGAGGTCAGCCACGACGCAACGGTCGGCGTCTGTCCGCTGTTCACCACCTCGCTCGCGGCCTCGGCGGCGCCGGCGGGAAGCGCAGGGCGCGCGCCGGCCGGCATGAGCCCGAACAGCATCGGCGTGGCCGGAATGACGATGGCGGCCGCACCAATCAGCAGCGAGAGAAACACGGCCAACGCGCTCGCCCCCATCCGGCCGATGTCCCGCACGTCGGAGGCCGACGCCACCCCGGTCACGATCAGGGCCACGAGCAGCGGGATCACCGTCATGCGAATGGCGGTCACCCACAGCATACCCACCGGGGCCAGCGCGTCGGCCACCCGCAGCGCCTGCGTATTCCCCGACGAGGCGATTGCGGCCCCGATCAGGACGGCGGAACCGAGAGCGATCAGGACACGTGAGCCGTCTTTCATAGCGTGAGTGCTGAGAGGGAGGGGGAGTCACTCCCGATACAAGCGTACGGCGCCGCGTCGCGCTAGAGCGTCGCCGCCACCGTGTTACCGCCGCTGCTGCCGCTTCTCCCGTTGCGTCTCGAACGTCGCGCGTGCTTTGGCCAGCATCACCTGCTGCAACGAATCCGCGCGCGTGCGCTGCTCGGCCGTGAGCTGTTCGCGCGCCCGATCGCGGAAGCTGTCCTGGATGTCGGAGAGCCTGCCGATGACGGCGCGGACCGTGTCCGGTGCCCCACCACCTGGCGCGCCAGCCGTCATCGGACCTTCACCCGGTTCTCCGCGGCGTCCCCCGCCGCCTCCCGCCCGCGTCGACATGGCACCGAACACATGCTCAAGGTCCTTGAATAGCGGCTTCTGCGCGTCGTGCATGTCCTTTCGCAGCGCCTTGAACGAGGATGCCTGTTCCTTCGTGAGCTCCAGCGGCTTCTTGTGATCGAGCAGGAATCGGATCGGGTCGGCCTTCTCGAGATTTTGGCGGGCCATCCGAGCGGGCGACGGCATGCTGCCGCCACCCATGCCGGGGCCGCCGCGCCCACCCATCCCACCGCCGCGGCTCCCGCCGCCCATACCACCGCCCATACCGCCGCCTCGCATCCCACCCATCTGTGCGGTCAGCGCGGACGGGGCAACAGTCGCTAGCGTACAGGTGAGCACGGTGGCCGTCCAGAACTGACGCCCCTTACGGAATCGGATCGCAGACATGGTCGAGAGGACGAGGATGACGGAACGAAAAGCCCGGTGGCGACATCGACTGCAAGGTATCGGAGTCGTGCTCGTCGCCGCATGCGCAAAGAACACCGGACCAGCGACCACCCCCACGCCGGTGCCCGCACCCGTCACCGTCGGAGCGCCGGTTGCGGCCCCGGTGCCGGTATCCGCCGCGGCCGGCGAACTGGCCATCGTTCCCGTGCGGATCACCTACGTGCTGCGCACCCTCACGCCGTCGCTCGATTCGCTCTTCCCCGTGAGCGACTCACTTGGCGCCGCCCGCTGCGCCGCGAGCGGTCTGGTGTGCCACCAATACGTCTATCGTCGCGAACCGCTGCGCGTGCGGGCCGACGGGCCGCAGCTGTTCATCGACACCAAGCTGGCCTATCGCGCGCGCCTCGGGACGATCGGCGGCAGCGCCGGTGTCGCCAGCTGTGGATACGCCCCCGAGGCGATGCGGCGCGCCACGACCGCGATGAGCACGTCGCTGTACTGGCGCCGCGACTGGAAGATCGGCGCGCGCGACACCAAACTCGCCGCCACCCTCGTGGATCCCTGCACGGTCACCGCGCTGGGCGTCGATGCCACCAAGACGTTGCAAGGGGTCATCGACCGGCAGCTGGCCGTCTTTGCCGCGGAAGCGGATACCACGATCCCGGCGGTCGGTGACTTCAAGCCGTTGGCCGATTCGCTCTGGAAGAGCTTTCTCGAGCCCACCGCGCTCGACTCCACCAACTCGCTCTGGCTCGTGCTCGATCCGCAGTCGGTGCAGGTGACGCCCTTCGCCGGAAACGGACCGAGCATCATTACCACGATGGTGCTGTACGCGCGGCCGCGCGTGATTGCGGGGGCGAAACCGGTCGTGCGCAGCAAGCCGTTGCCGGTGCTCGCGCTGGGGGCTGGGCCGTTGGAGTACACGGTGCCGGTCACGGTGGAGCTGCCGTTCGCGGAACTCGAACGCCGCGCCGAGCTGCTCCTCGCACAGGAAACCGCGAGCGGGAGCGTGCGCGTGGACAGCGTACACGTGCGCGGCATCCGCGACAGCGTACGCATCGATCTCACGGTGTCGGGCGCGCTGCGTGGACGACTCTCGCTCGCCGCGCTGCTGCGATGGGACGCTGCGACGCGCGAGATCCGCCTCGACGACCTCGATTGGTCGCTCGAGAGCCGCGGAAAGCTCTCGCGGGTAAAAGCCACGCTGGGGGCGCCGCTGGTGGGACGCGCCGTGCGACGGGCGACCAATGGCGGACGGGTCGCGCTGGGGGCGCAGCTCGACTCGGTGCGCGCCGAGTTGATGCGCAAGCTGAACGGGCCGATGGCGCCGGGCGTGGTCATGGGCAGCAGTGTGCGCGAGGTACAGATCATCGACGTGACCGCGACGGCGACCGCCTTCGTGGTGAAGGCGCGACTCACCGGGCAGTCGGGGGTGTGGTTTCAATGAGCATGCGATTCTCTCCTCGCGTCGGGATGGCGGTGATCGCCCTCGCCTGCGGCGCGTCGTCCGCACAGGCGCAGCGCACGGCGGCCATCGACGTCACGACCGCGCGCTTGATGCAGCGCCTCGGCGCCCTCGCAGCCGACAGCATGGAAGGGCGCCGTGCCGGTACACCCGGCTCGGCGCGAGCCCGCGCGTGGATTGTCTCGGAGCTCACGACGATGGGGGCGAAGCCCATCGGTCCGAGCTATACCGCGCCGGTCATACTGCGCGCACGGGCCGGTAGCGACACGACCGGCGCGAACATCGTGGCGCGCATTGCCGGCACGCAGGCCGGTGGTCCGGTGCTCGTGCTCAGCGCCCACTACGATCACCTGGGGGTGCGCAACGGCGAGGTGTTCAACGGCGCAGACGACGACGCGAGTGGCTGCGTCGCCCTGCTCGCGATCGCCGAACGGCTGCTGCGCGAGCCGCCGCAGCACGACGTGATTCTGGCGTTCTTCGACGCCGAGGAGTCGGGGATGGTCGGCTCGAAGGCGTTCGTGAGCGCACCGCCCGTACCGCTCGATCGCATCGCGCTGAACATCAATCTCGACATGGTGGCGCGTCAGGATGGTCGGGCGCTCTGGGTGTCGGGCACGTCGCACCATCCGGTGCTCAAGCCGATCGCCGAAGCGGCGGCGAGGAACGCGGCGGTGACCATTCGCTTCGGGCACGACACGAAGGACCTCAAGCCGGGAGACGACTGGACCGCGTCGTCGGATCACGCGGCGTTCCACACTCGGGGGATCCCGTTTCTGTATCTGGGCGTCGAGGACCATGCGGACTATCACAAGTCGGGGGACGACGCCGACAAGGTGGACCCCGCGTTTTATCGCGGCACGGTCGAGTTCGCGTATGCGCTGGTGCGGGCGGCCGACGGTCGGCTGGCCTCGGTACCTCGCGCGAAGCCGTAGCGGCCGCGGAGGGCCGGAATGGAAGAAGGGCCGCTTCGGAGTGATCCGTTGCGGCCCTTCTGACTCCTTGCCGGTTCGAAACGATCCCGAACCGGTAGTACCCGTTACCGGGCGTCGATCAGGAGATCGGTTGCCCAGGACGAACCGGCAAAGGAACTAGGACTAGACAAATGATCACCTCCTCGAAATAGGGTGGGACTTCGGGCGTACTGACACCGAGATCCTACAATGCCGCCCAGGCCGCTTGGAGACCGGGGAAGCGCGGTTTTTGCGCGGTCGCTCCTCCGCGCAGCCACCATGCTAGGGCACCGGCCGCTCCGAGGCAAGCGACGAATGCGTGCCAAATCACAGTTCGGTACTTTTCCGAGACAGTGTCCGCCGCAGGATTCCCCGGATTTCCCCACCTCGAGCTCCGCCATGGTCAGACTGACCTCCCGCCACCATCTGTCCCGCCGAGCGGCGACAGTGGCTGCCCTCCTCCTCGCTGTTCCCGCCGCGATTGTGGCGCAGCAGGCACCGGCCGCGCCCGCCGCGACCACGCTCCCCAAAGGGCCGCGCGCGATGCTGCTGGCCGACTGGTACCGCGTGGTCACGGTGAGCTCGCCCGCCGTCTCACCAGACGGGAAGCGCGTGGCCATGACGGTCACCAAGGCTGTGGACGCTGAGAATAAGCGGCACAATGAGATCTGGGTGGTGAACACCGCCGGCGGCGAGCCGCAGCGGTGGACGTCGCCGAGTACCGAAAGCAGCAATCCGCGCTGGTCGCCCGACGGCAAGTACCTGTTCTTCACGTCGCCGCGCGCCGGCGGGCAGGGGAGCACGTGGGCCATTCGCCTCGACCAGCCCAGTGGCGAAGCCATCCAGATCGCCACGTACGCCAACGGCTCGATGCCGGCCGACGGCTCCTTCGCCGTGTTCACCGAGCCGGCCCGTCGCGACAGCACGGCGCGGAACGGCGCCAATCCGTTTGCCCGCATGCAGCCGATGGCGCGTCCCACCTACGACGCGATCACACGTCCCGCCGAGCCCGCGCGCTTCGACGGCCGTCATGTGACCGACATGTCGTACAAGGTGAATGGCGTGGGCTTCGTGCCGGGGCGTGCCGAGGCGCGCAGCTGGCGTCCGTCGCAGCTGTGGCGGCAGACGGTGGGCGACACTGCGAAGCGGCAGCTCACGACCGCGCTCTATTCGCACCGGTCGCCCGAAGTGTCCCCCGATGGCAAGTGGATTGCCTTCGTGGCCGACGCGCAACTGCGCCCGGATTCGATGGTCGATCTCGAGCGTGACTCGCTCGCCAAGCTGCCGTACAACAAGGCCCGCGATGAAGCGGATCGGAACGACACCGACCTGTACGTCGTGGCCAGCACCGGCGGCACGCCGCGGAAGGTGAGCGAGTGGATGGGCGCCGAGTCGGACATCACGTGGTCGCCCGACAGCAAGCAGCTGGCGTTCGTGGGCCGTCCGTCGCGCATGAAGTCGGCGCGCATCTATGTCGTGGACGTGGCCGGCGGCACGCCGCGCAATCTTCTCGGCGACTGGCAGTTCGAGCCGGGCTCGCTGTTCTGGCTGAGCACCGGCCAGCTGCAGTTCGCGGCGGACATTGGTGGCCGTTCGGCCATTCTGCGGGCCGATCTCACCGGCAAGACGGCACCGAAGGAGCTGGTGGGTGGTCGTCGTCAGCTGCGTGGCGCGAGCTACGACGCGGCGGGCAAGGTGATGGCGTACACGTCGACCTCAATGACGAAGCCCACGGAGTTGTTCGTGGCGACGGCTGACGGCACGGGCGAACGCCAGCTCACGCACTTCAATGACGACGTGAACACGGACGTGGTGTGGAGCGACGCCGATCGCTTCACGTACAAGAGCGTCGGCAACCTGGAGATCGAAGGGTGGCTGATGAAGCCGTACGGCTACACCCCGGGCAAAAAGTATCCCATGGTGATCTACATCCACGGTGGCCCGCACTCGGCGTACGGCGAAGGCTGGTTCGACGAGTTCCAGAATCTCGCGGCGCAGGGGATGTTCGTGCTCTTCACGAACCCGCGCGGATCGAGTGGCTACGGCGCGGACTTCACCTACAGCACGCGCGGCCGCTGGGGCATGGAGGACTACGACGACCTGATGAAGGCGGTGGACATCGTGGCCGCTCGCCCCGATGTAGACAGCACGAAGATGGGCGCCACGGGCGGCTCATACGGCGGATTCATGACCACGTGGATCGCCACCAAGACGGATCGCTTCAAGGCGATCGAGACGGACCGCACGATTACCGACTGGACCTACTGGTACGGCAGCAGCGATGCGCAGGGGCTCACCGAGTTCGAATTCTACGGGAAGCCGTGGGACAATCAGGCGCTCTACGACACGCTGTCGCCGATTCGCTATGTGCAGAAAGTGAAGACGCCGATGCTGCTGGTGCAGAGTGAAGAAGATCACCGCACCCCGATGGGGAGTGCGGAGATCTGGTTCATGTCACTCAAGAAGCAGGGCGTGCCGGTGGAGATGGTGCGCTATCCGCGCTCGAATCATGATCTCTCGCGCACCGGCGAGCCGTGGTTGCTGGTGGATCGCCTCGGGCGGATCCGGCAGTGGTTCGCGTTCTGGCTGCAGGGTGTGAAGCCGGGAACGGCGGCGCAGTAGGCCCGCCGTTCCACCCTCTACAGCGCGAACGGTTTACAGCGCGAAGCAGTAGTACAGTCCAGCCCCGCCGGATGCTTTCAGATTGTCCTGACTGCATCCGCGCGACGGGTGGGCGAACACCCACGACGTCGGATTGACCCCGCCGCCCTGACGGTCGTGATGACCGAC
>CANHNQ010000027.1 GCA_947462095.1 Gemmatimonadota bacterium
CGCTGCTTGTGCTTGGGGTTGCGCTTGCAGATGATGCGAGTCACGCCCTGTCGCTTCACGACTTTGCAGTGCTCACAGATCGGCTTTACGCTGCTCCGAACTTTCACGGGTCACCTTGGCGCTCACGCGCCAACGGAGCCTCCCGCACCGGATTACGCCGGCCGGCTGGACTCCCCATGCGTCCATCGCTCATGAAGCATCGCGTTACCGCGATTCCGCGCACGAGCGAAGCAAATGTGGCCAGCGGATTGGCCTAGAATCTCGCCCGAAAACGGGCAAGACCCTCATCCTAGTGGACTTAGACGGCTCCCGCAAGTGACGCGGCAACCAGCTCCATCGCGGCGACCGGGTCGGACGCCCCTGTGACCGCACGGCCGAGGATCAACCAGCGCGCACCGGCGCCCGCGGCCGCTTGGGGGGTCATGACCCGACGCTGGTCGTGTGCCTCGCCACCCGGCAGGCGAATGCCCGGAATGAGGAGCCCGAGGGCATCACCGTAGGCAGACCGAACCGCTGCCGCCTCATGACCGGAGCAGACGATGCCCACCCCGCCACCATTCCGGACGAGGCCAGCCAGTCGCACCACTTCCCCGGTGACATCGACGCCATCGCGTCCCCACGCCTCACCGATCCCCGCGGCATCCATGCTGGTGAGGATCGTGACCCCGAGAATTCCGCAGCCCCCCGCCGCCGCACCGGCTGCGCCCTCAGCTGCGCCCTCAGCTGCGCCCTCAGCTGCGCCCTCGACCGCCGCCCGGATCATCTCCGAGCCGCCGGACGCATGCACGGTGAGCAAAGAGGCGCCGTGGCGCGCCACGCTGCGGGCCGCGCCACGCACGGTGTTGGGGATATCGTGGAGCTTGAGGTCGACGAAGACCAACTTGCCGGCGTCGCGCAGCCAGCGCACGATCCCGGGGCCCTCGGCCGCAAACAGCTCCAGTCCCACTTTATAAAACCCGCAGGCGTCGCCGAGACGGGAGACCATCGCTTGTGCCGCGCGCGCGTCAGCGACGTCGAGCGCGACGATCGGGGTGACCGTTGCAGGGACGGTCGGGGAATTCTCAGCCATCACGAGGGCCACTCCAGTGTGCCGATGATCGTACGCAAGTCCAGGACCCCTTCCCGCGCCGCCCACGCGGCCAGTTGACGGGCGATGCGCTCCGGCGCGCGGGGATCACGCAGTGCCGCCGTCCCGACGCCGACCAGCGAGGCGCCGGCGAGCAGATACTGAGCGGCGTCGGTGCCGGTGCTGATACCGCCGAGTCCGATGATCGGGACACCGGGGAGCGCCTGACGGACCCGCCACGTGGCCAAGAGGCCCATGGGGAGCAACGCCGGACCGCTGACGCCGCCGGTCCCGAATCCGATCTTGGGTTTACGACGGGACGCGTCGATGACGAGTCCGGGCATGGTGTTCACCAGCGTCAGCCCCGTGGCACCATGTTCCATCGAGACGCGTGCGGCATCCACGACGCCGGCGCCCAGCGTCGGCGACAGCTTGACGAAGATGGGACGGGAGGTCTTCGCGCGTGAGGCGCGGACCAAGGCCGCGAGCGCGACCGGATCGGCACCGAATTCCATGCCCCCCGCCTTGACGTTGGGACAGCTGACATTGAGCTCGAACGCGTCCACGCCCGGCTGCCCGTCGAGTCCACCGACGACCGTTTCGAAGTCCTCGAGGCTGTTCCCCACCACGTTGACGAGCACGCGGGTGCCCGGATATGCGCGGTGGAGCCAAGGCACGTACTCGGCACGGACACTGTCGAGGCCGGGATTCGCGAGGCCGATGGCGTTGATCATCCCGCCGGCGAACTCGCTGACCCGGAGCGGCGGTGCGCCGTGACGCGGGGCAACGCTGACCGCCTTGGTGGCGATGCCGCCGATGGCGGCGAGGTCGAGCACATCCTCGACTTCCTTGCCAAAGCCCGCCGTTCCGGCGGCGAGGATCACGGGATTTCGGAAGGCCAACCCCGCGACGGCCCACTGTTGCTGTTCACGTGTTGTTGCGGTCACGCGGTCACCGAGATCCGGCCGGCTTGGGAGGAAGGCGAAGCTTTCGTAAGCTATCGGACCAGATGCGGACCGCATCCGTCCACTGCAATCTCAACAGTTCGGGTGCGCTGACAAAGTCCGGGCGATCGGTTGGATCGTCGCCGCGCAATCGCGCCGCGACGGCGGACCGACTGTGCTCCTCGAGGACGCGGCGTTCCCATGCTGCCGCACTATCCGGCTCGAGTAGCGCCGCAGCGTACCAGGCGTGGGGCACCAGCGGAGACGCGGGCGACTCGCGGGCCACGCGCAAAAAGAGCGCACGCGCCAGGCGCGGTGCGCGCAGCGAGTCCCGTGCGATCTCGGCCGCCAAGTACACGGCGGCGCTCTCGGCATCACGGTGACCCTCCAGCACCCGGAACAGCAGGAGGCGGTCGGCGACCTGCCGCGCATAGGCGGTCCGCCATACCACGCTGTCCTGCCGCGCCATGAGGGTATCAAGTTCACGCACCGAAGCGACGCGGGGCAGATCGAGCAGGGCCAGCCGCGCATGTGCTTCGTGGCCCGTCACGGTGTCGCGCTGTGACAGCGTGCGCGCGGCATAGAGATGCCCTCTGGCGAGCGAGTCGCGGCCGCCACGTGCGTACATGTCGCCCAACGCAAAGTGCATACGGGCACGGCCGTCATCGCGGACCCGTGCGGCGTCGTATTGTGCGACGATCCGCTCGGCGGCATCGAGTCGGCCATCCGCGAGTATCTCACGCAGGGCGCGGGTGACGTCTTCACGGTAGTCGCCGAGCCGGGCGCGCTGCACGAGCAAGGATTCGACGCGGGCATACTCGCGCGCCGACATCGACGCGCTGATGAGCTCCCACTGCAAGACCCCTGCGTCGATGCCGCCAAGATAGGCAGGGACCGCATCGCGATCGCCCATGCTGAGCGCGGCCCGCGCCGCCCAGAGGCGTGCCTGGCGCGCGAGTTCGCGATCGGCCGAGCGGAACAACGAGTCGAGGCGTGGCCTGGCATCATTGCTTCGTCCCGCGCGCACCTCGCACGAGGCCAGCGCCAGTCGCGCGCGATCGCGCTCGCCGGCACTCAGCGCGGTCCCAGTCAACAGCGTGCGCAGCCGCGGCATCGCCCGTTCACACTGCGCGGCCATCGCGCCGCTGCGCGCCGCGATATACACGGCGCGGTTGCGCCACTGCGACTTGGGGTGGCGCACCAACACCGTTTCAGCGATCACCGCGGACCGTTGAAAGTGGGTGGTCGCCTCCCCCTCATCATCGCGTCGCAGTCTGGCATCCGCGATGCGCGCCTCGGCCTGCGCGTTGTAAATGCCGTTGTAATACACACAGCCCGAACCGAGCAGCCACGAAGCGAGCGCCATCGTGAGCCGTTGCGCGGCGCGCATCAATCGTCGCCTCCGACCTTCCGCTCATACTGCTCAAGATAGCGAACGACGGCATCGGCCAACGTGGACGCCAGCTCGCGTTGCCGGCCAGTGTCGGTCATGTACTGCGCATCGAGCTTGTTGGTACCGAAGCCGAGCTCCACCAGCACCGCCGGCATGAACGCCGTCACCAACACCCGAAAGCCGGCCTGCTTGACGCCACGACTGGGCCCAGGATGAACGCGCTTCAACCCCGCCTGAAGGAGTTCGGCCAACCGTCCTGACTCGCGCAGGTGCTCATTCTGCGCCATGTCGCGCATGATGAACCCCAAGGGATCGTCACGCGTGACATCCGCGTCGGTCTCGAAGCGGATCGCTTCGTTTTCCATGGCCGCGACCCGGCGCTCATCTTCGGTCTTGGCTTCAGCGAGGAAATAGGTTTCAAAGCCGCGCGCTCCGCCGGGATTCGCCCAGCGCGGATTGGCGGCGTTCACGTGAACGGACACGAACAGGTCCGCCTTTGCCTGATTCGCAATGCGCCCGCGATCGCCCAAGGCGATCAGTGTGTCGGTACTGCGCGTCATGACCACCTGGATCTCACGCTGCTCAAGCGCGGTCCGCAACTCTTTGGCGAACGTGAGCGTGATGTTCTTCTCGTAGACCTTGTTCGGGACGCCGATCGGTCCGGACATGCCGCTGTCGGGGCCTCCGTGCCCGGCATCTACGACGACGACGCGACGACGGAGCGATGCGTTCCGGGCGGCCGGGGCACTGCGGACGTTGTCGACCGGCGCCGACGGTGCGTCAGGACGGGGCGTTTCGGCGCGAGCGGCGGGGGCGCGCCGGCTCGCGGTGACCGTGGAGAACCGCCGCAACTCGGCCTTGTCCGGATCGAAGAGGACCCCGGTCCCAAGCCGCGGGAGCAGTTCCGTTGCGAATGCGAGCGGCACGTACACGCGCCCATCGCGCCGGAAGACGCCTGCCCGCAGCGGTATGGTGTCTCCGGCCACCACGACCAGCGCGCTCCCGGCATCAAGATCGATGCCGATCGTTCCAACCTCGAGACGGTAGCGTCCGTCACCGGTCTCCCTAGTCGCGAACTGCCCACCGAGCGCCGTGGCCAACGCATCGACACGGACGGCGATGCCGCCTTCCGTGTGCCGCAGCGTGGGAACGGACTGGAGTCGATCGCCAGCACGAACAACAAGCGGCGAAAGGGGTGGCAACGACGGCGTGACCGCCGACAGCTGGAGAGTGAGTGATAGCGCGCCCAGCAGCAGCATCAGCTCGGCGGCTCAGCGCTTGTTGAGGGCGCGGGCAATCTCGCGCTCCGCGTCACGTTTTTTGAGGTCTTCGCGCTTATCGTGCTGCTGCTTGCCACGCACCAGTGCGAGGCGCGCCTTCACGCGGCCGCTTTTGAAGTACAGATCGAGTGGCACGAGCGTGAGCCCCTGGCGCTCGACGGCGCCGATCAGTCGACGGATTTCGCGGCGGTGCATCAGCAACTTGCGCGTACGGGTGGGTTCGTGATTGAACACGTTTCCCTGACCGTACGCGCCGATGTGGAGGTTGAGCAAGAACACCTCATTGTCCTTGATCACCCCGAAGGCATCCGTCAGGTTCGCGCGCCCTTCGCGCAGCGCCTTCACCTCCGTGCCCGTGAGCACGACGCCGCACTCCCAGGTATCCAGGATTTCGTAGTCGTGCCGCGCGCGCTTGTTGCGCGCAATCAGCTCGGTGGGTTCGTCGGTGTCCTTGTTTGCCATACTGGGGGGAAAGGTAATACCCGAACACGCACGAAGAGTGCACCATGGCGTTGACTTCAGGGGCACCTTCGATCTATTCTTTACGGCCCTGCTGGAATCGTGTACGAAACGCTCGTCTCGTACACGAATTCAGGTTCTGCCGGAGTGGTGGAATTGGTAGACGCGCTGCGTTCAGGGCGCAGTGTCCGCAAGGACGTGCCGGTTCGAGTCCGGCCTTCGGCACTCGATGTTTCGACGAAAAACGGGGGAAGGTGGCGTCAGCCATCCTTCCCCCGTTCTCGTATCCATCGGTGTCGCCGGTTCTCGGTGCAACGGGCGGCGATCAACTCTGGAGAGCAGACGGCCGGATGTCATCGGGAAGCGAGGCCGCGCCGAACGCGTCACGGAGCGCACCATTGGCCGCCGCCCGGGTGTCGAGCACGAATTCGACGGCACGCTGTAACTGCCCGCTCGAGGGATCGCTGATCCCCGCCGCGACGACGAGGACGCGTGCCAGTCGCGTGGCCGGCGCCTCCACGCTCCCTCGCACCGCCAGTGCGGCGGTGTAGGCCCGCCAGCGCTCCCCCCACTCGCGGCCGAGGTCAGCGGACATCTTGGCCTCGCGGCTGATCACCGGCGCCAGCTGGCGCGCGACGTCGGAGGCGGTACGGTCATCGAGGGCGTCACGTTCGGCGACCATGAGCACGATCGCCCGTTTGGCAAAGGTGAGTTCCCGGGCGGCGATGGATTCGGCGACGCCGAGCGACGCGATCCACGCGATGTCGTCCGGCTGGGGCGCACGGAGCAGCCGGTCGAGGTAGTGCGCGGCCCGCCGACTCCGCTCGCGTTGCGCGCGCCACTGCGTCCACAGCCCCATACGCCCCGTCAGCCCTGCAGAATGGGCAACGCTCCGGGGAGATCCGGAATTGCCTCATACGGCGGCAGCCCCACACGATCCCGCACCGTCGCCTCGTCGGTGAGGAGATCGCTGAGCTTGACCCCCTCCAGCACCTCATCGATGCGCTGCTGCAGCAGCAACCACACGGGGCGGATGCTGCAGTTCTCGGCGGCGGCACACCGGTCGGCGTCGACCGGATGGCTCACGCAGTGCAGGTCGAAGGTCGTGAGTTCGGACGCCTGAATCACCGCGCGTACGGAGATGTCTTCGGGCGCGCGGGCGAGCGAGTACCCGCCGCGCGCGCCTCGGGTGCTGTTCACGATGCCGGCGCGGCGCATCCGCAACAGGATCTGTTCGACATAGTCGCCGGGCAGCTTTTCGCGAGCTGCGACATCCCGTCCCGTCATTGGCCCCGCACCCGCGCGGCGCGCGAGGTGCAAGGCACAAATGAGTCCGTATTCCGCCCACGTCGTAATGCGCATCCGTCGAGTCTATGGCTCGCAGGTCGTGTGGACAAGTTCCCAGCGCAAAAGCCGCCGGGCGGCTCAGCCGCTGGCCGCGGAGCCTCTCCCGCCCGATGGAACGCCGATCTCGGTCATTTTGCGGAGGTCAAGGATGGCGTCGAGTTCGTGAGGCGGCAGGATTCCGTCCCTCGCGACCAACTCTCGAATCAGCGTGCCCTCCCCTACCGAGCGCTTCGCGATCGCCGCCGCCGCCTCATAGCCGATCGTCGGCATCAGCGCCGTGGCGAGGGCCGCCGAGCGCTCGACCCAATGTGCGCACATGCCGGCGTTGGCGACGATGCCGTCCACACATCGCGTGCCGAACACGGCGATCGCGTTCGTGAGAATCCGCATGGAGAGCAGCACGTTGTGCGCGATGAGCGGCATCATGACGTTGAGCTCGAGTTGCCCGTGCTCGGCGGCGATCGCGACCGTGGTGTCACATCCAATGACTTGGAAGCACACTTGGTTCACCATCTCGGGGATCGACGGGTTGATCTTGCCCGGCATGATGGAGGATCCGGGTTGCACGGCCGGTAGGGTGATCTCATCGAGGCCCGTACGCGGCCCGGACGCCATCAGACGGAGATCGCTCGCGATCTTCGACAGCTCGATCGCCAGACCGCGAAGCGATGCCGAGAAGGCCGCCGCATCGCCCATGCTCTGCATGAGCTGAATGCGGTCGCCGCCGATGCGCAGCGTGGTGATGCCGGTGACCGCCCGCAAATGCGTGTTCATCCGTGCCGGGTATTCCGGCTCGACGTTTACGCCGGTCCCCACCGCAGACCCGCCAATCCCGAGGTCGTTGAGGTAGTCGGCGGCCTCGAGTACGCGCCTTCGAGCTCGTACGAGCGTGCCGGCGTAGGCGGTAAACTCCTGTCCGAGACGAATCGGCATGGCGTCCTGCAGGTGCGTTCGGCCGGCCTTTACAATACCGTCAAACTCCCTCCCCTTCCGCTCGAGCGCCGCATGCAGCACGTCGATGGCCGCCAAGAGCGCCGGCATCTGCCCGAGCACAGCCAGTCGGATGTTGGTCGGGATCGTGTCGTTCGTGCTCTGCCCCATGTTGACATGATCGTTCGGATGCACGGGCGTGTACGCGCCACGAACGCCGCCGAGCAACTCGTTGGCGCGGTTGGCGAGCACCTCGTTCACGTTCATGTTGTGCGACGTACCCGCACCAGCCTGATACGGATCAACGATGAACTGATCACGGTGTTGCCCGCCAAGCACCTCGTCGGCCGCCGCAATGATAGCGTCGGCGCGGCGCGCATCAAGTCGACCGGTGTCCCGATGCGTCATGGCGGCCGCCTTCTTGATCCACACCTGCGCGATCACGAACGGCTGGAGGGGGCGGAGCCCACTGATCGGGAAGTTCTGCGCGGCGCGCACGGTTTGTACGCCGTACAGCGCCTCTCGTGGCACCGGGACTTCACCGAGCGAGTCCTTCTCGATTCGAGTGGCCACCGGGTTCACCGCGGGCGTGAGATCAGGGGAATCGCACGATCGTGTCGACGGTCGAGACGATGTGGAGCAGGCTCAGCGAGTCTGGCCGCACTTCCTGCGTGCGCCAACGGATCAGTGCCACCGAGCGCAATGCACTCGGAGATGCGAGAAACGCACCAAGCCCGGATGCCGGCACCTGAAATGCGCCATCGTCCTTGACCGCGCAGTAGATCTGCTCGTTTTGGACCGTGGACGTGGGCGTCGTCGCGTAGCGTACCGAGAGGATGATCGCGGCCGTCGGATCGTTCGTCGCGTTCCACGTCACATCCAGTGGTGCGCCGGCCGCCGGGATGAGAAGTGGTCTGGGGATGATGGGCTCGGCAAGCTGTACGCTGATCGACGCGGCCGGGAACGTCCCGGCCAGACCGGGGATGCGCAGGGTTGCCGCGTCTCCCGATGCATAGGACAGCGCGGTCCCGGTGGCGGGCTCGTACCGCGAGAACGCCGTGGAGAACGGCATCGCGACGCTGGTGCCGGCAAAGGTGAGCGCGAGACTCTCACCGACCTTCAGCGAGCCGCTGGCGGTCCCCGTGGTCGTATCGATATATGCGTAGGCGCACTGATCCCCCTGCTGGAGCGCGCTGTTGGGCGCCGTGACCGCGAGTCCCTGAAAGAACACGGCGTTGACGGACGCGGTCGCCCGTCCGCCGGGCGCGTTCTTTCCGGTGATCGTGACCGCCCCGTAATTAGAGAGCTGCTGGGTGGTGCTCTCCGTGATGCTCGAACAGGCCGTCAGGGCGGCGGCGCCGAGCAGTGCCAGGGAAATCGAACGGAATCGGTCCGAGACGAACGGCGACATGCGAGAACCGGAAGAGGAGAGAACGACGCCTAGGCGCCGAGTGGCCGGGCTGTACCGCGCAGAAAGGGATTGGACGCCAACTCGCGCCCGATTGTTGTATCAACACCGTGCCCGGGGAATACCCGAGTTTCGGCGCTGAGCGTCGCCATTCTGAGGAGGGACTGCTGCATCGCGGTGGGGTCGCAGAGCGGCAGGTCGGTGCGACCAATCGATCCGGCGAAGAGTAGATCGCCGGAAAAGCAGAGGCCGTGGCCGATGAAGGCGACGTGTCCCGGTGCATGACCGGGCAGATGCCAGACGTCGAATCGGTACTCACCGAGCTGCATGAGCCCGCCTTCGGCGAGATCGTGATCGGCGGGCGGCGGGTTATCGATCACGACGCCCCAACGCGCGGCGCTGCTGGCCGCGTTCTCGTACAAGAACGCGTCGGCAGGATGCAGCGAGATCGGAACGGGACGCGCGGCGACGACACCGGCGACACCGCCCACGTGGTCGAAGTGTGCGTGCGTGAGCCAGATGGCCTCGAGGGTGCAGCCGGTTGCATCCACGGCGGCGAGCAAGGCGTCCGCTTCGTCCCCGGGATCGATCAATACGGCTTTGCCGCTCACAGCATCGGCCAGCAGCCAGCAATTCTCCTGCAGCGGACCCACGGTGAGTTGCTGCAGCGTGAGGGGGCTCACGGGAACGTGGCGTCCGGAGTGGCGGGGACGGGGGCTTCCGCCGTTTCCAGGACGGGAGATTCCCCGATGCCATGGTGCGCGAGCCAGCGCTCCGCCTCGAGCGCCGCCATACAACCGGTTCCCGCCGAGGTGATCGCCTGCCGATAGTAGTCGTCGATGACATCGCCGGCGGCGAAGACACCGGGGACATTCGTTTCGGTGCGCCAGGACGACACCTTGATGTACCCGTGTTCCGTGGTGTCGAGCTGTCCCTGCAGGAACTTCGTATTCGGCGTGTGGCCGATCGCCACGAACAATCCACCGACTTCAATCTCGCGGACCGCCCCCGTTTCCGTGTCGGTGAGCTGGAGTCCCGTGATGAAATCGTCGCCGAGCACGTCGGTGACCTGTGCGTTCCAGATCACCCGAACTTTGGGATGATCGAGGACACGACTGGCCATGACTTTCGAGGCGCGGAACGTATCGCGCCGATGAATTACGACGACCTCACTTGCGAACTTGGTGAGATACATCGCCTCTTCCATCGCGGTGTCACCGCCTCCCACGACCGCCAGCGTCTTGTTGCGATAGAAGGGCATGGCGCCGTCACACACGGCGCAGGCCGACACGCCACCGCCCGAGGTGGCCAGACGCAGTTCGTTCTCAAGGCCGATCCAGCGGGCGGCGGCACCGGTCGCGATCACAACGGCGTGCGCCGTGATCGGTTCGGAGTAGTTCGGTACGATTCCGAACGGCTTGGACGCGAGGTGCACCTGCTTCACCAGTTCGGACACGACGCGAGCGCCGTGGTGCACGGCCTGCGCCCGCATGCGGTCCATGAGGTCGGGCCCGCTGATCGCGTCGGGGAAGCCGGGGAAGTTTTCAATATCGGTGGTGAGCATGAGCTGCCCGCCGGGGAGCTCGGTGCCCACCGGCTCGCCTTCGAAGACGATCGGATTCAGGTTCGCGCGCGCCGCATAGATGGCGGCGGTCCATGCGGCAGGACCGGAACCGATGATCACGATGTTTTCGGGACGGGAGTCGGACATGTCGTCGAGGAGAAGAAGAGAATTCAATCGACCGCCAGCACGCCCAGCGCGCCGTGACAGTGCGAGACTGTCCCGACGAGCACAGCACAGGGACCTGCAGCGCCCCATGCGGCGAGTTGCCGATCAGCATCCGCGATGGCAGCGGCATCGATCATGCCGACGCCGTACGTGCGGTGAACGCAGTGAAAGATAACGGGACCGAGGAGCGACGGGTTGTCATCGACGTACCGGCGCATCATCGGCGGCATGCTCCAGTCCCGGACGCCACGCGTATGGGGACAGCGCTCCGGTTCAATGCAATTCACCGGGCACATCCATGTGGCGAAGCTCACGTAATGGCGCCCATCGGGCGACGCCCGTTCCCAGGGCGTGGGGGGAGTCTGTCCGAGCGGAGCAACACGAATGCTCCGTTCGGGCCACCGTTGCCGCGCCCGCCCGATCAACCAGTCGAGACAGACGTGGGGCATCAGGGGGGAAGGAACCATCGCGTCTCCCGCCAGCGACGCAGGTCCCTGCCCCAACCACTCGGCCACATATGGATCCCATTCGCTCAGGGCGACCGTGAGTGGCAACCCATCATACGCTCCGGCACCGTGCAATTGAGCCACCCGACACGCGGGGTCGCGATCGACCACCACCACCTCACCGGCCTGCAAGGCACCTCGACGGGCGGCCCTCGTGAGTTGCTGCGCATACCAGCTGCCGTAGCAGCCGCCGCCCATGATCACGATGCGATTGAAGACCAGTGGCGCCGCGCGTTCAGCGGTGTCTGTCACGGCCCCTCATCGGCGTAAGTGTCGTCCACCATCGACCGAGAGCACGATGCCCGTTACGTAGGGCGCGTCGACGAGAAAGTGAATCGCCTGGGTGACGTCGTGCGGCGTCCCCTCTCGTGCCATCGGCACGTCGCGCAGGAAGCGCTGGAGCTGCTCCTCGGACATGTCTTCCGGCGCCAGCACCAGTCCAGGCGCCACGGCATTGACGCGCACGCGCGGCGCACACGCCGACGCCGTGGTGCGCACCAACTGCGTGAGCGCCGACTTCGTGACTTGGTGCGGGATGAGTTGCGGGAAGACGGTCTCGAACGCGAGATGATCAGAGACTTGTACAATCGCGCCGCCCTCCCGCATGACTCGAGCGGCGGCCTGTATGAGGAAGAACGGCGCGCGGAGGTTGATCGCCGACGTCTGCTCCCAATCCTCAGGGGTTACGGCGTCGAAGGGATGACTCACCATGACCGACGCCGAGCTGACGAGGACATCCAACGCGCCGAACGCGTCCATGGTTGCGTTCACGATACGCTGCGGCGCATGCACGTCGGCCAGATCTTCCTGCACGACCTCGATGCGCACATCGTGCGCGCGACGCAACTCCCCAGCGAGGGCGGCCGCCGCCGCGGGGGAATGGCCGTGGTGGAGCACGACGTCGTAGCCGCGCACCGCGAAGCTGCGAACGATTTCGGCGCCCACGCGTCGCGCGCCGCCGGTGACGAGCGCGACGCGATTCGCCATCAGGCGGTCTCGGCCGCAGCGCGCGCCGCCACGCGTGCTTCCTGCCAGTCGAGCCAGATCTTCGGCACCAACTGTCCTCCGAGCCGGCGGGGTCCGTCGTGCGTCCCGTGCCAATCGGACCCGCCGCTGGGCAGCAGTCCCGCCTTTTCGGTGTGGTCGAAGAGACGCTGCGACAGCGAGGGCGGGTGACTCGGATGCAGCACCTCCACCGCATCGAGTCCCATGTCGGCGAGCCGCTGAATGCGCGTGGGCGTCGCCGAGTCGCCGGGATGGGCCCACACGGCGAGGCCGCCGGCCTGATGCACCAGCGCAATCGCGTCGGCCACGTCGAAGCGCTCCTTCGCCATGTATGCTGGTCGACCGAATCCGATCCAGCGATCGAACGCCTCTCGGAAATCGCGGACCCACCCACCGGCAACCATCGCGCGGGCGATGTGCGGACGACCCACCGCCCCCTTATCGGCCTCGGCGAGCACCGACTCCATGGTGACCGGAATGCTATGCCGATTGAGCACCTCGACAATGCGGAGGGCTCGCTCCACCCGACCGGCCTGCAGGTCGAGCAACGCCGAGCGCATGGCATCCTGATTCGAGAGGTGGAGGCCCAGCAAGTGCAGTTCGTCCTCATCGAAATGCGAACTGAGCTCGACGCCCGGGATGATGCGTACCCCGCACTCGACGCCGGCCGCGATCGCCTCCGGCAATCCGTCCACGGTATCGTGATCGGTAAGCGCGATGGCGTACAACATTGCATCACGTGCTGCTTCGACGACTTTCGCCGGCGACAGCGCGCCGTCGGATGCGGTCGAGTGCACCTGCAGGTCGACGAACTGCGCGGACTCGCCGCGTCCCGAAACGGTCTCCGGGCCTGAAGTACCCGGCGCGCCGGTCACGAGCGGTAGCCCGCCTCTGGAGAACGCGCGCCCGGCTGCGACGTTTGGAACAGGTCGACGAGCTGCGCGCTGTCGAGCTCGGCCAGCGATTGCTCCCGGGCGCGGGTTCCCACGGGCGAGTACCGCGTGACGCGCACTTCGCGGTTGTCGCCCGTTCCGGCTACAAAGATCAATCCGAACTCATCGCCGACGTACTGGGTGAGGAATCCGGAGGGGTATACCTGCCATTCGCGTCCCTCGACCGTAATACGTCGAGCGGGCATATCAGCCTCCTTGTACTTCGCGCCAGAGTCCTGGCACCGCGCCGTGTTCATGGGCCGCGGCGATAGCATCCTCGCTCGCGGCCTCCGTGAACTCGACGAAACGGCCGGAATCGGTGGCGTGTTCAAAGACCCAAAAATGTGCTGGTACGGCCGCGGCACGCGCCCGACGGCTGTCGAGAGCCGCCAGATAGGCTTCTCGCTCCGCCCGGGCGACGACCCGCTCCTGCATTGCCAGCACGCGTGCCATCACGGACTCAGAACCCAGTTTCGGGCACGGACTCCAGCGTCTTCTTGAGATCGGCCATGAACCGATCCGCATCGGCCCCGTCGATCACCCGATGATCGAACGACAGCGAAAAATACGCACACGTGCGAATCGCGAGGGTGTCTTCGCCATCCGGACCCGTAATGACCTTCGCCCGCTTCTCGATGGCGCCCAGGCCAAGGATGGCGGTGGTGCCCACGGGAATGATCGGCGTGCCGAACAGCGAGCCGAAGACGCCGGGATTCGTGATGGTAAACGTTGAATCCTGCACATCGGTCGGATTCAGCTTCTTGCTTCGCGCGCGCGCGGCAAGATCGTTGGTACCGCGCGTGAGACCGGTGAGCGACATCTCGTCGGCGTGCTTGAGCACGGGCACGATGAGACCGGTCGGTTCGAGGGCCACGGCGATGCCGAGATTGATCTGCTTGCGCAGAATCACGTCGTTGCCGGCGACCGCCGCGTTGAGCGTGGGATGGCGCTTGAGCTGCGTGCACACCGCCTGCAGAATGAACGGCAGGTAGGTGAGCTTTTGGCCGGATTGCGCCTCGAACTCCTTGCGCATGGCGGCGCGGATGCGCGCCACACGTGTGAGATCGATCTCGAAGAACGACGTCACGTGCGTTGCCACCTTGATGGCGAGCGCCATGTGATCGGAGGTGAGCTTCCGGATCTTCGACATCGGCTCAACGACATCACCGGGCCACGGCGTGGGCAGTGGACCGCGGTGTTCGACACCAGCGGGCGCGTGCATCGACGCCCCGGCAACCGGCGCCGCGGTGGCGGCAGGCTTGGCCGCCAGGAACGCGTCGAGGTCCTTGCGCGTGACACGACCGGCAATGCCGCTGCCGCTCACGCCGGCGATCTCGACCCCGTGTTCCGCCGCCATCTTGCGTACGAGCGGCGAGGATTTGGTGCGCACGCGCTCCTCGAACGAGCCCGCGGGTGCCGCGGGCACCGCCGGCGTGGCCGAGGGCGCGACCGGCGCGGACGGTGTGACCGCCGCCGCGGCTGTGGGTGCCGACGCGGGGGCCGCGGCAGCAGCGGGAACGCTCGGCGCTGCGGCGGGTGCGATCGCGGCGGCCGCGGCGTCCGTTTCCAGCCGCGCGACGACGGTCTGAATGGCGACGGTCTGCCCCTCACCGATCAGGATCTCGAGCAGGATACCGGCCGACGGCGACGGTATCTCGGCATCGACTTTATCGGTGGAGATCTCGAAGAGCGGTTCGTCACGCTTGACGTTGTCGCCGACCTTCTTGAGCCACCGCGACACGGTTCCTTCCGCGATGGACTCGCCCATCTGCGGCATGATGACATCTACACGAGCCACTCGATCATCCTCGATCTGAAGAAGCAGCGTCGGCCGCGCGATCCGCGCGACGCAAACGCCATAAGGCGAGAATCGGCAGCGTTATCGCGCCGAAGGCACCACCATACCCAGCGTACACCCACCAATCACACGCCGGCAATCCCGCCATGGGGGTGCAACGTGCGAAGAATCCGAGCAACTTTCCGATGCCGACGCCTACCATCGCGCCACTGACCGCACCGACAAACACCGAAAAACATCCCACGCCGATGTTGCGACCCACACGGTCTTCGGGGAGGGGTGTCTGAGCACCGCCAGCAGAGGTCGTTGTCATCAATACGCAGTCAGGCGCCGGACCGCTCGAACGATATCGGCAGTCTGCGGCAACACGTAATCTTCAAGGGCCGGAGCGTACGGAAGCGGGATATCCGCCGCCGTCACGCGCAACACGGGCGCGTCGAGCCACTCGAAGCAGGTTTCGTTCACGCGCGCGGTAATCTCACCAGCGATCCCCCCCGTGCGTGTGTCCTCATGCACGATGAGCAGGCGATTGGTCTTCTTCACGGTCCGGAAAATCGCCTCGTCGTCCATCGGTGCGAGCGACCGGAGATCGATCACTTCAACGGAGATGCCGTCGGCGGCGAGGATGTCAGCGGCCTCAAGGGCTTTCCAGACGGTCGACGCATAGGTCACGATCGAGACGTCCGCCCCCTCGCGCGCCACACGCGCCTTGCCGATCGGCACCACGTGATCGCCGTCGGGCATGACATCCTTCACGCGCCGATACAGGTACTTGTGCTCGAAGAAGAGCACGCAGTCCTCGTCGCGGATCGCCGCCTTCATGAGCCCCTTCGCATCCGCCGCCGTGGACGGATAGACGATCTTGAGACCGGGGGTGTGCAGAAACCCGGCTTCCGGGTTCTGCGAGTGAAACGGGCCGCCCCGCACGTAGCCCCCACTCGGACCGCGCACGACCATCGGGCACGGCAGGAACGCGCGATATCGCGCGGTCGCGACGTAGTTGGTGAGCATGTCGTAGGCGTTCGCGATGAAGTCGATGAACTGCATCTCGACCACCGGTCGCAACCCCATGTGCGCGGCACCGGCGGCCGCGCCCACGAGCGCGATCTCGCTGATCGGCGAGTCGATGACGCGCTGCTCGCCGAACTTCGCCAGCAGCCCTTCGGTCACCTTGAACGCTCCGCCGAACGCCCCGATGTCTTCGCCCATGCAGAAGACATTCCGGTCACGTTCCATCTCCTCGAAGAGCGCCTCGCGGATGGCTTCGAGGTAGGTGATTTCGGCCATCAGGACTTCGCTCCGCCGGCATTCCAGGTGCCCCAGCTCTCAGGGCGTTCCTGGCCGTAGGCATCGGCCGTCGCGTCGCGACGGAACCAGAGTGGCTGCTCGACCGGTGGATCGGCGTAGACACCCATCAGGGCTTCGCGCGCGTCCGGCGTGCCGGACAATTCGGCGAGGTCGGTCGCCTCGTCGATTTCGCGGAGGATCCGCGCATCAATCGCCTCGATCTCACTTGCCGCCACGCCGAGGTCGGTTCGCAGCACCCTGACATAGCGATCGATCGGATCGTTTTCCTCGGCCCACTTCTCGATTTCGCCGGGCGGGACATACGACTGATTGTCGTGTTCGGCGTGTCCTTTCCGGCGATAGGTAATGAGCTCGACGAGCGCGACGCCGTGACCGGCGCGCGCGTGGTCGACCGCCGTCTTCGTGACATCGTACGTGGCCAGGACATCGTTGCCGTCGGCTTGCAGCCCCAGTACGCCGTAGCCGATCGCCTTGTCGACGAAGAACTTCGCTGCGGACTGCTTGTGCGTGGGCGTGGAGTACGCATACCCGTTGTTCTCGACGACGACGACCAGCGGACACCGCTGCACGGCGGCGAAGTTGATGCCTTCGTGGAAGGCGCCGGTGCTCGTGGCGCCGTCACCGACATACACGAGCCCCACGCGATCTTCACCACGCATCTTGAACGACATGGTGACCCCGGTCATGACCGGGACCATGTCGCCGAGGGGCGAAATCTGTCCGAGGAAGCCACGCGTGACGCCGGCCTCGCCGATGTCGCCGAAGTGGATATTGAGCTCGCGGCCACGCGTGGGTGAGTCGGCCTTGGCCATGTACTGCTTTAGGACTTCGACCGGCGTGGCGCCTTTGACGAGCATGGCGCCGAGGTTACGGATGAGCGGCGACATCACATCGCGCTGCTCCAGGGCGAAGCAGCTGCCGACCGCGTCGGCCTCCTGGCCGAGCGAGCGAAAGAGTCCGCCGACGACCTTGGTTTGCCGATACAGGTTGACGAGGCGCTCTTCGAGTTGTCTCGTGAGCTTCATCCAGTAGTACAGCTCGAGCTTCCGCTCGCGCGAGAGGGCGTCGCTGGGACGCGCTTCAACGGCCGGAACGTCACGGCCGGTGCGCGCTTGGGGCATCAGTATCCGGCCTCGATCGTGTGTCGGGGATCAGCCGTCCGGTGGACGGCGTTGAAGAAGCGCTTCACGTTCTTGTCGAGACGACTCTCACCCACCTGGTCGGTGTCGGCTTCCACGACCGTGTAGTGTCCGCCTTCCATCTTCACCGAGACTCTGAGCGCGCCGAGCGTCCCGCTGTAACTGCGGGACCGTGCGTCGCCGGCCCCACGGGAGAGTCCGAGCGCAGCGAAGAAGCGATCGGCCGACGTCAGCACCGTGTCGGGTGTGAGCGAGGTCCGATGGAAGTGCCGCATGCTCAGTTGTCCTTGCGCGTGCTGTCCTTTGCGCGCGGTGGTGGTTCGGGCGGCCGAGACGTGGACGGTGGGGAGAAGTCACCAGGTTCTTCGGCGGCCAGGATGTCCTGCGTCCAATCGGGCGTCTTCTGCAACACCTTGGTGGAGTCGAGCCGGAACTGAATCGCCATGGCCCACATACCGGCCGTGACGAACATCAGGTTGCTGCGATAGGTCCCCAATTCCTCAGTGGCCGCGAGCCCGTTGGAGACAGTCTTTCGATCGCGATTGGTGCCGAAGATGCGTCCCTCGCCCCCCTGGATCGGGAGGCCGCTATTCACATCGTGGACCATCACGCGCCAGTAGATCGGTTCGAGCGCCCGCGTCGGCTTGGTCTCAGGGGAGACGCGAATGACGAAATCCTCCGTCTTGAAGCGGAGTTCATTCGTTGGTGGTGGGCTGCCCCCGCCTCCGCAGCCGGCCATAACGAGGCCGGCTGCGGCGAGTGCGACCACGCGACGGAGACGACGCGTGCGCTCGGCGATCATTGATAGTATTCCAGCCCGAGGTGCGTGATCTGCTCTTCGCCCATCAGGTGTCGGAGCGTGTTCTTCAACTTGGTCTGCTGAATGAACAGATCGTGTTCCGGCTGGAGCCCAGGCGCCGTCTGCGGGGCCTTGTAGTAGAAGCTCAACCACTCCTGAATCCCCTTCATGCCGGCGCGCATCGCGAAGTCCGAGAAGAGCGCGAGGTCGAGCACCATCGGCGCGGCGAGAATCGAGTCACGGCACAGGAAGTTGACCTTGATCTGCATCGGGTAGCCGAGCCACCCCTTGATGTCGATGTTGTCCCAGCCTTCCTTGTTGTCGCCGCGCGGCGGGTAGTAGTTGATGCGCACGACGTGCGAAAAATCCTTGTACAGCTCCGGATACACCTCGGGCTGCAGAATCGTGTGCAACACGGAAAGCTTCGACGCTTCCTTCGTCTTGAAGGACGCCGGATCGTCGAGTACTTCGCCGTCGCGGTTGCCGAGGATGTTGGTGGAGTACCACCCTTCGAGACCGAGCATGCGCGCCTTGAGGCCCGGCGCGATGATCGTCTTCATCCACGTCTGGCCGGTCTTGAAGTCCTTACCGGAAACGGGTACGCCCTTCGCGATGGCGAGGTCGAGCAGCGCCGGGAAGTCCGCGGAGAGATTCGGCGCGCCATTGCAGTACGGGATGCCTTCCATGATGGCGGCATAGGCGTAGAGCATGCTGGGTGCGATCGCATCATCGTTCTCGTCCATCGCCTTTTCGAACGCTTCGATGGTCTGATGCTGCGGCCCCGAGCTGATGAACGTCTCGGTGGATCCGGTCCACACCATCACGCCACGCGTCGCGCCACTGCTCTGCATCACGTTGCGGATGTCGGCACGGATCTGCTCAGCGAGGTCACGCTTGTTCTTGCCCGTCTTCACATTGGTCGCGCGCGTGATGCGCGTGACGTAGCGGCTCTCAAACACGGCCGGCATCGGCTTGATGCTCTTGAGGAAATCGGCGATCGGTTCGATGTCCGACTTGTCGAGCACGCCCGCGTTCATGGCCGACTCGTAGGCGGTATCCGGGATGGGATCCCAGGCGCCGAACACGATGTCGTCGAGCTTCGCGAGCGACACGAAATCCTTGATGAGCGGGCTGCGCCCGTCGGTGCGCTTGCCGAGGCGAATCGTCGCCATCTGAGACAGCGAACCGATGGGGACCGAGAGTCCGCGGCGCACGCGCTCAACGCCAGCGATAAACGTGGTGGCGACGGCGCCGAGACCCGGCGTGAAGATGGCAAGCTTCCCCGTTGCCGGGGCTGGGGCCGCGGCATTACCGCGAGTCGAGTCGGACACTGCGTTTATTCTCCGGGGGAAGTGGTCGTGCGATACACAAAATTGATGCGCTGAAACACCGTAATCCACGCCGTCACCGCCAGCAGACTGACGATGCCGGCGAGAATCCAGCCGTTGAGCGCCAAGCCGAAAAAGGCTTGCGGAGCGGAGAGGAGCGTGATGCGTTCGGGGCGCTGCAGCATGCCGACTTTCGCATCGACGCCAAGCCCTTCAGCTCTGGCGCGCGTGTATGACGTGAGGAAGGTAGCGATAAGGGCCGCCAGCGTGACCAGCACCATGGGCTGGCTGGCGTGCACCGGGTGGGTCGCGTAGAACACCAGCAGACCGCCGAAGAGGAAGCCGTCGGCCACGCGGTCAAGGGTCGAGTCGTAGAACGCGCCAAAGACCGTACTCTGCCCCGTGCGGCGGGCGACGTTCCCGTCGAGCACGTCAAAGAGTGCGGTCAGGCCGAGAAACCAGCCACCGGCGCTGATGTGCCCGGAGGCGAAGATGACCCCCGCCGTGCAGGTACAGATCGTGCCGATAGTGGTGATCGTGTTGGGGCGCACGCGTCGCGCAACGAGCCAGTCCGCCACGGGGGCGATGACTCGCATGTATCCGCGCTGGACGGCGCTCCAGAGTGATGGCATCTCGATAACGCTGAGGTAACGGAATAGTATCTAGCCGTGGAAAGCTAGAACTCCCCTTGCATCAACGGTAGAGATAAAAGCGTCGGGCGTCCTTTTCGAACGCAATAACCGCCGGCAGCTGGCGATCCATCACGGCATCCGGGTCGGCGCCGCCCAGCAGGGCCTCCCTGACGCGGCCCGACCCCAGCCGCTGGTCGAAGCCGGCCGGGGTAACCCGGAGGGAGTCCTTGTGCACGAGGGCGAGGGCCCAGAGGATGGCCGCGCCGACGCGGGCAGGCTGCAGCCGATCGCGGTCGGTGACCTCGATGCGGATCCCGGGAATCGACTGCCCAGCGAATTTGCCATCGCCGGGCTTATTCGGGGTGAAGCGCTCCGCCTTGAATTTGACGCCGGTGAGCGAGAGGTCCTCGAGGATCCGGGTCACCGAGTCGGCGCGAAGCCAGGAGGCGCCGACTCGCTGGAACGGTTCGTCGGTGCCACGTCCAACGGACACGTTGCTCGACTCGAACGGAACGAGTGCCGGATAGAGCAGCGCGCTGGTGACGTTCGGCATGTTCGGTGAGGGGCGGACCCACGGCAGCGAGGTCTCGTCGAACCACATGCTGCGACGCCAGTTCTTCATCGGCACGACCGTCAGTCGAGTCCCGAGCTTGAACTGGGCGTGGAACAGCCGCGCCATCTCGCCCATGGTGAGTCCATGCCGGAGCGGCATGGGATACAGCGCGAAGCCGTTCGTCCGGTTCCCCGCGACGGGCATGTCGCCGTTGGCCAAGGCGGAATCGAGCAGCGCTCCCTCGACGCGAGCGCCGGTGATCGGGTTGGGCCGATCGAGGACCAGAACCGGAATGCCGCGCTTCGCGCCCGCCTGCATCGCGTAGAGCATGACACCGACATAGGTCCAGGTGCGGGTGCCGATATCCTGAAGGTCGACGACGAGCACATCGACATCGGTGAGCAGACTCTCCGGCGGCGCGACCGTGCGATTCTGGTACAGCGAGTGGATGGTCAGCCCGGTCTTCGCGTCCTTCTCATCACTCAGGTTCGGACGATCCGCGGTTCCCGTCGCGCCATGCTCCGGCGCGAAGAGACGCACCAATTTTACGCCGGCGCGTTGGGCGCGCGGGTCAGCCGCGAGGAGATCGATCGACCGATGCCCCTTCTCATCCACGCCGGTCTGATTGGTCACGAGGGCCACGCGCTTGCCGGCGATGAGCTTGATGCTATCGTCCAGCAGCACAGAAATCCCGGGACGGACCTTGCGGTTCCGGTTCCCGAGCGGCATTCCATCCGGACCCTCGTCGAGCGTCGGCACATTGTCGGGACGACCGCGGCCGGCACATCCCGCGAGCGGCGGGCCGAGACACACCACAGAGAGCAGCACCAGCGACTTGATGGCCTTCACGCCTCACCTCCAGAAGATCCCGCTGCGCTCAGGTCGCGCAGCACCCCGCCCATTCGCGAACACATGACCCGTCCGGATCCCTACCCCCCTGCTCGCCTGTCCAGTCCTTCCGGCTGCGGCGCTGCCTGCACGAACGCACTGAATCGCGCCTTTCTCAAGCGGCGCGCGGCCTTGATGTTCGGGATGGCCGCCACCGCAGGGGTCCTGCTCGGGTGCGCTCATGGCGGCTCGGGCACGCGCGACCTCCCCCCGGTGCCGGGGATTGCGCGCGACCAAGCGCTCCGTCTCGGCGACAGCGTTCGCGCGGTGCTGACGCGGGCGATTGCCGACAGCGCCTTTCCCGGCGCCTACGCGGCCGTCGGCACCGCCGACGGGATCATCGTCGAGTACGGGGTGGGGCGCCTGGACGCGACCGACGGCACCCGGCCTTCGGCCACCACGATCTGGGATCTGGCCTCGCTCACCAAAGTGATCGGCACGACGAGCGCCATGATCCAGCTGGTCGGTTCAGGGCGGGTCGCCCTTGATTCACCGGTGGTGCGGTACCTGCCCGGCTGGACGGCCCCGGGCGCCGAACGCATCACGGTGCGCGATTTGTTGTCGCACTCCTCCGGGATGCCGGCGTGGCGCGCGTTGTACAAAGAGGCGAGTACGCCAGAGGAAGCCGAGCAGCAGCTGTTTGCGACCTCCCCGGATACCCTGCCGGGTGTGCGGTATGTGTATAGTGATCTCGGCTTCATTCTGCTGGGGAAGCTGGTCGAACGGGTGAGCGGCGAACGGCTCGCGCAGTACGACTCGGCGCACGTCTTCGCCCCGCTAGGCATGACGGACACGCGCTACCTCCCGGCGGCGGGATTGCTCCCGCGCATCGCCCCGACCGAGGAGGACCCGTGGCGCGGACGGAAGGTGCGTGGCGAAGTGCATGACGAGAATGCGGTCCGCCTGGGGGGCGTGTCCGGGCATGCCGGGCTGTTCTCCACCGGTCAGGATCTGACGCGGTTCGCCCGGATGTACCTCCGACGCGGCACGCTGGACGGTGTCCGGGTCTTCGATTCGTCGGCGGTGGCGACGTTTACGCGGTTGCAGGACTCGACGATCTCGCGCCGTGCGCTGGGGTGGGAGACACCGACCGGAGGCAACTCGGCCGGCGTCCGACTGTCTCCGCAGGCGTTCGGCCATACCGGGTTCACCGGCACGTCGCTGTGGATGGATCCGACGCAGGGTGTGTTCGTGCTGCTGCTGACGAACCGGGTCAACCCAACGCGCGAGAATCGCAAGATCGGCGGAGTCCGCACGGCGCTGGCGGACGCCGTGGTTGGTGCGTTGCGAGGTGTGCCGGGGCGATGACCGTGGAATCGGGTGACGCTTTCTTGAACGGGAGCGATTCACTCGCTATTTTGCATACAGCTAGACGCGACGCTGTCCCGGTTGCCGATCGCGGGTGCGATTGGGTGCGGGCGGCGCGCTCCATCAGGCCGGGGTGTCAGCCGGCCGCTTCGGAGGACAGCAATGAGCACGATGCAGCAGCCGGATGTCATGGTGGTTCTCACGTCCACGGCCGCGACGGAAGTTCGCAAGTTCATGGAAGCGGAGGGCGTGACGCCCGAACAGGGTGGCCTTCGCGTGTCGGTGATGCCGGGCGGATGCAGCGGCTTCAAGTACGGGCTGGTGATCGAGGACAAGCACGCGGAAGACGACACGATCTTCGAGCTCGAGGGGATCAAGCTGTTCGTGGATCCGTTTTCGGCGCAGTATCTCAGCGGCACCACGATCGACTACGTCACGTCGATGCAGGGATCGGGCTTCACCTTCAAGAATCCGAACTCAACCGGCGGCTGCGGTTGCGGCAGTTCATTCTCGGCCTGAGCCGGCGAGCCAACACCTATTTCTATGAATATGGCCTCCGGTTCTCCGGTGGCCGCTGAAGGTTCGCAGGCCCGCACGCTCGAGTCGAGCGGCGGGCCTGCGCGCGTCAGTGGCACCAGCTTCGTGCACCCCGACATCAATGGCACGGTGCGCGAGCGAATTTCCACGATCATCATCGATGAGCACGGCGCCATGGCGCGGCTGGTGGCCGGGCGCATCGCGACGCTGATGCGTGAGCGCGCGGCGACGGGTCGCCCCATCGTGCTGGGGCTCGCGACGGGGTCGACGCCGATCGGCGTGTATCGCGAGTTGATCCGCCTGCATCGCGAGGAGGGGCTGAGCTTCGGGCACGTGATCTCGTTCAATCTGGACGAGTACTACCCGATGGCGCCGGACAGCATTCATTCCTACCACCGGTTCATGTGGGAGAATCTGTTCTCCCACGTCGACGTTGATCCCGCGAACGTGCACATCCCTGACGGTGCGCTCGATCGGTCGGAGATCGATGCCGCCTGCGCGCGGTATGAGGCGGCGATTGTGGCAGCCGGTGGTGTGGACTTCCAGCTGCTCGGTATCGGCAAAACGGGACATATCGGCTTCAACGAGCCGGGCTCCGGGGAGCACAGCCGGACGCGCGTGGTCCATCTGGACTCGGTGACGCGCCGCGATGCGGCCGCGGATTTCTTCGGCGAGGACAACGTGCCTCGCGAAGCGATCACGATGGGGATCGCGACGATCCTGCAGGCGCGTGAAATCGCGATTCTGGCCACGGGCGAGCACAAAGCCGGTATCGTGCGTCGGTCGGTGGAGGGCGAGATCGATCGCGCCGTCGCGGCAACGTTCCTGCAGCGTCATCCCAACACGACATTCTATGTGGACGATGCGGCGGCGGCGGAGCTCACACGGGTCGCGACGCCGTGGCTGATCGACGACGTCCGTTGGGACGATGCCCTCGCGGTGCGCGCGGTGACGTGGCTGGCCGGGCGCTGCCAGAAGGCGATTCTCAAGCTGACACAGCACGACTACGACGAACACTCGATGTCGTCTCTTGTGGCACGGCACGGTTCCCCAGGGGCGGTGAACGGACTCGTGTTCAACGTGCTCGGTGCGAAGATCCGTGGAAAAAGCAAACTACCGCGCGGCATGAAGACGCTGTGTTTTTCGCCGCACCCAGACGACGATGTGATCTCGATGGGTGGTATTCTCCGCAAGTTTGTGGAGAACGAGAACGACGTGACGGTGGCGTACATGACGAGCGGCAACATCGCCGTGTTCGATCACGATGTGCGTCGCTACATGGATTTTCTGGTGCGTCTCGATCACGAACGGATCGGCGAAGGTACCGCCGTGCGACAGCTGGCGGACACGGTGCACGCGTTTCTCGAGGCCAAGCATCCCGGGCAAGTCGACATCCCCGAGGTGCAGGATATCAAGCGCATCATCCGCGAGTCGGAAGCGGTGAGTGGCATTGAAGTGATGGGACTCACACGAGGGCACGCGCGCTTCCTGAACCTGCCGTTCTACCAAACGGGGAAGGTCCGGAAGGATCCGATCGGCCCGGCGGATGTGGCCATCGTCGCCGAGCTGCTCCGGGAGTTTCAGCCCGAGATCATCTTCGTGGCGGGCGACCTGTCAGACCCGCATGGCACCCACCGCATGTGTAAGGAAGCGATCGACCTCGCTCTGCTGGAGGTGTACGGTGGCCCGCAGGCGCCGGCCGCCCCGCAGGTGTGGCTGTACCGAGGCGCGTGGCAGGAATGGCCGGTGACGGAGGCCACGGTGCTGGTGCCGCTGTCACAGGAAGAACTGACGCTGAAGATTCAGGCCATTTTCAAGCACCAATCGCAGAAGGATTCCGCGCCATTCCCCGGACAGGATGCCCGGGAGTTCTGGCAGCGCGTCGAGCAGCGCAACAAGGCGACATCGGCCCAACTCGACCAACTCGGCCTTGCCGAGTATTTCGCCATGGAGGCGTATGTCATCGCGTGATGCCGGTGTGACCTCGTGACCGGCCGATTCAGTCTTCTCGATCTGCTCGTACTGTTGCTGTATCTCGGCGGCACCACGGCACTGGGGATGTGGATCGGTCGGTCACAGCGCTCGACCAGCGACTATTTCGTCGCCGATCGGGCCATTCCGTGGTGGGCGGTGCTGTTCTCGATCGTGGCGAGCGAGACATCCGCCCTCACGTTTATCAGCATCCCGGGACTGGCCTATACGGGAAACCTCGGCTTTCTCGAAGTCGTGGCCGGTTACATCGTGGGTCGCATCGTGGTGGCCTACACGCTCCTCCCTCGCTACTTCGCCGGCAATCTGGTCACGGCGTACGCGTTGCTGGAGACGCGGTTCGGCCTCGGCACCCGGCGCTTCACGTCGATCGTGTTCATGATCACGAGAGCCATGGCCGATGCCGTCCGAGTCTTCGCCACGGCGATTCCCGTGGCGCTGATCATCGGCCCCGTCATGCCGAAGGAGTACACGATGCCGGCCGCGATCGTCGTCCTCGGCGTGCTGACCGTGATTTACACCTACCGCGGCGGCATGAAAGCGGTGGTGTGGACCGAACTCCTGCAGGCGAGCATCTACCTGATGGGCGGGATCTCGGCGATCGTGCTGATCGGACAGGCCGTCGATGGTGGATGGACGACGATCCTCGCGCAAGCGGGAGCGGCCGGCAAGCTGCAGGGGATCGACTGGTACACCGGTTTCGACCGTGCTCACACGATGTTCGCCGGCATCATCGGCGGCGCATTTCTGGCGATGGCCTCGCACGGCACCGATCAGATCATCGTGCAACGTTTGCTCTCGAGCCGCTCGTTGAAGCAGGCGCAGGTGGCCATCATCGGCAGCGGGTTCGCCGTGTTCGCACAGATGTCACTCTTCCTGATGGTGGGGCTGGGGCTGTGGGTCGTGTACGGGGGACAGAGTTTCGCCACGGCCGATCAGATCTTCCCGACGTTCATCATCGAGCGGATGCCGCACGGGTTGATCGGGCTGATCGTCGCGGCGATCATCGCGGCGACCATGAGCACGCATTCCGGCGCCATTAACGCATTGGCGGCGTCGTCCACGTACGATATCTATCTTCCGTTCACCGGCCGGTCGGCGGACGATCCCCGGACACTTCGCGTGAGCAAGCTGTTTGCCTTGGCATGGGGCATCGCACTGACAGCGGGCGCGCTCATGTTCAAGGAACAGGGCACGCCCGTGGTCGTGATCGCGCTATCGATCGCTTCGTTCACGCAGGGCGGCCTGCTCGGTGGATTCTTCCTTGGCCTGTTCTGGTCGCGCGCGATTCAACGGGATGCGATCCTCGGCATGAGCGTCGGCATCAGCTGCATGGCCTTTGTTGTGTTCGCGAAACAGATCGTGGCGGCGTACCCGTCCATGGAGCCCACGTTGCATGGCGTGGCGTCGATTGCCTGGCCGTGGTACGTACTGATCGGTCTGTGCATCACCTTCGTGACGGGCGCCGTCTCTTCTTTCACTCACCCGGCGCCTGCCGCGCCGCGCGCCATTCAGGGGAATCGTTCATGAGTGCCGGACCTCTCGACCCGACACCACTCGTCGTTGGCGTTGACGGCGGCGGTAGCCGTACCCGCGTTGTTCTGGCGGATGCGGCCGGCCGTGTGCTGGCGCGCGTAGAAGGCGCCGGAACGGCGCTGACGCCGGGCCATGAAGGCGTCGCCGCTGACATCATCAAGGCGCTGATTGCCGATGTATTGACGTCAGCCGATCGCACGGAAACGCGCCCTGCCGTGTGTGTGGTCGGTGTCGCCGGCGCCGGACAGGAGCGTGCGGCGCAGGCGCTGTGGTCGGCGCTGGCGTCGCGACGCGTCGCCGACGACGTCTCGGTGCAGGCCGATGCGACCATCGCGATGGACGACGCGTTCGGCGATTCCGCCGGCGTGCTGCTGATCTCCGGCACCGGGTCGGTCGCGTACTCCCGCGCACCGGACGGACGACTCGAGCGTTGCGGCGGGTGGGGACCGAATATCGGCGACGAAGGGAGCGGTGCCTGGCTGGGGCGTCGCGCGCTGAGCGTGATCACCGCGGCGCACGACGGCCGCGAGCCGGACACGGCGCTCACGGGGGCGATCCTCACGGCGCTGGAGCTCGAGTCGCTCGATGAGCTGATCCCGTGGGCTGCCGAGGCAACACCGGGACAGTTTGCGACACTCGCTCCGGTGGTCGCGAAGGTCGCGTCGACAGGCGATCTCCGCGCGAATGCGTTGATCAGTTTCTGCGTGGAAGAGCTGTCACTGCACATCCGCACGTTGGCGCGTCGCTGCTTCATGGACGAGCGTGCCGCGATTCCTGTGGCGTTTGCCGGCGGTCTGCTGTCAAAGGGCTCACTGGTGCGGAAGCGACTTGAGCAGCGGCTCAAGAGCGCCGTCCCCGGCGCCACCGTTCGCGCGGACGAGGTCGACGCGGCGCGCGGTGCGGTCCGGCGCGCGCGGCGTCTGCTGGGCGTCGAGGTCTAGCGGCCCGCCCGTTCGGGGTGCACAATCGCCCTGCGCTCGTCGCTGGACAGCGTATGGGCTCCACAACGCAACGAGGCGCCGCTCAGACAGAGCGGCGCCTCGTTGCGTTGTGGCCACCCGATCTCACTCAAGCCAGAGCGGCTTCCTCGGCGGGGATATTCAGCTCGCCTTCCCAGCGGGCCATGACCGCCGTGGCGAGGCAGTTACCCAGCAGATTAACCGACGTGCGGGCCATGTCCATGATGGCGTCGACGCCAAGAATCAGCGCGATCCCTTCTAGCGGCAGATTGAACTGCGCGAGGGCTCCAGACAGGATCACCAGGGATGCGCGCGGCACGGCGGCCACGCCCTTCGAGGTGAGCATGAGCGTGAGCATCATCAGCAACTGAGTACCGAGCGGCATGTCGATCCCCGCGGCCTGCGCGACGAAAACGGAGGCGATCGCGAGATAGAGCGTGCTGCCATCGAGGTTGAACGAGTAGCCGGTGGGCAGCACGAATGACACGATGCGGCGCGGTACGCCGAACTTCTCCATGGCCTGCATGGCCTGCGGAAAGGCGGCTTCGCTGGATGCCGTGGAGAAGGCAATGAGCCATGGCTCCTTCACCGTGCGCCAGAAGCGCATGATCGGGATGCGCGCGATCAGTGCAACCGGCACGAGCACGATCACGACGAAGACGATCAACGAGACGTATAACGTGCCGACGAGCTTGCCGAGACTGAGCAGCACCCCCAGCCCGCTCTTGCCGACCGTGACGCCGATCGCGGCACCGATACCGATCGGGGCGTACGCCATCACGATGCCGACAAACTTGAACATCACTTCACTGAGTGACTGGAGACCGTCCAGCATCATCTTCTTGGACGCGCCTTCAACACGGGAGAGGGCGACGGCGAAAATGATCGCAAAGAAGACGATTTGCAGCACCTCGTTCTGGGCGGCGGCTTCGAAGAAGCTTTGCGGAACGGTGTGTTCGAGGACGGAGGCGAACGTCGGCGTTTTCGCGGCGAGCGCTTTGAACTCCTCCGTGCTCCCGGCCGCCGGCGCGATCGAGAGACCAAGGCCGGGCTTCACGAAATTGACGGCAATCAAACCGATCGCGAGCGCGGCGGTGGTCACCACTTCGAAGTAGATGATCGAGCGCAGGGCGAGCTTGCCGACCTTCTTCATGTCGTCGCCGTGTCCTGCGATGCCGACCACCAGGGTGCTGAACAGCAGCGGCACGATCAACGACTTGATCATGCGCAGGAAGATGTTCGCGAAGGGCTTGAGGTTCGGCGCGAAATCGGGCGCGAGCCAGCCGATCAGGATACCGAGGATCATCGAAATGATGATCCATGCCGAGAATCCGATCCCGAGGAATCCCTTGCTCGGTGCCGCCGACGACGCGCTGGATGACTGATGAGCCATAATGCTGGTTTGAGGAGACGTGGTACGGCGGGGAACTATTCGGGTGACACCGGTGCGTTCCCGCGACGCAGCACCGAGTGCTTGTACCCGTAGACGAAGTAGAGCGAGAGACCGATCATCATCCAGATCGCGAAGGCCTTCCAGGCGCTCGACGGCAAGCCGCGCATGACGAACACGCAGGCGCCTGCCCCGCCGAGTGTCACGAACCACACGAAGGGGACGCGGAACGGCCGATGCCGATTGGGCTCTCGGATACGCAGGACGAGCACCCCGATGCACACCACGGCGAACGCAGCGAGGGTGCCGATGTTGGTGAGGTCGTAGGTGGCGGCATCATCGGCGAGGAGCGAGCCGAGAGCGACGGCCACCCCGGTGATGATGGTGGTAACGTGGGGCGTGCGCGTTTTCGGATGCAACTTGGCCGCGAACTTGGGCAGCAGGCCATCGCGCGCCATGGCGTAGAAGATGCGCGGCTGGCCGTACTGGAACACCAGCAACACCGCCGACATCGAGACCACGGCACCGGCCGCTACGATCCAGCTGGCGGTGGAGAGGCCCGCGATCGAGAGCGCCTTGGCCAATGGGTCACTGCTGCGCAGCTGATCGTAGGGTACGAGCCCCGTGGCGACAAATCCGACGATGACGTAGATGAGCGTGCACACGGCCAGCCCACCGAGAATGCCGATGGGCAAATTGCGCTGCGGATTCTTGGTCTCTTCGGCCGCGGTGGAAATGGCGTCGAAGCCGATGTACGCAAAGAAGACGATGGCGGCGCCTTGGTGAATGCCGCGGAATCCGTTCGGGGCGAACGGCTTGTAGTTCGCGGGATCGATGTGCATCCCGCCGACAATCACGAACAGCGCCAGCACGAGCAGCTTGATCACGACCATGATGTTGTTGGCGCGGGTGCTCTCCTTCACGCCCTTGAGCAACAACAGGGTGATTGCCACCACGATACCGAACGCCGGCAGGTTCACCAGCACGGGGATACCAGCGATGTGCGGCGCCGAGTCCATCAGCGCCCGGATCGCGGGGTCGCCACTGGCCTTGACGTTCCAGTAGCCGTGCGTCAGCCATCCGGGGAGGTCGATGCCGAATCCAGAAAGCAACGACGTGAAGTAGCCGGACCATCCGATCGCGACGGCAACATTACCGACCGCGTATTCGAGGATGAGCGCCCAACCGACAATCCACGCCACGATCTCACCAAGGGTGGCATACGAATACGCGTATGCGCTGCCCGCCTGAGGAATCATGGCCGCGAGTTCGGCGTAGCACAGCGCGGCGAGACCACACACCGCACCGAGCAACACGAACGAGAGGACGAGCGCGGGGCCGGCGCCGTATCGGATGACGGTGCCGTCGGCGAGCGTCTCACCCGCGGCCGCCGTTCCGAGCGATGAAAAGATGCCAGCGCCGATCACGGCGCCGATGGCAAGCATGACGAGGTCGCCGGCGCCGAGCGTACGGCGCATGCCAGTGCCGCCTTCGTCGGCGGTAGCGATCGGCTTTCGATCAAACAGCCCCATGGGCCCTCGGATCGGGGGGAGAAGCGCGCCGGGTGGGGAGAGCGGGCGCGGGCGCGCGGGTACATCGTGGGCGCAAGCTACTGTCGGGTCGCGCGTACGGCGAGCCTACAGCGAGTACGTGATTTCGGCTTTGCCGCGGACCGGGATGCCCTGCGCATTGACAGCGGGGCGAAAGCGGATGGCGACGAGCGCCTCGCGAAGCTTGCGGTTGTAGGCGCCGTCCTTGGTCGGCGTAAATTGCAGGTCGAGAACCTTGCCGGTCGAGTCGACTTCGAAGACGACGATGACGGTGCCCTTGGCTTTATTCGGGACGGGCAGCGGAGGCAGGAAGAGCTCGGTGGGTGCTGGCGGATAGACCGTGCCGGGGCCACCGCCGGTCCCGGGCCCCACGCTGGTGCCCTTCCCGGCGCCAACACCCGATCCGACCCCTCCCCCACTCCCCGGACCTGCTCCGGCACTTCCATCGGATCCAGCACCGCCGCCGGAGCCCGTCACCGCCGACTTGGCGTCGACGGGGTTGGCTGCGGTCGGCTGCGTGGGCGCCGCTGGCGGCTGCGGCGGCGGCGGCTTGATCACCGGCGGCGGCGGTGGGGGCGGAACGATCGGATTGACCGTGGGCGGCGTTCTGACGGGCGGCGGCGGCGGCGCCGGCGCCACGCGCACGAACTGGAGGCGCTCCTGCTTGGCCATACCGCCGGTGCCGCGGTTGCCACCACCACCACCGCCGGCTGGGCCGCGTCCTCCAGCGCCCAGCACCTCGCGGATCATCTCCGGCGAGGTGAATGGTACGATGAGCAACAGAATGATCAGGAGGTGAATCCCGATACTGATCAACAGACTACGAATCCGGCGCTGGTTGCCCACTGGCACGCCCACGGGGGGTCGATAGCGCGGGCGTTCCGGCGGCGGGAGGTCGTCGGTATCTGGTCGTGACGGAGGCGTCATTGAGAATCGAGAGGTGAGACCTATCCAACGTACTACGGCGGACGATCCCTTTGGGTTCGCCCGCCGTCGTCACGACGCGGATCTCGTGGGTGGGCGCGTTCCCGAGTCCGGGGACGCGCCACACATCACTTCGGCGGAACGCCGATGACCTTTACCCCGGCGCCACGGGCCTGGTCCATCGCCCAGATCACGGCGGAGTACTTCACCGTAGTGTCACCCTTCACGAAGATGATCTTCTCGGGACGGGGATCGTAGATGGACTTCAGCTTCTCAAGGAGCTTGGCCTTTTCGATGGGCTCCTTGTTGACCGCGTACTTGTCGTCGGGGAGGACTTCAAGCACGATCTGATCGGGGTTCACCTGGGTCGACGGCGGCTGCGGCGTCGGATCAGGCAACTGCGTGTCGATGGCCTTGCGGCTCATCGGAATGATCATCATGAAGATGATCAGCAACACGAGCAACACGTCGATCATCGGCGTGACGTTCATGTCGTTGTTCAGATTCGAGCCACCGCTCGGTGCGGACATGCCCATGGTTAATTACTCCCCGGCCTGATGCGGTCGCTCTCGACGAGCGATTCCGTATTCGGTGTCTGATCCGTGATGAGTGCGGCGACGCGCACACCAGACCGCGAGAGGCGATCAAGGGCATCGACGACCTTCACGTACTCGAGGTCCTTATGGGCCTTGACGTACATGATGTAGTCCTCGCGCTCCTTCAGATAAATCTCACCGACGAGGGCTTCGAGGTCCTCGTTGCGAATCCGATTCTTGTTGAGATAGTACCGACCCTGATCGTCGATGCCGAGCACCTGATCACCATCTTCTTCCGGGTGGGGCTTGAGGTTCTGCCCTTCCGGCGGGACCGCTGTGAAGCCCGCGTTGATCTGCGGGATCGTGATCATGAAGATGATGAGCAGAACAAGCATCACGTCGATCATGGGCGTCACGTTGGGTTCGGCCTTTACGCCACCCCCAGTGCTGACACTCATTCCCATGGCGCGACTCCTAGCGTTGAGCCTTCCGGTATGGCGCCCCGAACGGAGCGCCAACCAGAGGACCGATCGTGATTACTGCGAGATCGACTGCTGACCGGCGGTGTTGAACTCACGCGTGAAGCGGGACCGACCGAACTCACCCGAGACGCCCTTGATGAGGTAGTCGATCATTTCCTTCGACGTGTAGGTCATTTCGGCCGTGAGGTTGTCAATCTTCGTCTGGAAGAAGTTGAACGCCCACACGGCGGGAATGGCGACGCCG
>CANHNQ010000028.1 GCA_947462095.1 Gemmatimonadota bacterium
CATACCCAACCACGATATCCGGAAGGCCATCCGCATTGAGATCGCCGACGGCCAGCGCGTACGGCGCCGTTTGCTCCCGCCCGAAGGACGTCCCCGGTGCAAAGCCGCCGTCCCGGGTACCGGCATAGAGTGAGAGGCCGTTCGCTTCGTCGATGGCAACGAGATCGACCAACCCGTCGCCATTGAAGTCGCCCGCCTCCGAGGCCCGAATCGCGGCGTCGGCCGGACCGAACGGCACGCCGGTGAACGCCGGCGCCGAGCCCGTGCGCGTCTGCTGGAGGTAGACCATGCTCTGCCCGCCATCGCGATGCGGCACGATGAGGTCCACCAGCCCGTCGCGGTTCACGTCGGCCGGGGTGATCGTGGTGGCCGACTCCTGCGAGAAGCGCTGACACTGGTCGTCGAACCGTCCCGCCCCGCGATTCAGACACAGGTAGTTGCCGCCGGGGTTCTTGCCGTAGCGGTTCGCCACGATGATGTCGGGCAGCCCGTCGCCATTCACATCCGCCACGCTCGCGTTCCGCGTGGGCCACTCGGCCTTGCCGAAGGTCGAGCCCACCGTGAAGTGCCCCGTCCCGTCGTTGAGGTACACGAGCTTCGGATCAGGACGGTCGTTACTGAGCACGACGTCGAGATCGCCGTCCCGGTCGAGATCCACCAGACGCGCCGCGTACGAGCGATCGGAGGCGGTACCCAGATCACGGGCCGGCGCGAAACCACCCGTGCCGTCGCCGATCAGGACCCGGTCCACCAACGGCCAGTGACGCCCCTTGGCGAGCATGATGTCCGGCTTGCCATCGCCGTTCACATCGCCAATGCTGGCATTGGCGGAGGTTTCGGAGGTCGTCTCGAGCAGGAGCACGCGATCGAACGTCGGCAGCGTCGGCAACGTGGGCTGCGCGTGCGCGCTGGGGACGGCGACGGACAGCGACATCGCCACGAGGGCGGCAGTGATTCGTGAGGAGGACATGCCCCAACCTGCTGTCGGATGCGATCGCTCGCCAGCGCCGGTGGACGTCGCGGCGGGGGAACGCCACTCCCAGATTTCTCTGCGACCTCTGCGACCTCTGCCGCTCTGCGTGATCAGGCACCCCGGGGTCGGCGGCGACCGTTGCTGAACCGATCACGCAGAGATGAGGAGAACACGGAGGCCACGGGGGGCCAGCTGACCATGACGGACTCAGCCGTGTCAACCGGAGCCAGTTGACATAGGGGTGGGGGGTATACAACTTGAAAGAATTTACATAGCCCCCATTCCTCATTTCAACGGGTGGATCGATGGACAAGCTCACGATGCAGATCACCGGCATGACCTGCGGCCATTGCGTCGCCGGCGTCACGCGCGCCCTCAAGGGCGTCCCCGGCGTCACCGTCGATCAGGTGGCCATCGGCACGGCCTCCGTGGCGTACGACCCGACGGCCACCACGTCGGCCGACATCACCACGGCGGTGGAAGAGGAAGGCTACCACGTCGTGTCGGCGGCCTAGCACGGGACGCACCATGACGGCGACCGCGCCCCCGGGCACCGCCCATCGCACGATCCGCATTCCGGTCACGGGGATGACGTGCGCGGCCTGTCAGTCGCGCGTGCAGCGCACGCTGCAGAAGCAGCCGGGCGTCAACGACGCCACCGTGAACCTGATCCTCAACGACGCCACGGTCACCTTCGACCCAGCCGCCACGTCCCCCGACGCGCTCGTCGCGGTCATCCGCGACGTGGGCTACGGCGCGTCGCTCGCGGTCCCCGATCAGACGGCGCTCGACGAGCAGGACGCACGAGACGACAGCGCGACCGCCGAGTATCACACGCTCCGCCGCAAGGCGGTGGGGAGTGGCATCGCGGGGGTGATCGCGATGCTCATCTCCATGCCGCTCATGAGCCAGCTGGCCGCCACGACGCACGTGCACGGCGGCGCGTCGTCGGTGGGCGATCCGTTCATGCGCTGGACCATGACGGTGCTCGATCCGGCGTGCCGGCGCGCGGCGCCGTGGATGTACGCCGTCGACCCGCGCGTGACGACCTGGCTCCTGCTCGTGCTGACGCTCGTGGTCATGACGTGGGCGGGTCGTCACTTCTACACCGGTGCCTGGAGCGCCTTTCGGCACCACGCCGCCGATATGAACACGCTGGTGGCGGTCGGCACCGCAGCGGCCTTTCTGTACTCGCTGGTGGCCACGGTCGCGCCCGACTTCTTCATCAGCCGCGGCGTGGCGCCCGATGTGTACTACGAAGCGGTCGTCCTCATCATCGCGTTCATTCTCACGGGCAACAGCTTCGAGGCGCGCGCCAAACAGCGGACGTCGTCCGCACTGCGGGCGCTCGTGCATCTGCAACCCAAGACGGCGCGTGTTCTGCGCGATGACGCGGAGCGCGATCTGCCGGTCGAATCGGTGATGGCCGGCGACACCGTGATCGTGCGCCCCGGCGAACGGATCCCCGTCGACGGCGAACTCCTCGCGGGACGCAGTGCCGTTGACGAAAGCATGCTGACCGGCGAATCGATGCCGGTCGCCAAAGCCGTCGGCGACCGCGTGATCGGCGGCACCATGAACACCACCGGCGCCTTCCGTTTCCGCGCCACGACCGTGGGCAGCGACAGCGTGCTGGCGCAGATCGTTGCACTCATGCGCGATGCACAAGGCTCACGGGCGCCGATTCAACGGCTCGCCGATCGCATCTCCGGCATCTTCGTGCCCATCGTGCTGGCGCTCGCGGTCGTGACGTTCGTGATCTGGTTCATTGCGGCGGAGCAGGCGCCGGCGGTGCGCGCTGGCGCGGCGGCCGTCGCGGTCTTGATCATCGCCTGCCCCTGCGCCATGGGGCTCGCGGTGCCAACGGCGGTGATGGTGGCCACCGGCACAGGCGCCGAACTCGGCGTGCTCATCAAGGGTGGTGAAGCCCTGCAGCGGGCCGCTGATCTGAACACGGTGCTCCTCGACAAAACCGGCACCGTGACCGAAGGGCAACCGGCGGTCACCGATGTCATCCTCGCGCCGGACAGCACGTTCCGACACCGCGAGACGGCGCTGCTCCAGTTGGTGGCGTCCATCGAATCCCGCAGTGAACATCCGCTGGCCGAGGCCATCGTGCGCCATGTCAAGGCGCGCGGCCTCGCCGTCGCGGAACCGGACACCTTCGCATCCGTGACCGGACGTGGTGCGATCGGCGTCGTGCGCGACGACGGCCCAGCGGTCGCGATCGCGGTCGGCAACGCGGCCTTGATGGCCGACTACGCCGTGCACACCGCGCCGCTACATGCGGACGCGGACCGTCTCGCCGCCGATGGCAAGACGCCGATGTTCGTGGCCATCGAGGGCGTCCTCGCCGGCCTCATCGCGGTGGCGGATCCGATCAAGGAGAGTTCGCGGGGCGCGATCGCGCAGTTGCGCGCGATGGGGCTCGACGTCGTCATGCTGACGGGCGACAATCAGCGCACGGCCGACGCCGTGGCGCGCTTGGCCGGCATCGATCGGGTCGTGGCCGAGGTGCTGCCGGCGGGCAAGGTGGCGGAGATTGTGCGACGGCAGGCGGCCGGGGGTGTGGTGGCGATGATCGGCGACGGCATCAACGACGCCCCAGCGCTGGCGCAGGCGGATGTCGGCATGGCCATGGGGACCGGCACCGACGTCGCGATCGACGCGGGCGACATCGTGCTCATGCGCGGCGACTTGCACGCGGCGGCCCAGGCCATCGCCCTCTCGCGGCGTACGATGCGCACCATCAAGCAGAATCTTTTTTGGGCGTTCGTGTACAACGTGATCGGGATTCCCGTGGCCGCCGGTGCCTTGTATCCGGCCTTCGGCCTCTTGCTCAGTCCCATTCTGGCGAGTGCGGCGATGGCGTTCAGCTCGGTCAGTGTCGTATCGAACAGTCTGCGGTTGCGGGGCTTCGCGACCACGCGGCCGTCGTGACACGGCCACCACGCACCGCACGTCAGCCGTAAACTGCTCACGCGACCGGCGCCAACCCGTTACCCTGCTGGTATGACGGACAGCGACGCACACTCCGACCCGAGCAGGCGGTATCCGTGACCGTGTCCAGTTCCGAGGCGCTCCGACAGACGTTCCGTGATGTCGCCATCGGCATGGTGATCACGGACGTCGACGGGCAGATCCTCCAGACGAACGAGGCATTCTGCCGTCTGCTCGGCTACGACGACGCGGTCCTGACCGGCCGCGCCATCCGGTCGCTGATTCACGCCGACGATCAGGCGCTCGATGCACAGGTACTTCGCGACCTGTTGGCGGGTGTGCGCCGTAGTGACGTGATTACGAAACGCTTCGTACACGCCAGCGGTCGCGAAATCTGGGGGGACGTCAACTTCTCGGTCGTCCGCGACGAGCACGGCGCGCCGGCGTTCATTGTGCGCATGACCGAGGATGTCTCGGCGCGGAAGCAGGCGCAGAACGAGCGCGACCGGCTGTTCGACCTGTCGCTGGATATGTTGAGCATCGCCAACTTCGACGGCTGGTTCACGCAGGTGAACCCGGCCTGGACGCGGTGCCTGGGGTGGACGGCCGAGGAGCTCACCAGCCGTCCCCTGATCGAGTTCGTGCACCCCGACGACCGCGAGGCCACGCTGTTGGCCCGCAGCCGGATCCTCCCCGGTCAGCCCATTCGCGGTTTCGAGAACCGCTATCTGTGCAAGGATGGATCATTCCGCTGGCTCTCGTGGAGCGTCCATCCGCAAGTGGACACGCAGCAGGTCATCGGCGTGGTACGCGATATCACCGATCTGAAGCGAGACGAGGCCGAACGGCGGCTGCTCGAGGCGCGCGTGGTCCGGGCCCAGCGGATGGAGGGCATCGGCACGCTGGCCGGCGGGATTGCGCATGACCTGAACAACGTGCTCGCCCCGATCATGTTGTCCGTCGACATGCTCAAGGAGGAGCTGCGCACCGAGGCCCAGCGTGAGGTGCTCGGCACGATCAAAGCGAGCACGGAACGGGGCGCTGACATGCTGCGACAGGTGCTGTCGTTCGCCCGCGGCGTGGAAGGGGAGCGCGTGGTGCTGAGCATCGCGGCGGTCATGCGCGATGTGCTGCAGCTCGTCAGCGATCGCCTCATGTCCAACGTGGAGATCCGTATGTCACTGCCGGAGAACCTGTGGGCGTTCACCGGCGACTCCACGCAAATCCAGCAGGTGTTGCTCAATCTGATCCTGAATGCCCGCGACGCGATGCCCGGCGGTGGCACGATCACCATGTCGGCGGGCAACGCGGTCTTACGCGCGGCGGACGTGCCCACGCCCGACCTCCCCGCTGGCGCCTACCTGCAGATCGAGGTGCGCGACACCGGCCATGGCATCGCCCCCGATCATCTCGACAAGATTTTCGACCCCTTCTTCACGACCAAGGGCGTTGGCGAAGGATCCGGACTGGGTCTCTCCACCTCCATGTCGATCGTACGGAGCCATGGCGGATTTCTGCACGTCGAGAGCGCGCTCGGCGTTGGCACGACCTTCCGGCTGTCGCTCCCCGCGTCGACGGAGCCGGCCATCCCCGTCGTCGATCCCGCGCCGACGCTGCCACAGGGGGGCGGCGAGTGCATTCTGGTCATCGACGATGAGGCGTCGATCCGTCGCCTGCTCGAGGCCTCGCTGCAGCGCGCCGGCTACCGGGTCCTCCTCGCCGCCGACGGCGCGGAGGGGGTGGCGCGCTTCACGGCGCACCGTGGCGAGATCGCGCTGGTCCTCACGGACCTGATGATGCCCGTCATGGACGGCATGGCGACCATCCGGACGATCCGCGCGATCGACCCGACCGTCGGGATCATGGCGATGAGCGGCGTGGCCACCGCCGAACGCCGCATCGAGGTGCTGGGCCAGGGCGCCTCGCACTTCCTCGCCAAGCCGTTCGCGGCCGACACGCTGCTGTCCGCGGTACGCGCCGCCATGCCGGACGTCGCGTAGGCGCGGCGACGGCGCGCGGACAGGGGCGTCGCGCCCACCGCTAGGCGCGACGTGGGCCCATCGCTAGTTTCCGCACCGTAACGGCGCCATGCGCCGGTCGTGTTCGGTACCCGCCTGTTGGAACCTGTCGGTCTCCCTCGTCCCCACGATGAGCCCCTACGTCACCTTCCTGCTGTATCTGCTGGCGATCATCGGCTTTCTTGGGCTCGTGCTCACGCTGAACGCGTGGCTCGGCCCCAAGCCGGCGATGACCAGCACCAAGTTCGAGCCGTTCGAATGCGGTGCGACCCCCGTGGATATCGTGAACGTGAAGGCCGTACCGATCAAGTATTACGCGGTCGCGATCCTCTTCATCCTGTTCGACCTCGAAACGATGTTTCTGTTCATCTGGGCCCTTGGCGCCCGGCCGCTCTCGGGGTTTCTGATGTTCACGCTGGCGCTGTTCGTCTTTCTGCTCGTCATCAGCCTCTTGTACGTCTACAAGGCGCGTATTCTGGAAGCGGTCACGGAGTAATCATGTACGGCAAACCGCTTCCCATCGTGGACGCCCTCGGCGCCCCGGCTACGAACGCGAGCGCATCCACGCACACCAAGCACGCGTCGTTCGAGTATCTCACGACGCGCAAGGACGAACTGGTCGGCTGGGCACGCAAGTTCTCGCTGTTCCCGTATCCGTTCGTGACGGCGTGCTGCGCCATGGAGTTCATGGCCGTCAGCGCCTCTGCGTACGACACCGACCGCTTCGGCGCCGCCCTGCCCCGCTTCTCGCCGCGTCAGGCCGACCTGCTGATGGTCGTCGGCACGGTCACGCAGAAACAGGCGCCGATCCTGCTCAAGGTGTACGAGCAGATGTGCGAGCCCAAATGGGTCATGGCCTTCGGGGTCTGCGCCACCTCGGGCGGGTTCTATCAGAACTACGCGTCGCTGCCCGGCATCGACCGCATCATTCCGGTGGACGTGTACGTGCCGGGATGTCCGCCGCGCCCCGAGATGGTGATCGACGGCATCATGCAGTTGCAGGAGAAGATCGCCAACGGCAAGCACCACATCGTCAACGAGTCGTTCTGACGGTGACCACGCCGATTCTCGATCTCGTGGCGCAGCAGCTCGCGCCGAACGCCGGTATCGCATCGCTTGGCGTGCAGCATGGCGTCCTGGTGCTCCAGCTCGAACCGGCCGCGCTCCTGGCCGTCGCGACGCGCCTCAAGTCGGAGTTCGCCTTCGACCTCTTTCTCGATGTCACGGCGGTGGACTGGCCCGATGCCCCGCTGCGCTTTGAAGTGGTGCACCATTTCTACTCGACCACGCACAAGGTGCGCGTGCGCCTGAAGACGCGGGTGAGTATCGACGATCCCACGGTGGACACGCTGACCTCGCTGTTCGGATCGGCCGGCTATATGGAGCGCGAGTGCCACGACATGTACGGCATCGTGTTCCGCGGCAACGACGATCTCCGCCCCATTCTGCTGTACGAAGGCTTCTCGGGACATCCGCTGCGCAAGGACTACCCCAAGCAGCTGGAGCAGCCGCTGGTCCCCTACCGTCCGCCGCAGGGTACCCTTGTCCGCTAGCATCCCGAATCCGGTCCGCTCGGCCTTCACCACGCACGAGCGCGACGACACGGTCATCGTCAACATCGGCCCGTCGCACCCGGCCACCCACGGCACGGTGCAGATCATCGCCGAACTCGATGGCGAGAAAGTGCTGCGCACCGACGTGCACTGCGGCTATCTGCACCGCGGTTTCGAAAAGGAGTGCGAGGATCACACCTGGCACAACCTGATCCCGTACGTCGACCGCCTGAACTACTGCTCCGCCCTGATCAACGACTTCGCCTACTGCGATGCCGTGGAACAGATGATGGGCATCGAGATCACGCCGCGCACGAAGTACCTGCGCACGCTGCTGTCTGAGTACATGCGCATCACCGACCACCTCACGTGCGTGGCGGCGAGTCTCATGGAGCTCGGCGCGATGACCGCGTTCCTGTATCTGGTCACGGTGCGCGATTTCATGTACGAGCATCTCGCGGCGCTCACCGGCGCGCGCGTGACGTACTCGTACGGCCGGATCGGCGGACTCGCCAACGACGTCCCCGACGGTTGGTTCACGCGTCTGCGCGAGATCCTCGCCGAGTACGAGACGTACATCGAGCGCGTGCACGGGCTGGTCGATCGCAACCGTATTTTCATCGACCGGCTGCGCAACGTGGGCACGATCAGCACCGCCGATGCCCTGCACTGGGGATTCACCGGCGTGATCCTGCGCTCCACCGGCGTGCCCCGCGACCTGCGCAAGGATACGCCGTACCTGGCGTACGCCGAGCTCGATTTCGATGTCCCCGTGGGCATCAACGGCGACAACTACGATCGCTATTACGTGCGCATGCGCGAGATGGACGAATCGGTCTACATGATCCGTCAGCTCATGGACATGATGCCCGAGGGGCCGATCAACGTCGACGACCGCCGCTGCGTGTTCCCCGAGAAGACGCTCGTGTACAACGAGATCGAATCGCTGATCAATCACTTCAAGCTCGTCATGGACGGCCCGTCCGTGCCGGCTGGTGAGATCTACGTGGCGCACGAAGCGCCCAATGGCGAACTCGGGTTCTTCCTCGTGAGCACCGGCGGCGGGACGCCGCACAAGGTGCACGTGCGGTCCCCCAGCTTCGTCCACATGGGCGGCGTGCACCGCATGCTCAACGGCCATCAGCTCGCCGACGTCGTCACGACGTTCGGCTCCGTCAACATGATCGGTGGGGAGTGCGATCGATGACCGGTCTGGTACAACGTCTGATTCCCGAATTCGAACAGTGGAAGCGCCGTTATCCGGCCGGCTTCGAGGGATCGCTGTCGATTCCTGCGCTCCGTCGCATTCAGGAAGAGCGCGGCTACATCGCCGACGAAGACATCACCGACCTCACGGCCTATCTTGGCGTGCCGCGCACGCAGATCGATGAGGTCGTGGCGTTCTACACGCAGTTCACCCGCGTTCCGCTTGGCAAGCACCACATCCAGGTGTGCCATAACGTGAGTTGCTCGCTGCGCGGCGCCGAGGGGCTGGTGAAGCATCTGTGCGCGCGCCTCGGCATCCAGCCCGGGGAAACCACCGCCGACGGACAGTTCACGCTGACCACGGTGGAGTGTCTCGCGTCGTGCGGCACGGCGCCGATGATGATGGTGGGCGACGCGTACTACGAGAATCTGACGCCGGCCTCGGTCGATGCGCTCCTCACCGCGTGGAAAGGAAGCGCCGCATGAGCACCGCCGAACTCTCGGGCACGAAGTTCTTCATGAACTTCCCGGTCACGGACACGTCGCACACGCTGGCGGAGTACCGCACGCGCTTCGGCTATCAGGCGTTGGAGAAGGCGTTGGGGATGTCATCCACCGACGTGACCAAGGAAGTCGCGGCCGCCGGGCTGCTCGGGCACGGCGGCGCCGCGTTCCCCGCCGGCCGGAAGTGGGGCGTGGTCAAGCTGGGCGACGGTGAGCCGCACTACGTCTGCATGAATGCCGACGAAGGCGAGCCGGGCACCTTCAAGGACCGCTGGCTCATGGAGTGCGTGCCGCACATGGCGCTCGAGGGGCTGATCATCGGCTCGTACGCGCTGCAGGGACGGCATGCGTTCATCTACATCCGCGGCGAGTTCGATCTCGCGCATCGTCGGATGGCCGAGGCCATCGAAGAGGCGTATGCGGCCGGCCTGCTCGGCGAGAACATCCTCGGCACGGGATACTCGCTCGACGTCGTGCTGTATCGCGGTGCCGGCTCATATGTCTGCGGCGAGGCCTCGGCGATGCTGGCGTCGCTCGAGGGTAAGAAGGGGTGGCCGCGCAACCGGCCGCCGCGCCTCACGGTGAAGGGGCTGTACCAGAAGCCCACCGTGGTGAACAACGTGGAGACGCTGGCCAACGTGCCGGTGATCCTGCGCCTCGGCGCAGCCGAGTTCAAGAAGGTCGGCACGCCCAAGAGCCCCGGAACGCAGATGATCTCGATCTCGGGCCATATCGCGAAGCCGGGCGTGTACGAGGTCGAGTATGGCTACTCGTGGAAGAAGTTCATCTACGAGGATTGCGGCGGCATGCAGAACGGGAAAGCGCTCAAGTGCATCATCCCGGGCGGCGTCTCCACGAAGATCCTCGACGCGAACGAAATCGAAGGCGTCACGCTGGATCACAACTCGGCGGTGGCCGCCGGGTCGCAGCTGGGCTCGGGCGGCATGATGGCGGTGGCCGAGGGCACCTGCATGGTGCGGCTGGCGCAGGTGATTCAGCGGTTCTACCACCACGAGTCGTGCGGCCAGTGTACGCCGTGCCGTGAGGGCATGGGCTGGATGGAACGCATCCTGAACCGCATCGTCGCCGGCGGCGGACGCCCCGAAGACATCGATCAGCTGTACAAGATCGGAGAAGCCAACGACGGCACGACCATCTGCAGCCTCGGGGACTCGGCAGGCTACGCCTGTTCGGCCATCCTCGATCACTACCGGGATGAGTTCGAGTACTACATCAAGAACGGACGCTCCATGTACGACGGGAACCTGACCGTGGAAGACCCGTTCGCGAACGCCCTGGCGGGAGCCGCCTCGTGAGCGATGTGAACGTGGTGGGCCGGAAGATGCTCGATTTCTCGATTGACGGCGTGCCGATGCAGGCAGAAGACGGGCAGACCGTCATTCAGGCCGCGCGCGCCAACGGCGTGGACATTCCGCACTTCTGCTGGCATCCCGAGCTGTCGGTGCCGGGGAACTGCCGGATCTGCATGGTCGAGATCGAGCAGGATGCCGGCGATCCGTGGTTCGACATTGCCTGCAACATGCCCGTGACGGCCGGGATGCGCGTGCTGCTCAATTCGGAGAAGATCGTGTCGCTCCGGAAGGACACCATGCAGTTCATCACGCTCAACCACCCGGTCGACTGCGGCATCTGCAACAAGTCGGGCGAGTGCATGCTGCAGGACTACCACTACGAGCACAACGGCGCCGCGTCGAAGTCGCGCGATCCGAAAACGCACGCCACCAAGTTCTTCCCGCTGTCCGACCGGATCATGCTGGACAACGAGCGGTGCATCATGTGCACGCTCTGTGTCCGCTTTACCAATGAAGTGTCGGGTTCGAAGGCGCTGGGGGCCGTGAACCGCGGTGACCACGCGCTGATCCGTCCCGCCGAAGACGCCGACTTCAATCTCGATGTCTACTCCGACAACGTGATCGATCTGTGCCCGGTGGGCGCGCTGCTCTCTACCGCGCTGCTCGATCATGCGCGCGTGTGGTACCTGACGGCCACGAAGTCGGTGTGCCCCGGGTGCGAGCGCGGGTGCAGCATCGACGTGTGGCACCGCAAGCACGAGTGGAAGCTGAACGCGCTCGACCCGCGCTTGAATACGCGCATCGATCGCGTGACGCCGCACGAGAATCCCGAGGTGAACGGTCTGTGGGTGTGCAACAAGGCCCGCGATCTCGCGCAGCTCTTCGAACGGCCACGCGCTGAGCAGGCGATGCAGCGGGGCGCCGCCGTGGACCTGGCGGTGGCGATCGCCACGGCCAAGCAGCTGATCGCGTCGGCCCGGAAGCCGGTGGCGATCGTGTCGAGCTGGGGCTCCAACGAGGAGCTCGCGGCGTTCCATGCCGCGTTCGGCTCGCGCCTGCCGGGCTTCGTGAAGGCCGATCACCTGCCGCTGCCGGGCGAAGTGCTCGAAGACCACCTGCTCATCAAGCCCGACAAGAATCCCAACCGCACAGCGGCGCTGGCGCTGTATCCGGCGCTCCCCGATCGTGTGGGCGACGCACTGCCCGCCGACACCGATCTGGTGCTGGTGTGGGGCGAAGGCTTCGACCGCGCGCTCGTGCCGTCGGGGGCACGGGTGATCCGCCTCGATGCGTACGCGCACGACCAACTCGCTGCCGCCGATGTGTTCATTCCGATCAGCGTACAGACCGAGCGCAGTGGGCACTACACAAACTTCGCCGGCGTCGTCACGCCGTTCGAGGCGTGCTTCCCCGTGAAGCCCGGCATCGTGCACGCGGAAGCGCTGTTTGCCGCCCTCTCGACCGGATCGGAGGCATGAACGTGTTCATGCCCGATCTGGTCGTCTCGCTGGTGTTCATCACCTACGCCATCGTGGTGCTGCTCAGCTTCGGTGGGCTGCTCACGTGGGTGGAGCGCAAGCAGGCGGCGGTGATGTCGGACCGGATCGGCGCCAACCGCGCGTACATCAAGATCCCGTTCACCAACATCAAGCTGGTGTGGCTGGGACTGTTTCATGGTATGGCCGACGGCCTGAAGATGCTCCTGAAGGAGAACTTCAAGCCGAAAACCCACGATGCGCTGGGCTACTTCCTGGCGCCGTTCATCGTGTTCGCGCCGGTGCTCCTGGTGTTCGCCGTGATCCCGTTCGGCGGCACGCTCGATCCCGCGCAGCTGTTTCCGTCGCTGGCGTCGTGGTTCGGCGGGCGCACGTATCCGCTGCAGATCGCGCAGCTTGACGCCGGCATCCTGATCGTCTTCGCCTTCAGCGGGCTCACGATCATCGGCACCATGCTCGCCGGATGGAGCTCCGAGAACAAGTTCTCGCTCCTGGGCGGGCTGCGGGCCGGTTCGCAGATGATTTCGTACGAGCTGGTCATGGCCCTCACCGTCATGGGGCTGATCCTGCTCTACGGCACGGTGGATCTCGGCGCGATCGTGCGGCAGCAGTCTGGCGTGATGCTGGGCGTCCTGCCGCGATGGGGGGTGTTCCTGCAGCCCTTCGCCGCGTTCCTGTTTCTCACGGCAGCGATCGCCGAGAACAAGCGAATCCCCTTCGACCTGCCCGAGGCGGAGTCGGAGCTGGTGGCCGGGTATTACACCGAATACAGCGCCATGAAGATGGGTCTCTTCATGTTCGCCGAGTTTATTCAGATCGCCATCGTGGGGGCGTTGTTCACCACGCTGTTTCTGGGCGGATACAACCTCCCGTTCATGAGCGACGCCGGCTTCCTGTTCCCCGGCGGCCATGCGGTGGCGCTCAGCCACGGACTGGTGGTGCCGCTGCAGATGCTCGGTTTCCTGGCCAAGGTCTTCCTGATGTGCGTGGTCCAGATCCAGATCCGCTGGTCACTGCCCCGTTTCCGGTACGACCAGATGCTGTCGTTCGCATGGAAGATGCTGCTGCCGCTGTCGCTGGCGAATCTGGTGGTGACGGCCGTAGCCATGTGGCTGCTGGACGGTGCCAAGTGACCACGCCCGTGAAGCCTCCGACGACGCCTGTGGTGCGCACGGTGAAGTACGCGCGCAAGCAGTACTGGAACGAGCCCACCATGACGTGGTGGGAGAAGGCCTACCTCCCCGAGGTGCTGCGCGGACTGGCGATCACGACCGGGATCTTCCTGCGCAACATGGGCAAGTGGATCACGGGCCGTCGCGGTGCCATCACCACGTACTATCCCGAAGAAAAGCGCGCGGACTTCGCCCCGGCCAACCGCGGTAAGCACATCCTCACGCAGCGCCCCGACGGGTCGCCGCAGTGTATCGCGTGCAACATGTGTGCGACCGTGTGCCCCGCCAAGGTGATCGAGATTGAAGCCGGCTTCGACATCAACGATCCGGCGCACCCGAAGTCGCCGATCCGTTTCGAGATCGACTATTCACGCTGCGTGTTCTGCGGCCTGTGCGTCGAAGCCTGTCCGGAAGACGCCATCCGCATGGAACAGGACGTCCCCGATCTCGTGTCGGGGGATCGCTACAACATGTGGCTCACGATGGACGAGATGCTGACCTGGAATCCGAAGCAGGACGTGCTCAAGCCGTATCCACCGAAGCCGGTCGCCCTGACGGTCAGCGACAGCATTCTGCGAGGGCGCGAGTCATCGACACACTGATTCTGGGCCTGCTGGGCGCGATCGCGCTCGCATCGGCCGCGCTTATGCTCGTCATGCGTGAACCCATGCGCGTGGCGCTCGCGCTGATCACCACGATGATCATGCTGGGCGGCATCTATGGATTGCTCGGCGTGCACTTCATCGCCGCCTTCCAGGTGCTGATCTACGTGGGCGCGGTGATGGTGTTCATGGTGTACGTGATCATGCTGCTCGAGGTCCGCGAGGCGCCCGGGAGTGCCGTGTACTCGCGCTGGCTCGTACCCGGCGTGGTCGCCTTTGCCGCGCTGGTGGGTGTCCTCGGCATCAGCGTCTACCGCAGCAGCGCGGAGGTGCTCACGGCACCGGGCGCCTCCGCGTTCAGCCTCACGCAGTTCTCGACGGCGTTCCTGTCGCAGTACTGGCTGGAGTTCGAACTCACGTCGGTGTTTCTGGTGGCGGCGATCGTGGCCGCCTTGGCCGTGATCAGGGTGAGCCGGCGCGTGCACGGCACGCTCCAGGGACGGACCGATGGATAAGGTGCACCTGCTGCTCGTGCTCTCCGGAGCGCTCTTCTCGCTTGGTCTGCTGGGCGTGATCGTGCGTCGCAATGCGCTCGTGATGCTGATGTGCATGGAGCTCATGCTGAACGGTGTGAACCTCAGCCTGGTCACCTTCTCGCAGCAACGCGGCGACGCCGCCGGCGCGGTCCTGGTGTTCCTGGTGTTCGTCGTTGCCACCGCGGAAATTGCGCTGGCCATTCCGATCGTCCTGCTGCTCGTGCGCTTCAAGCGCTCGATGGACATCGATCGTTACGCTGATCTCACGGGTTGAGCCGCATGCCCCATACGCTGGCGCTCATCGCCCTGCTGCCGCTTGTCGGTTTCTTGCTGAACGGCTTCTTCGCCACGGCGCTCGGTGGCCATCGCGCCAATGAGCGCACCGCCGGCCTGGTCGGTTCTGCCTTTCCGATCGCGGCGTTCGCGCTCACGATCAAGGCGTTTTTCGACCTGCAGGCCGGTGGGTACGCGCCGATCGTCGAGCCGCTCTATCGCTGGGCCCTCATCGGCACGTCGTCGTTCGAGATCGCGTTCTACTTCGATCGCCTCAGCGCGATCATGACGCTGGTGGTCACGGGTGTCGGATCGGTGATCCACATCTATTCCACCGGCTACATGCACGGCGACAAGAGCTTCGGACGCTTCTTCGCGTACCTGAATCTCTTCCTGTTCTTCATGCTGCTGCTGGTGCTCGGCCGCTCCATGCTCGTGCTGTTCGTGGGCTGGGAAGGCGTGGGCCTGGCCTCGTACCTGCTGATCGGCTTCTGGTTCGACGATCTCACCAATGCGAAGGCGGGCCGCAAGGCGTTCATCACGAACCGTATCGGTGACGCCGGCTTCCTGCTGGGGATGTTCCTGTTGTATCGCGCCTTCGGCACGCTCGACATGGACACGATCAACAGCGCGTTCGTGAGCGGCACCGGCGCCGCGCTGCTGGTGCCGGCCAGCCTGGTGGGGCTGCTGCTGTTCGTGGGTGCCACCGGCAAGTCGGCGCAGATTCCGCTGTACGTGTGGCTCCCCGACGCCATGGCCGGCCCGACGCCGGTGTCGGCGCTGATCCACGCCGCCACCATGGTCACGGCCGGTGTGTATCTCACGGCGCGCATGTCGGGCATTTATATGATGGCGCCCGAGGCGTCGCAGGTCATCGCGATCGTCGGCGTGCTCACGGCGTTCTTCGCCGCCACGGTGGCGCTGGTGCAGACCGACATCAAGAAGGTGCTCGCCTACTCCACCGTGTCGCAGCTGGGCTTCATGTTCCTGGCGCTCGGTGTTGGTGCGTACGGCGTGGCGATCTTCCACGTGGTTACGCATGCCTTCTTCAAGGCCTGCCTGTTCCTCGGCGCGGGCAGCGTGATTCACGCGCTCGGCGGCGAGCAGGACATCCGTAAGATGGGCGGCCTGCGCAGCAAGATTCCGCTCACCTTCTGGACGTTCGCCATCGCGACGGCCGCGATCGCCGGCATTCCGGGACTCGCCGGCTTCTTCTCGAAGGACGAAATCCTCTGGTACGCCTTCGCCAGTGCGAAGGGCGGCGCGCCGTGGCTGTGGGGCATGGCCGCGCTGACCGCGCTGATGACGGCGTTCTACATGTTCCGCCTGTTGTGGCTCACGTTCATGGGCGCCTCGCGCATGAGTCATGAGGTGGAGCACCATGTGCATGAATCGCCGATCTCCATGACCGGCGTGCTGATGCTGCTGGCGTTGTTGTCGGCGGGCGGCGGGTATATCGCGATTCCGCACTTCCTCGAGCCGCAGATTCCCCTGCCGCCGATCGTGGAAAGTCTCGAGCACTACGAGCACACGTTGCTGTACATCTCGATCGGGCTGGCCTTTGCCGGACTCGGGCTCGCGGTGTTCATGTTCGGCGGTCCGGCGTCGCGCCCGGAAGGCATCAAGCAGGCGATGCTGCCGATCCACCGGCTGCTGTCGGGCAAGTATTTCGTCGACGAACTGTACGAGCGCGTGATCGTGAAGCCGCTGGCCTGGTTCTCCGAGGTGGTGCTGTTGCGTGGCAGTGACAAGATGCTTCTGGATGGCTCGTTGAACGGGCTGGCCTCGCTGGCCCAGCGCACCGCGGGTGTGTTGAGCCGCGTACAGACCGGCAGCCTGCACCTGTACGCGTTGTTGGTGATGGTCGGCATCGTGGGCGCTTTGCTCTGGAGCTGGCGTCATGTCTGAGTTCACGATGGGACCGATGCTGCTGAATCTCGTGTTGTGGCTGCCGATCGTCGGCGTGGGACTGGTGCTGCTGTTGGCGCGTGCGAACGACGGCTTGGCGCGCACGATCAGCGCCGCCGTGATGACGGTGCAGTTCGCGCTGACCACGGTGCTGTATCTCCAGTTCGATGCGACCGCGGCGGGGCTGCAGTTCGCCACGCAGCTGCCGTGGATCGCGCAGTGGGGCGTGTCGTACCTGATCGGGCTCGATGGCTTCAACATCCTGCTCGTGCTGCTCACGGCGTTCCTGGGGCCGATCGTCGTGCTCGGCGCGTGGACATCGATCAAGAAGGACGTGCCACTCTTTCACGGCATGGTGCTGCTGCTGCAGTTCGCCATGATGGGCGCTTTCGTGGCGCAGGATCTCTTCCTGTTCTATCTGTTCTGGGAAGCGATGCTGATCCCGATGTTCCTGATCATCGGCATGTGGGGCGGCGCGCGACGCGTGTACGCCACGCTCAAGTTCGTGCTGTATACTGCGTTCGGCAGCATTCTGATGCTGGCGGCGGTGATCTACCTGGTGCACGCCATGCAGCAGAGCAGCGGCGTGCTGTCGTTCGCGTTCGCTGACCTGTATCAGACGCAACTGCCGCTGTCGGTACAGACCATCCTGCTGGGCGCCTTCGCGCTGTCGTTCGCGATCAAGGTGCCGATGGTGCCGCTGCACACCTGGCTCCCCGACGCGCACGTGGAAGCGCCCACCGCGGGCTCGGTCATTCTGGCCGGTGTGCTGCTCAAGATGGGCACGTACGGCTTCATGAAGCTCGGCTTCCCGCTGTTTCCCGACGCCGCGCGCGCCTTCACGCCGCTGCTGATGACGCTGGCCGTGGTCAGCATCGTGTACGGGGCGTGTCTCGCGCTCGTGCAGACCGACATCAAGAAGATCATCGCCTACTCCTCAATCAGCCATCTGGGCTACGTGATGCTCGGGTTGCTCAGCCTCGAGTTGGTGGGCATTCAGGGCGCGATCTTCCAGATGGTGAGCCACGGACTGGTGGCGGCCGGCCTGTTCCTGCTGGTCGGCATGATCTACGATCGCTGTCACACGCGCGACCTCGCGGCGTATGGCGGCCTGGCCCGCCTGCTGCCCGTGTACTCGGTGTTCTTCATGATCTTTACGCTGGCCTCAGTGGGACTACCCACCACCAGCGGATTCACCGGTGAGTTCCTGGCGCTCATGGGCGCCTTTACGGCGGCATGGCCGGCGCATCTCGACGGGAACAACCTGCCACTGGTGCTCGCCGCGGTCGCGGTGACAGGCGTGGTGCTGGGCGCGATGTACATGCTGCGCTTCGCCCTCACCTTCCTGTTCGGCGAAGTGAAAGCGCCGCACCATTCGCCGGACCATCCGTTGCTCGACCTGTCGCTGCGGGAGAAGAGCATCCTCGGCGTGCTCACGATCGCCGTGTTCGCGCTCGGCCTCTTCCCGGACGGTGCCTTGCAGAAGACCGAACTGGCGGCGAAGTCGTACCAGTCGCTGGTGACCACGTCCCGGGCTCCTGCCGCGTCGGCGGGGGTGACGCCGTGAACACCGCGATGAATACACAGGACGCGTTGATGGCGATGCTCCCCGAGCATCTCCTGCTCGGCGGCATCGTGCTGCTGATCGTGATGGCCATCCTGGGACGCGGGTCGCGGTCGGCGCTGTGGGTCGCGCTGGGCGCGGTGATCGCATCGTCGGCCGCCGCATTCTGGCTGTCGAACGCGCAGTACATGGCCGCACCGTTTGCTGGACAGTTCTCCGTCACCCCGGCGGTGCTGCTGGCCAAGGGGGCGCTGCTGGCCCTGGCCGTGCCGGTGCTGCTCATGTCGCGGACCGACTTCAGCGACGGTGAGTTCTCCATCCTGCTGCTGTCGTCGCTGTACGGGCTGTGCCTGTTGCCGTCGGCCGACAGCTTCCTCGTGATGTTCCTCGGCCTCGAACTGCTCGCGATGCCGGTGTACGCGCTCGTGCTGCTGGCCTTCCGTCGCCCGCAGAGCGCCGAAGCGGCGTTCAAGTACCTCGTGCTCAGCGGCGCCGCCTCGGCCACGTTCCTGATGGGCGTGTCGCTGCTGTACGGGGCGACCGGCTCCATGAACGTCAGTGATTTCGGACCGGCGCTGGCGTCGGGCGAGTTCATGACGCGCACGGCGGTGGTGCTGGTGCTGCTGGCACTGTTCCTCAAGGCCGCCGTGGTGCCGTTCCATGCCTGGGCGCCCGATACGTATGAGGGCGCCAGCATCCCGGTCACGGCCTACATGGCCACCCTCACCAAGGGGGCGGTGCTGCTGGCCGCGGTGCGCCTGTTCAGTGGGGCAAATGCCTCCGGGCCGCTGGTCGATCTGCTGCTGGTGCTCCCGCTGGTGTCGATCGTGTGGGGCAACCTGGCCGCGATCAAGCAGCAGAGCTTCCGTCGCATGATCGCGTATTCGTCGATCGCCCACGCCGGCTATCTGTTCTACGGGTTTCTGGGTGATGCCCAGGGACGCCTGCAGGCCGTGCTCTTCTACGTGATCGCCTACTCCGTGGTGAACCTGCTGGCGTTCGCGGTCATGCCGCAGAACGATGCCGATGAGCAGCGCGACTCACTCGACGCGCTCAAGGGGCTGTATCATCGCAATCCGTTCGCGGCCGTGATGATCGCCATCGCGATGCTGTCGCTGGCCGGCCTGCCGCCATTTCCGGGGTTCGCGGCCAAGTTCCTGATCTTCAAGAACGTCGTGGCGGCGGGATACACCACGTACGCCGTGCTCGGCCTCGTGGGCAGCTACCTTGGCATCTACTTCTACCTGCGCGTGATCCAGCTGCTGTTCATGACCGCCGGTGAAGCGGCGCCGACTGAGCAGCGTGCTGGCGGTATGGCGCGCGCGGCGGGTGTGCTGTGTCTGGTGGGCACGCTGGCACTGGCCGTGCTGCCGGGGTGGGTGCTGGGCCGGATGTAGGCGCTGGCGGTACTGTGTGATCGAAAGGCCAGCGCGGGGTGTGCGCTGGCCTTTTTTGTTGTGATCCGGCGAGCGTTCAAACAGCCAGCACACGGATCACACCGATGGACGGAACCAACACGGATAAGCAAAAGCTTGGACCGTCGGCGGGCACCATCCTTGGATGTGCACACTGCTTATCCGTGTTGTTTCGGTGTGATCCGTGTCATCCGTGTTCTGGCTGTTCGCGATCTTGCCAGCACGCCCCGATCAGCGACAGATCAGTCGCGCCAGTGCGTCACCTCGGCCGCCGCGCGACGCGGCTTGGCCTCGGGCGTTTCCATCGGCTCACCGACCGTCAGCACAGCGATGATACGCTCGCCCTCGGGCACACCACCCGCGGCGCGCGCGGCCGGGTCGTCCATGATCGCGCCGGAACGGATGTGCGTGCCAAGTCCGATGGCGGTCGCCGCGAGACAGATGTTCTGCGTGGCCATCATCGTGGATGCATAGTCTTCTTCGCGAATTTCAGCGTTCTCGTTAAGCACCATCGCCACCAACAGCATGCACGGCTGTGCGCGATGTTCATCGCTGGTGCTGCGACGGATCGTCTCGGCCTGCGCGTCGTCGGTGGCTTTCTTCGCCTTCCGGTTACCCAGGGCGAGACCGTACGCCGCGCGGGCCTCAGGGCCGAGCACGTAGAAGCGCCACGGATTCGTGAGACGATGGATCGGCGCCAGGACGGCGGCCTGCAGCAGCTGCTCCAGTTCCGCCTGCGTGGGCGTGCGGTCGGTGAACTTGCGGATGGAGCGGCGGCCGGAAATGGCGTCGAAAACGTTCATAATGGGCAACGAAAGAAGTGGCATGTCTGCGAACGAGGAAGATCCGCTATCGCGGGCGCTTTCGCTATGGCTGCCGATCAACCGCCCGTGCCGAACTGGCGCGTAAACTTCAGGAACACCGAGCGTTGCTGTGGTGCGCCCAGGTCGAAGAAGCTGTTCGCCGCGCGTCCGTCATTCAGCACGATGAACAATCCAGTTCCCGCTGTGTTCAGCCAGCCGAACCGCACGTTCGACGAGAAGATCGCCTGCTGATTGTTGTACTGCGTCAGCGTCTGCACGAACACGCGCGGCGTGAAGAAGTAGTTCAGGCGTACGGCTTCGAGTGAGCGAATGAAATTTCCTTGCGGCAGCCGCACGTCGTTGTAGTCGGCGGTAAACGAACCGGAGAACGTGGCACCGCGACGCACCGTGATCGTCCCACTGCCGCCGCTGCGACGGCCGGTCCAGAACTGCCCCACGTCGAAGCGGCCCGTGGCGGAAATGTTTTCGCTGGGATCGGTCGTGTAGTCCCAGCCGAACGTGCCCCAGTCATACTGACCAGCGGGGATCACCACACCGGTCGCGATCGTGAACGGCGCCTGCAGCCCTTCGTGCGAGATGTTGTATTCCGGGCCGAACTTCGTGCTGTTCGCCAGTTCGATCTCGGTGAGGTCGATGTGCCAGTAGCCCGACTGATAGAACCCGTCGTTGATGCCGTAGGCGCTGCGGTAACTCACATGCGGATTCCACTGCCGGAACCAGGCCCACTCCGGCTTGCGCACCAGACGCATGAGCGACACGTCGTACGCACGGTAGCCACCCGGACGGCTCATGAAGCCGACTTCCGGATTGAAGTCCTCACCGATCTGCGCAATCCGTGCATTATGGTTCCACACGTTGGTCTGATACGCGATGCGCCCGCTGAAGGCGTTGGCATCGCCGGTGAGATCACGGGTCGTGGTGCGCGCCGCCCAGAGGTCGCTCGTCCAGCGCTGGCCGAGTCCGATGCGGCTGTCCACGGCGAAGGTACGGTTCACGTCGCCGCCGTCCTCCGTGGACATGCGCTGCACCACCATGGCGCCCACGCGCGATCGCGCCGAGAGCTCGCGTGTGGCGCGTCCCACCGTGAAGGACTGTCCCGAGCTCTGCGCATCGGAGGCGTCCGTGACCATCTGCAGCAAGCCGACCGTGGTGCCGCCCACGCGTCCCGACAGACGACCGCCGCCAAGAATGGGCTGTGGCGTGCCGTTGTCGGAAATGCCGATGCGGCGCGTGAAGAATAGATCGACCGCCTGCGGCGTGCCCGCCGAGAATACGCCCGCATTCTCGAGGAAGAACGGACGCTTTTCCGGGAAGAAGATCGGGAAGCGCGGGAGATTCACGCGCTGGTCATCGACCTCGACCTGCGCGAAGTCGGTATTGACCGTGAGGTCGAGCGTGAGCGCCGGCGTGACGCCGTACTTGAGTTCACCGCCGAACTCCGTGGGGCGCTTGCTCTCCTGCTTGACGCCGCTCGTCCAGCGCTCCTGCGACGACGTGAGCACATAGGGCGTGACCGTGCGAATGCGGCGCACCGGCAGCGTGAGGTTGGACAGATTCCCGGCGATCGACAGGCGGTACAGGTTGAACTGCCGCGGAATGAAGGCCCAATACAGCTCCTCGTTCTTGCGACGGATGTTGCGCGAGACGTTCATGCCCCACGTCTGCTCGGCGCTGCCAGACTGATAGCGCAGCGTCGAGAACGGGATGCGGAACTCCGCCGTCCACCCGAGTGAGTCGACCGTGGTGGACACCGTCCAGCTGGCGTCCCAGTTCACGTTGAAGCCGCCCATGCCGCCGGCCTGCATGCGGTTCTGGCCGGCCACCTGTGCGCCTCCGCCCTCGCCTTCACGAATCACCTGCCCGTCGTACTCCACACCGGCGGGCGTCGTGGCGAACACGAAGCCGTTTTGGTTGTCGTGGTACGTGTCGAACACGAAGGCGATGTGATCACTGTTGGCCAGCTGCACGTCGCGGATTTTTTCGCCGGGCACGATCAGATGCGGCTCGCGGTCATACATGCGCGCGCCGATATAGAGGTTCACGCCATCGGTGGCCAGTCGCACTTCCGTGCGCTCGGAGGCGGGGACGCCCTCGTTGAGCTCGCGCTGCACGAAATCACGGATCGGCGTGCCCTGCGACCACATCGCTTCATCGAGCTTGCCGTCGATCGTGGGCGCCGTCGTCACGCGCAGCGTGCTGAACGACGGGCGGGGACGGGCGCGGGCCGCGCGGGCAAACGAATCGGCCACGGCGGCATCGAGGCGCACCGGAGTTCCCGCCGGCGGCGTGACCTGCGCGTACGCCGTCGTGGCGGTCGCGACGAGGGTGATGGCCGTGACGAGAGCCATCACGGTTTCGGACGTACGAAGCATGCGGTTCCGCGGTGCGGACAAGAAAGGCACGGGAAGAGGAGCTGCAGGTGGAAAAGGCGTGGTATTGGCAATCTACGGCGCTGGACAATGGCGCGGCATGAGTGCCTTTTTCGGCATGTCCATCGACCCCTCACGCCGTCACTTTCTTACGTTTCTGGCGGGCAGTCCGCTGCTGGCCGCCGCCGGACTCGACGAATCCGTGTTCACCCGCCTGCTGCACGCCAGCGACGGGGCGCGCACGCGCCTCGACGACAGGGCCCTGCAGCTCGCGCAGCAGATCCGCACCGCCGGCGAGGCCCTCGACGTGTTCGACTTCGAGCCCGTCGCGAAGCAGAACATCCCCGTGGCCCACTGGGGCTATCTGGCCACCGGCACCGATGACGACGCCACCATCCAGGCGAACCGTCAGGGCTTCGACCGCTGGGCGATGCGCCCACGGCGCCTCATCGACGTGAGCCGGCTCGATACCCGCGTGAACTGGTTCGGCACCACGTACCCCACGCCGATCGTGGTCAACCCGCTGGGCAGCCAGAAGGCGTTCCACCCGCTCGGCGAGATCGCCACCGCGCGGGCCGCCAAGGCCAAGGATCACCTCATGGTGCTCTCCACCGTGGCCACCACGTCCATCGAAGACGCCATCGAGGCGCGCGGCGGGCCGGTGTGGTTCCAGCTGTATCACCAGTCCGACTGGGCCATCACCCGGCAGATGGTGAAGCGCGTCGAGAAGGCGGGGGCACCGGCCATCGTCTTCACCGTGGATCTACTGGGCGGCAGCAATCGCGAAACCATGATCCGCGAAGCGCGAAAGGACACGCGCACCTGCACCAAGTGCCATCTGGGCGGTGCGCCGCTGCCGGGGGTGAGCGGCCGGGTGGATGACCGTGACAACCGGCGCAAGCCGAATCTGGTGGGCTATGAGAAGGCGACACCGATTCCAGAGGTGGGAACGCCCACCTGGGAGTTCATCGATCGCCTGAAACAGTCCACCAGCATGAAGGTGCTGATCAAGGGCATCGTGACCGCGGACGACGCAGAGCTCGCCGTGCAGCACGGCGTGGACGGCCTGTTTGTGTCCAATCACGGCGGTCGCGCCGAGAACTCGCATCGCGCCACGATCACGTCGCTGCCGGAGGTGCTGCTCGGCACCCAACGTCGCATCCCCGTGATCTGCGACGGCGGATTCCGCCGCGGCACGGACGTGTTCAAGGCGATGGCCCTGGGTGCCACCTCCATCGGCATCGGCCGCCCCTACGTGTGGGGGCTCGGCGCCTTCGGGCAGGAGGGGGTCGAGGCCGTGCTCGGCATCCTCCGCAAGGAATTCGAAGTCGCGATGAAGCAGAGCGGCACCCGCTCACTCGCCGAGATCACGCTCAGGCACATTACGCCGGCATAACGGGACTACGCGATCGCGTAGTTCATCATCATGCCCATGTCCTCATGCACCATGTTGTGGCAGTGCATGAGGAAGCGTCCGCGGTAGCTGTCGAAGGTGGCGGCCACCGACACGCGCTCGCCGGGGTACACGAGGACGGTGTCCTTGAGGCCGCGCTCCCACGGCATGATGCGGGCGCGGCCACCGATACGTTCGACGACGCGGAACTGCACTTCGTGCATGTGGACGGGATGTGGAAACGGGCTGTCGTTCACGAACGTCCACACTTCGGTATCGCCGAAGCGCACGGTTTCGTCGATGCGCTCCATGTCGAACTCGCGCCCGTTGATGGTGTGCTGCATCATCGCGCTGTTGAACTGAAACGTGCGGGTGCGCTTCGCCGTGCGCGGATCGGGTGTGACAAGGCGCGGAAGCGGGCGCGGCTTCCACGACACCGGCGTGACCGCGCGGTCGACGGTGAACTCCACGAGCGCCATCGCGGCCCCCTGTGCCACGCCGCCGGCGCCCATGCGCCCCATGCCCATGCCGCCACCCATCCCGCGGCCCATGCTCATGCCGCCCATGCGCGCGGGCGACTCGAACGCCGCCGACATCAGCATCACGCGTGAACCCACCGCGACGGTGCCGAAGTCGATCAGGAGGTCAACGCGCTCGCCCGTGCCCATGTCGATATGCGTGAGCGTTGCCGGTGCGGGCAGCAGGCCGCCGTCGTTGCCGATCAGCGTGAACGGCTGCCCGTTCGACAACGCGAGGCGCAGGATGCGCGACGTGGTCCCGTTCACCACGCGTACGCGGTACGTCGTCGTCTCGACCGATTTCGACGGCAGACGAATGCCGTTCGCGAACACCGCGTCGCCGAAGAAGCCTTCCATCTGTTCATGCATCGCGGGCTCGTACGCGAATGTGCTATCGGCCGCGAGCCTTCGGTCCTGAATGAACAGCGGCAATTCGTGCTCGCCCTCCGGCAACCCCAGCGCATCCTCCGCCGCATCGCCGATCACGAGCAGACCGGCCATGCCGCGATAGACCTGCACGCCGGTGCGATGATGCGGATGGGCATGATACCAGTAGGTGCCGGCGCGATCGATCACCGGGAACTCATACTGGTAGGTGGCGCCGGTCGGTATCGCGAGACGCGGATGTCCATCGGCCATCTCGGGGACGCGCAGGCCATGCCAGTGCAGGATCGTCGGCTCGCTCAACGCATTCGCGAGGGTGATCCGTGCCGAGTCGCCGGTGCGCACGCGAATCGTCGGCCCCACCGGACCGTCGCCCGGGCTCCACGCCTCCACGGCGACCCCCGGTGCAATCTCGACACGGCGGGCGGCGGCCCGAAGCGTGAGGCCGTCGGCGGACACGCTGGCCGGCATCCGCAGCGGCGCCCGCTTAAATCGCGGCGGCAGCTCCGGCAGACCGAGCGCGCGGCGCAGACGGCCGGCGGCGGTGGGCATGGCGGCGACCGCTGGGTGAGAAGCAAGCGTGACGAGTCCCGCGACGCTGGCGTGGGCGATGAATCGGCGACGGTCCATCTGCTGATCATCGCGCAGACCGACACAGCCGTGCATCGGGAAATCGCCCGGCTGTGTCGGGTGATTCCCCGACGGTGCGATGTTCGGCGGCGGCGCTAGCGCCGCAACGCCATGAAGTCGGCGTACTGATCCGTCGCCACGAAGTCGACACCAGTCGCGATCGTGGCGCGCCAGCGGGCCGCCGCCGCGGCGCGTGATCCGAAGTTATACGCGGCGGTAAACCCGCGGTCCTGGTCGGCAGCGAATCCGTCGAGCGTGTAGAAGCGGATCCAGAAGCCCTGCGCGTGTGCCCGCCGCACAAACGCGTGCAGTCGGATGGAATCGGCCGGCACCCACGCACCAGCGGTCGCCTGACCGCCCGCCTCGATCACGCTCCACGGAAAGTTCACCCATCGCGCGTAGTTGTCGGCGCGCGCCTCGATGTGCTGGGCGGGGGTCATCCGAATGGCGCGCCGCGCCCGCAACGCTTTCGTCGCGCCACGTACCGGCACGGGTGCCATCGCGCCGAAGGCGCGCAGCGAGGCCCCCACGGGCACGTCATCGTGAAAACGGCGGCGCTGCGCCGTATCGGAGCCGGTCAGCACCAACAGCGGCCCCACGCGAAACGGGGCGGGGGCGGCCGGTGTCGCGGTGCGCGGCGCGGTGGTGAGCCACGCCTCGTACTTCCCCAGCAGCGCCCACACGGCGTCGAGATGTGCGGGGGTGTTGTCCTTGAAGTCGAGATTGAGCGTGATCAGCGGCCACGTGTCACGCCGGTTCTCGGCGAGCGCGCGCTCCATCACGGGACGGATCGTCGCGAAGAAATGTGCATCCAGCGTGGGGGCCCCATCCAGCGCATCATCGTCGTGCGCCACCACGGATACCGGCCCGGCCGCGCCAGCGGTCTGCCAGTGCAGATCCTGTTCGATCGCGACAGGCAGTCCGGTGGCGAGCGCCTCGTGGAGGCGGGTGCTCCACTGGCCCCGCTCGGGGTAGGCATTGTGAGCATCCAGCAGCACGCGGGCGCCTGGACCGAAGCCGTCGCCGGACTGCGCCACCATGAACGTGAGCGCCAACAGGGCCGCATATCGGAGGTGCGCGCGTGGCATACGGGAACAGGAAGGGGAGGTAGCCGAAGCGGGGGACCGCACACAAGTTACCCATCTCCCTTGGCCACGACAGCGTGAGGCAGCGTGACCCTATTCCCGCGGTTCCGTCCGTCGGTCCGTTCCGCGCTCTTTACACTCGCACTGCTGCTGATCGCGGCGCCGATCGCGTGGTCGCAACGGCAGCGCTTCAGGATCGAACCGAACGTGCCGTACGACGGGCGCTACACGTTTGTGCGGCTGCGCTATACGCAGGGCTATCGCATGGCCTGGAGTGCGGACTATCCGCAGATGGAGCGCAACTTCATGACCATCCTGGGCGATCTCTCCACGCTGCGGCTGCACAAGAAGGGCAGCAATGTGCACGTGCTCGACGATCCGGCGCTCGGTCACTATCCGATCGCATATCTCACGGAGCCGGGCTACTGGTATCCCACGCCGCAGGAAGCGGAAGCGCTCCGTCGCTGGATTCAGAAGGGCGGCTTCCTGATCGTCGACGACTTCTATTTCGACCGGCAGTGGGATGTGTTCGAGCAGGCCATGATGGCCGTCCTGCCGAACGCGCGTATCATGCCGATGGACGTGTCACACCCGATCTTCAATACGTTCTTCCACATCAAGACGCTCGACGGGATGACCCACCCAGCCACGCCGCTGGCAAAGGCGGAGTACCTCGGCATCTACGAGGACAACGACCCCACGAAGCGGCTCCAGGTGATCATCAACTACAACAACGACATCGGCGACTACATGGAGTGGTCGGGAGAAGGCTGGTATCCCGTGAACTTCTCCAACGAGGCGTACAAGTTCGCGACGAACTACGTGGTGTACGGGCTCACGCACTGACGCGGCCACCGTCGCGCTGCGGCTCTAGCGCGGAAAGTCGGGCTTCGTTGCGTGCAGGATCTCCAGAATGGCGGCGCGATCACTCGCGTGCAGCTGCTTGAACTCCGTACTCGCATCGGCACCGGTTAGCACGTCGCGCAGCTGCCGATAGACTTCGCGCTTGGCCAGATCAGGCAGTGCATTGAAGCTGTCGGAATAGATCAGGAAGCTCAGCGGATACCGGAAGAGGCGCGTCTCGAGATCGAGATCCCGCAACGACCGGCCCTTCGCATCACGCGGCCCCGCTTGCACGAAGTCCTGCGCGTAGGTGGTGGTACCCGTCACCGGGCCATCCAAGGTAGCCTCGCCGACAAACAACATCGCGCGCACCAGCTTCTCCACGTCGCGGCGCAACCGGGCAGCGGGCCCGCCGCCCAGCTGCATACGCGCCGTGGTGTCGCGGCCACTCACGCGCGACATCGAGTCTTCGAGCACTGCATCGGGCGCCGATTCGTGCACGGCCGTGATGAGGTTATGTACGACGGTCTGGTGCACGAGCACCATCAGCGCCACAATGTCGCTGTGCGCCGAGAGGTATGGCGCGGAATCGAACTTGCCGGTGAGATCGGTGCGCGCACTTTCCGCGTTCATGTTGAGCTGCGCGCGATACGCCGGCTTGTCGGTGATCTCGTGCGCCAACTTCGGCGAGTACACGTTGCCGGCATGTCCGGCGGGACCGGCCGACCCGGTCACATACCAGCCCGCAAAGCGCTGCGTCATTGGGGTGGCGTCGGTGGTGCTGCCCTCATGCACGCCCACGACGGGATAGCCGTACCGATCGGTGAGTGTCGAGATCACCATAAACCCCGGCACGCCTCCGGTCGCCGAGCGCGACTGGTGACACATGAGGCAGGTGGTTGTCTCGCGCGAGAACACGGGACGGGCACGGGGCTCCTGACTCAACGTATAAAACACCGCGCCGCGCACCGGATCGACCGCCGCGACCTCGAGAAACGTGCTCTCCTGCACGTAGCCGATGTACGCATCGTCGTTGAAGTAGATCGCACGCGGCGACCACGGCGTGATCTTGTCGGTCTGCAGGCTGGTGCGCGAGAACACGAGCCCCTGCGACGACACAGGGATGTGCAGCGCCGTGAGCACCGCCGGCAGGTAGCCCAGGAGCGAGTCGTGGGCCATGACCACCTCGCCGGCATCGATCTGCGCCTGCAGCCGCGCGATCGGATCGTGCGTGACCGGTGCCGACCGGCGCGACGGCCGCGTCACTGACGTCGGTGAGCCGCCGAGCGTGGCCGTTCCGGCACCGATCAGCGCAACGACGGCCGCGAAGGCGCCCAAGGGGCGCCACAATCTGCTATGCATCGTACCAAGAACGGTGGGACCGCGTTCGTCCCCCCGCAACCAGCGATTCCCTCACAACGCGCAGCGCGCGCGACTACGGACGCCGAGCGGGGGCGATCACACCGCCGGCCAGGAACGTCGCGATCGTTTCGTTGAGGAACCGTTTGTCCTCGGGGTTCGCCGCCGCGCCGGCGGGATGCCCCCACAGCGACGGGATCGGGACCAGCTGCACCTTCGGGATGAACTGGGCTTCGTACCGCGCATCGCCGACCGGGAAATACAGGTCGGTTTCCGACGGCATGTACAGCACGGGCACCGTGATCGACCGCAGCGCCTGCTCGGTGTCACCGTTGAAGCCCGGCGTCGTGCCGACATCGTGCCGTTCCCACGTGTGGGCCTGCAGGATGTAGTTGTTCGCATCGGCCGAGAACCGCGTGCGCCATGACCGTACGAACTGATCGAACGTCGTGCCCGGACGCGCACTGCCCCGCCACAGTTCCTTACGCCACCATTCCTGCGAGTACAGCCACGCCGCCCACACCATGCCGAACGCTTCCAGACCCGCCTTCGGCGGCGCCGTATAGTCACCGTTGTTGAACGAAGGGTCGGCGGTGATCGCGGCGATCTGCCCCTCGAGGCGCATGATGCCGTGTCCGTAGGTCTTCGCCGTACCCGACGTGGCCACGATGCGATCGGCAAAGGCGGGATAACTCACCGCCCACTGAAACGCCTGCTGCGCCCCCATCGAAAAGCCGATCACCGCGCGCAGGTGCGTAACCCCGAGCTGCTCGGTGAGGAGACGATGAACGATCTGCACATTGTCGCGGATCGTAGTCACCGGAAACCGCGGCCCATGAAACGGTTCCGGGGTATTGCTCGGCGATGACGACGCGCCGTTCCCGAACAGCTCCGTGGCCACCAGGAAGAGCGTGGCGGTATCGAGCGCCAGCCCCTCGCCGATCAGCCACTCGTAGCCATGATGATTGGCCATGTAGTGCGACGGCAGCAGCACCACGTTGTCACGCGCGGCATTGAGTCGACCGTAGGTGCCGTACACGATCCGCGCCTCGGGCAACGTGACGCCGCTCTCGGTCGTGAAGTTCGTCACGACGAACTCGCCATGCGCGGCTTTGTGCAGCGGTGCGGCCTGAGCCGCGAGCGGCGAGGGGAGGAGCGCGGCCCCGAGGGCCAGCAGCACGGTCAGCGTGAGTCGTTTCATCGTGGAGTTATGGCACCGCCGTGAGCGAACAGCCAGCCCCCGCACACGTCAGCGCCACGAACACTTCGGAGCGGATCAGCCAACGCCCGTCGCGCTTCACCCACTGCGCCGAGAATTTCCCACCGATGATAACGGGGCCATTGGGGGTCCCCTCGCGTCCTTCCCACACACCGGTCTCGAACGCGAGCGGCCACTGTGCGCTCACCTCGACCTCGTTCGGGATACGCCGGTACACGATCCGCGGCGTCGTGGCCGCGGCGCCGGAGGCCGGCGCGCCGGCGGGCGGCTCGAACGCCGCGCGGGCGGCCGCGCGGCCGGACACCGGCGCGCCGAGGGCGCGGCGCACGGTGATGTCGTCGGTCCAGAACGCCGTGACCGCGTCGAGATCACCGGCAGCGATCGCGTCGTTCTGCGCGGCGCGTGCCGCGCGCACCGCTTGTGCGTCGGGCGCGACCGATTGGGCCGCGGCATCGGGTGCGCCGGTGTGCATCACGACCACACCCAGCAGCATGCAAGCAAGAGAAAGGCGCATCGCACGGCGCGTCAGCGGTGGAATCCGGCAGCCTGCCCCAGATACGTGGGGCGCAGCACCGAGAGCGCACGCTGCACCGCCGCGTCGGGCGAGCCATATACGGTGCATCGCGTCGGGGTGAGCAGCGACATGAACCGGCCGGCGAATCGTGCACCGAAGGTCGTGCAGTGCGCGAGCGCCGCCGCGGAATCGGCATAGCGCTCCACCAGATGACACGTACTGCCCTCGGCATTCATGTACCACTCGTACGCCACCGTTCCGGGCTCGTTGGCGTGGGTGTTGGATACCATCTCCTCCATCAGGGTGCGGAGCTCGTCCGAGCGCCCCGGCTGCACCTGCATCTCCATCACCCAGCTCACCGGTCCGCCCATAACGCTCCCTGAGAAAGAGTCCGCGATGCCGTTGGTGCATCCGCGCTAGCGGATCCAGCTCCACGCCATGCCGCCGAGACACGCCATCACGAGGGCAAAGCTGATCCAGCCCAGCACCCGGGCGCGGAACGACGAGCGCGCTGCTCCCATAATCTCGGCGTTCCCGGCCAACAGCAGCAAGGCGGCGATGTGCAGCGGCAAGACGGCGGCGTTCAACACCTGACTGCTGTAGATGAGCGGAATCAGCGGTAGTCCCGGCAAGGCCACCACGCTGACACCGGCGACGGTGAGACCGACGAATGCCGCGTAGAACCAGTGGAAGTGCTTGGAGTCCAGGCTCAGCGATGCCGGCTCTCCAACGCCCTCGGCGATGGAGTACGACGTGGCAATCGGCACGATGGCCGCCGCCAACAGCGACGAACCCAACAGGCCGACACCAAAGAAGAGCGTTGCGAACGATCCCGCCAACGGACGCAGCGCCGCCGCCGCATCACCGGCATCGACGATATGCACGCCGGCGCGGTGCAGCGTGGCCGCACAGGCGATTGCAATCGCGAGCCCTACCACGCCGGTGAGCACCGAGCCGACGACCACATCCACCCGTTCCCAGCGCAGCGAGTTGAGCGTGATCTTCTTGTCGACCGCGTACGACTGAATGAACGCCAGCCCCCACGGGGCCAGTGTCGTCCCCAGCGATGCCGCCAGCGCGATCCATCCGTCGCGGGTCAACGGCATACGCGGGACGAGCGCACCGCCGGCGACGTCCGCCCACACCGGGCCGGCAAGAATCCCATCGACGATGTACAACGCGAGGGTGGCCGAGATGGCCAGCAGCACGCGTTCGACGCGCGCGAACGAGCCGAGCACCACGACCAGCGTGATCAGTGTCCCCGCAGCGATCGCGCTGAGCCACGCCGGCAGCCCGATGAGTGAGCCGGCGGCGGCCACACCGGCATATTCGGCGCAGATGGTGCCGAAGTTGGCGAAGAGCAGCCCGAGCACCGCCGCGTAGCCCCAGGCGCGTCCCCAGCGCGCGCGCACAATGGCCACGAACCCTTTCCCCGTCGCCGCGCCAATGCGGACCGCCACGAGGTGGAACTGCACCAGCAGGATCGTGGACGCCGGAATGATCCAGAGCAGCCGATAGCCGTGTTCCGTACCGAGAATCGAGTACGTGGTGATGCCGGCCGGGTCGTCATCGGAGAGCCCCGCCAGCAGCCCCGGCCCGAGCACCGCGAGGAACGACGCCAACGCGCCGGCTCCCGCCACCCGCATCGCCGCGAAGCGCGCCGTGATGCCTCGCCGGTGATGCGCGACGGCAGGGGCAGGGGCGCGCTTCGCGCGGTGTGTCACTATTTGGCGGCGGCGGTGGGTTTGCGGTTGTCCGGCACAAAGTGATCGCGCGCCGGCATGCGCACGGCGCGAAGCGCCGCAGCATCGAGCGTGGCCGTATCGGGGATGATGGCATTGGCCGACAGCAAGTACGCCGTGACCGCGTACACGTCGTCGTCAGTCATCGAGCCCGGTGCAGCAAACGGCATCGCCCGCTTGATGTAGTCGAACACCGTCGTGGCGTATGGCCAGTAGTTGCCGATCGTCTTGGTCTTGTTCGTCGTGGCAAACTGAAACTCCGGTGTGGA
>CANHNQ010000029.1 GCA_947462095.1 Gemmatimonadota bacterium
AGAGAAGCTCACGCTGGTGGACATGGATGTGAGCATGATGAGCCGCTCGGTGAACGTGGGCTTCTCGGGTGGTGAGAAGAAGCGCAACGAGATCCTGCAGATGGCCGTGTTGCAGCCGCTGCTGTCGATCCTGGACGAAACCGACTCCGGTCTCGACATCGACGCCCTGCGCATCGTGGCGAACGGCGTGAACGCGCTCAAGCGCCCGGACAACGCCGCGATCGTGGTGACGCACTATCAGCGTCTGCTCAACTACATCGTGCCCGATTACGTGCACGTGCTGGCCGGTGGCCGCATCGTGAAGTCGGGCGACAAGTCGCTCGCGCTGGAGCTTGAAGCCCGCGGATACGACTGGGTGTTGGAGGCGGCGTGAGCGCTTCTGTGAGCCCCACGGTGAGCTTTCAGGAGCAGGCCAGCGCGTTCGCCGCCTCGGGGGCCGACCGCGCCCCTGCCCCGCTCACCACGTTGCGCGCCGCCGGCGCCGAGGCGTTCGCGCGTCTGGGCTTCCCGACCACGCGCAACGAAGACTGGCATTACACGAGCGTGTCGGCGATCGCGAACACGCCGTTTGTGTCCGCCCTCGATCGCAGCGTGGGCACGCTCGACGCGGGCGCGCTCGAGCCCTACACCTTCGGTGGCACGTGGCCGCTGGTCGTGTTCCTGAACGGCCGCTTTGCGCCGGCGCTGTCGTCGCTGGGGGCGCTGCCCGAGGGTGTGCGCGTGATGACGCTCGCCGCCGCAGCCGAACAGGAGCCCGAGCTGCTCGCGCGCCACCTCGGCGTGGCGGCTCCGGCCGACCGCGATGGCTTTACCGCGCTCAACGCTGCATTTGCCGGCGAGGGCGTGCTGATTCATGTGGCGAAGGAGATGGTCATCGACGTGCCGGTGCACATCCTGCATGTGACCGACGCCAACGGCGCCGGGGTGATGAGCCATCCGCGTCACGTGCTGATCGCCGAGCGGCATGCCAAGGCTTCGGTGATCGAGAGCTATGTGGCGCTGGCCGATGTGTCGTACTTCACCAACGCCGTGGTCGAGGTGTCGGTGAGCGACGGCGCCACGCTGCAGCTGCTGCGCATCCAGCGGGAGTCGCCCACGGCGTTTCATGTGGGGACCGTGGAAGCGCGGCAGGGTCGCGACAGCCACTTCATGGCGTTCACGTTCCAGACCGGGGCGGCGCTCTCGCGCAGCAACGTGTTCACGGTGCTGGCTGGCGAAGGGTGCGGCACCACGCTGAACGGGCTGTACATGCTGGGCGGTGCGCAGCACGGCGATCACCAGACGCGCGTGGAGCATGTGGCGCCGAACTGCTTCAGCCGCGAGGCCTACAAGGGCTTGCTCGATGATTCGTCGCACGGCGTGTTCAACGGTAAGGTGTACGTGCACCCCGAGGCGCAGAAGACCGACGGCAAGCAGACCAACAACACGCTGCTGCTGTCGAAGGACGCGCAGATCGACACCAAGCCGCAGCTCGAGATCTTCGCCGACGACGTGAAGTGCACCCACGGCGCCACGGTGGGGCGCATCGACGAGACATCGCTGTTCTACCTGAAGAGCCGCGGCGTGGGCCAACTGCTGGCGCGCCAGCTGCTGATGTACGCCTTTGCCGCCGACGTGCTGGAGACGATCGAGAACGAGGCGGTCAAGGAAGCGCTGGAGCAGTTGACGATGGTGCGGTTTACGGGTGCTACGCACCATTAACTGCGAAGTACGGGGTAAGGAGTAGGGAGTAGAGGTTGCTCCCGATGCTGTTCCCTACCCCCGACTCCCTACTCCATACTTCGTTGTCAGACTTACAAGAGCTGTATCAGTCCGTCATTCTCGACCACAACCGCAAGCCGCGGAACTTCGGCGCGCTTGACGGTGCCAACCGGGCGGCGGACGGCAAGAATCCGCTGTGCGGGGACGAAGTCCGCGTGGCACTGCACGTGGCGGATGATGTCATCACCGACGTGAAGTTCACCGGGCATGGCTGCGCGATCTCAAAGGCGTCGGCGTCGCTCATGACGGCGGCGGTGAAGGGGAAGACGCGTGAGGAGGCGGAGGTGCTGTTTCAGCGCTTTCACGCGCTGGTGCTCGGGCAGGACGCCGGCGGCGGCAAGGATCTCGGGCAGCTCGTGGTGTTCTCCGGTGTCTCGCGGTTTCCCGTGCGCGTGAAGTGTGCGTCGCTGGCGTGGCATACGCTGAAGGCTGCGCTCGAGGACGGGCCGATCGATGCCGTCCCGTCGGTGAGCACGGAAGCGTGAGCCCCGAGACCGGGTTCATGCGCGCGGCCGCCGTTCGCGAGATTGAAACGGGGCTGCCGCTCGGGGTGGTGATGGGTGACGGCCGTCGGGTGTGTCTGGTGCGCGATGGAGACACGGTGCACGCGGTGGACGACCGGTGTCCGCATCGGGATTTCGCGATCTCCGGCGGCGACCTGGTGGAGCCGTGCGTGCTCGAGTGTCCGTGGCATGGCGCGCGCTTCGACGTGCGCACCGGGGCGGTGCTCTCCGGTCCCTCCACCGATGCCCTGGGGACGTATCCCGTGCAGATCGCCGATGGGGATGTGTTTGTCGGGCCGCGTCGCACCTGAGGCCCAGCCCGGGTCGCACGTGGTTCGTTCGTCTTCGAGAGGTCCTATGTCGCTCACGTCTCTGGCGCCACGCGCTGACTTTCCGTTGCTCGCCGCCAACCCGGCGCTGCACTATCTCGACTCGGCGGCCACGTCGCAGAAGCCGTCGGCCATGCTCGATGCGCTGCGGCACTTCTACGAGACCACAAACGCGAATCCGCATCGCGGCGCGTATGCGCTCTCCGCGCTGGCCACCGATGCCTATCACGACGCCCGCGCCACGATCGCGCGCTTCGTGGGCGTGGCCGATGCCAACTGCCTGATCTTCACGCGCGGCACGACCGAGTCGATGAACCTCGTGGCCTCGAGCTGGGGGGGCGCGCACGTGGGGCCCGGCGACGAGATCGTGGTGTCGGCCCTCGAGCACCATGCGAACTTCGTCCCGTGGCAACAGCTGGCCCGGCGCACGGGCGCCACGCTGCGCATCGTGGAGCTCACGCCCACCCAGACGATCGATCTCGACATGCTGCGTGATGTGGTCGGCGCGCACACCAAGATCGTGGCGATCACGCACGTGTCGAACGCGGTGGGGTCGATCACCCCGCTGCAGGACGTCGTGCGCATCGTGCGCTCGCGCTCGGCGGCGGTGATCGTGGTGGACGGCGCGCAGGCCGTGCCGCACCTGCCCGTCCACTTCGATACGCTGGACATCGACTTCTACGCGTTCAGCGGCCACAAGCTGCTGGGTCCGATGGGGATCGGCGTGCTGGTGGGGCGTCGGGCGCTGCTGGAGGCGATGCCGCCCTATCAGTTCGGTGGCGACATGATCGAGTGGGTGCGCGACACCGACAGCACCTGGAACGTGCTGCCGCACAAGTTCGAGGCCGGCACCCCCAACGCGGCCGACGCCGTGGCCCTGGCGGCCGCCGTGCGCTATTTGGACGGACTGGGGATGGGGAACGTGCGCGCGCACGAGATCGCCCTGCTGGAGGCCGCTGAGGCCCGCGTGCGGGCCCTGCCCGGGGTGACCGTGTACGGTCCGCCGCCGGCCCAGCGCAGCGGCGTGCTGAGCTTCTCGCTGGCCGATGTACATCCGCACGATCTGGCGACGATCCTCGATCAGCACGGCGTGTGCATCCGGGCGGGGCATCACTGCGCCCAGCCGCTCATGCGGCGCCTGGGCGTCAGCGCCACGGCGCGGGCCAGTTTCTACGTGTACAGCGACGGCCGTGACGTGGACGCGCTGGTCGGTGCCCTCACCGCCGCGCAGCAGCTGTTCGCGACCGTCGATTGACCGCCCGCCGAGGGAACGGGCCACCGGCGGGCGTGCGATGACGCCGTTGACGGCCGGGATTGCGGCGATGTATCAGGACGCGCTCCTGGCGCACCATCGCGCCCCCCACAACCGGCGGCGGATCGACGCCCCCAGTGCGAGCGCCGCGCGCAAGAATCCCGTGTGCGGCGACGAGATCACGGTGATGATCGTGTGCGACACCGACGTGGTGCGCGACGTGGCCTTCACCGGACGCGGCTGCTCGATCGCGACCGCATCGGCGTCGATGATGACCGACGCCGTGCGCGGGATCGCGGTGAGTGACGCGCTGGGATTGGCCGATGCGGTGGATCGCATGCTGCATCAGGCCGGCGGACGCGGTGCCGCCAGCAGTACCGGCGTGGAGGCGGCGCCGGAACGCCTCCCCGACGTCCTGAGCCCGTTGCTGGGTGTGGCGCCGTTCCCGGGGCGCCACGGCTGCGCCATGCTGCCGTGGCAGGCCTTACGTGAGGCGGTTGCGGGCACGCGGTGAGGCGATTCGCGCGACCCGCGATCGCGCAACCCGCGGTCGCCACGGGGACACTGGGCGGTTGACGCCGCCGGACCACCGCGTTCCATTCCGACACATGTATGCACTCGCCATCCTCCGCTACCGTCGCCCGTTCGAAGAAGTCGCTCCGCATGTCGAGGAGCACCGGGCCTACCTGAAGGAACTCAAGGCGCAGGGACTGCTGCTGGCGTCGGGGCCGTTCGACCCGCGCACCGGGGGCGCACTGCTGCTGCGGATCCCCGACGGCGAGGGGTTGGCGGCGCTCGATCGCATCCGCGACGGTGATCCGTTCACGCGCCTGTCGATGGCGCAGTACGAATTGCTGCCGTGGCACCCGGTGATCGGCACGGACGGGCTCGACCGGATGTAGTCCGCGGCATCGGCGCTGTTTACCGGCCGATGCAGCTCCCGAGCACGGCGAGCGCGTTCCCCACCGGCCGTTCGCCGGTGGGATCGGACGGCCGGTTGCGCACCCGAAGCGCGCCGGTGGCGTGGTCACGCACGACCATGGCCGACGAGCCGCCACCATCGAGATTGATCGCGCGCTGCGCGCCAAGCGACTGCAGCAGCTCGGCGGTTTGCCGCAGCGTCATCCCCACGCTGTACCCGGGCTGACGCCCGTCGATCACCGCCAGCAGCAGCCGCTGTGATGTTCCCACGCGCGCGATGCCGGCCGCGGTGCGGGGATTGAGCCCTTGGAAGCCGGCGTTGCCTTCCTTGTCCACGTCGGCGCCCACCACGCTGTCGATGAGCAGCACGCCGCGCCCACCCACGGTTTCGCGCGGCCAGACGGGCGTGATCCGCCGCTGCACGGTGACCGTGTCGCCCGCCACGACGCGCGCCCGCATGGCCGGCGGGACCACCAGCAGCAGGGTGTCGCCAACGCTCAGGGTATCGCCCGGGCGTGTCGCGCGCGCGACATACCGGCCGACGCTCGAGTCCTGACGCACAGGCACGATCGGATCGAGGCGCATCGCGCGTGTGCGTACGAGCGTATCCAGCGGCACCCCCCAGTGGGCGTCCACGAGGCCGGCGCGATTCGGCGCCGGACGGTTCCAGTTCAGCAGCGGAACGGTGCCATGCGGCGAGGTGACCGCGCCGTTCACCCGCACGGAATCGATGAACAGCCCGCGCTCGGCGTCGTAGCCCAGCAGCACATTCGGGCCGGGGCCGGCGATCACCGTACCGCGTTCGATGTGCGCGTTGGTGAGGACCCCCGGCGGTGCAAACAGGAAGAAGTCGGCGTTGACCGCCGCCATCGGGTGCGACGCCGCCGGCAGTCGTGACAGCAGCACACTGGTGGTGTTGCGTCCCACCGCCGTGCGCTCACCCTTGACCGCCTGCACACTGACACAGGCGGACATGTTCACGTCGAGCACCCACGCCCGCCACGGCGCCTTCACGTTGACCAGGCGATGCAGTCGGACGGCACTGGAGAGCACTTCGGTCTCGACGGTGTCGGCCACGGTGGGCGCGACCACGAACGGAAAGGTCGCCGCGCGCCCCGGCACGAGGGTACGACAGGCGGAGAGCAACGGCAGGGCGGCCAACAGTGGCCACACGAAGGATCGAATGCGCATGGCCGAAATATGCGGCGTGCCACGCACGTGCGGCGACCCGTCCTCGTGTGGCCGGATCGTGCTATCTTACGCCCCATGTCACGCGAGTCGACCTGGATGGCGCGCACGCACGCGCGTCTCGAGCAATGGGCTGACGCGGGATGGTCGAACAGCGTGGTGTTCGGGTGGGGACTGCTGCAGGGGTGCGTCTTCCCGGGGTTCGTCGACGTGTTCTTCCTCCCGATGGCACTCGCACGCCCCGGACGGGCGTACCGGTATGCGCTGGTGGCCACGGCCGGTACGCTCATTGGCAGCGTCGTGCTCTATATCGCCGGGGCCGAGGCGCTGGCGTGGCTCGAAGGGCCGGTGTCCCGCTTCTTCGCGCTCACCCCGGCGTCGATGAACGCGTATCGCGAGACGCTCGCCCAGTACGGCGCCTGGGCGATCTTCGCCAGCACGATGTCGCCGTTGTCGACCAAGCTCACGAGCATCGCCTCGGGCGCGGCGGGGGTGCCCTTCGGGGACTTTCTGTTTGCGCTGACCGCCGGGCGTCTCACGCGCGCGCTGGTCATCGCGTGGCTCGTGCGTCATGGTGGGGCCGACGCCGTGGCCAGATTCACCAAGCACACGCCCGTGCCCCCTCCCACCCCTCGTCCCCCCCGTCGCCATGTCTGAATCGTCTGCGCCGCGCATCGGTGCCGAGTTGCAGGGCACGCTCGAGTTTCTGCGCGCCGCCGAGTCGCTGAAGTACATGACGCGCACCTCGTGGACATCGGACGGCCAGCAGGAGACCGTGGCGGCACATACGTGGCGACTGTGCCTGATGGCGCTGGTGCTGGCGCCGCAGTTCCCGGGCATCGACGTGGGCAAGCTGCTGCGGATCTGTCTCGTGCACGACCTGGGTGAAGCGATCGGCGGCGACATCTCGGCGGCGCTACAGGCCACGATGCCGAACAAGGCGGCGCAGGAGCGGGCCGATCTCGTGGCGTTGGTGCAACCGTTACCGGACACCGTGCGGGCCGATCTCGTGGCGCTGTGGGACGAGTATGACGCCGCGATGAGCCCCGAGGCGAAGCTGGCGAAGGGCCTCGACAAGCTCGAAACCATTCTGCAGCACAATCAGGGGATGATGCCGCCCGGGTTCGACTTCCTGTTCAACCTCGAATACGGCGCCGCGTACACGCGTGATCATCCGATCCTCGTGGCGTTGCGCCACGTAATGGACGAAGACACGCGGCTCCGCGCGCACGAACAGACGGCGCGTGATGCCGCGTTGCACCGCAGCGCCCGCCCCGAGGCGTCGTGAGTCGCACGAGTTCACCGGGCTTCGCGTTTCGCGCGTCGCACGATCGCGAAGGGGCACGACTGGGATGGTTCACCACGCCGCACGGTGTGGTGCAGACGCCGGAGTTCATGCCGGTGGGGACGCGGGCCGCCGTGCGGGGCATCGACATGCGCGAGATGCGTGCGATGGGGACGCAGATGCTGCTCGCCAATGCGTATCACCTGTATCTCAATCCCGGCGATCAGATGGTGCGGGCGTTGGGCGGACTGCACGCGTTCTCGCGCTTCAGCGGACCGATGCTCACCGACTCCGGCGGCTATCAGGTGTTCTCGCTGGCCAAATTCCGTCAGGTGCGGGAAGAGGGCGTGACATTCAAGAGCATCGTGGATGGGTCGCGCCACAACTACACACCCGAGCGCGTGATGCAGATCGAGCGCAATCTGGGCGCCGATGTCATCATGCAGCTCGATGAGCTCATCGAGGGCGGCGCCGAACATGCGGCGTCACGCTCGGCGATGGAGCGAAGCCTACGGTGGCTGGAGCGCTGCCGCGTCGAGTTCGACCGCCTCGAACGCGACGGGCGCGCGCCGGCCACGCCGTGCCCCGTGCCCGACGGCGCGCCGGCCATGTACGGCGGGGATGTCGAGCTCGAGCGGATGGCGCCGCCGCAGGCACTGTTTCCGATCATTCAGGGTGGCACCAGCGACGACCTGCGTACGGCATCCATCAACGGCATTCTGCAAACCGGTGACTGGGCCGGCATCGCCATGGGCGGCCTGTCGGTGGGCGAAGCCAAGCCGCTCATGTACGCGACGTTCGACACGTGCGCGCCGCTGCTGCCGCGCGACAAGCCGCGCTATCTCATGGGCGTCGGCTTCCCCGACGATCTCATCGAAGCGGTCCGTCGCGGCATGGACCTGTTCGACTGCGTTGCGCCCACAAAGATGGGACGCCACGGCACCGTGTTCACCGAAGACGGCAAGGTCTCGATCCGGAAGAGCAGCCATCGCACCGACCGGCGGCCGCTCACGGCAACGTGCCCCTGCCCGGCCTGCACCGACTACGATCGCGCGTATCTGCGGCACCTCCACGCCAACGAGGAACCGCTGGGCCAGCGCCTGCTGGCGTTGCACAACCTGACGTTTCTGCTGACGCTCATGGAGCAGATCCGGAGCGCGATCAGGGAGGATCGGTTCGAGGGCTGGTCGACGGCTTGGCTGGAGCGGTACCGGGCGAAAGGCGCGTAGGCGGGCGGCTACTTCACCGCGAAGGGCGCTAAAAGTGAACGGCGCGAAGAGTGAGGGGCGCGAAGGGTAACGGCGCGAAGAATGAGGGGCGCAGAGGGGCGCGGTCCCGCGGTCCCGCTGGTCATTCTTAGCGCTTCTTACCTTCGCGCCGTTAACTCTTAGCGCGGTTGATTCTTATCGCCCGTGGCAGTTCACTCAGCACCCAGAACCGAGAACTCAGCACTCACATGCGCCTCGCCGCCCTTCTTCTGTTCGCCGCCACCGCGACCTCAATGCCGGCGCAGTCAACGGTCCGTACCGCCGACCCTGCGGCGCGTGGCGTGCCGCTCACGGCCTTCCCGCGTTTCGTCAAGCTGAGCGACAAGGTGTACGGCTACGAGGAGATCCGTCAGCCCGGTTTCACCACCGTGAGCCTCGTCGTGATCGGGCGCAACGGCGTGCTCGTGGCCGATGGACAAGGCAGTGTGCAGGCCACGCAGACCATGCTCGACAAGATCCAGACGCTCACGCCGCTCCCGGTGAAGTGGTACGTGGTGGGCTCCGACCACGGCGATCATACGGCCGGCAACAGCGTGCTGCCGAAGGACATCCGGTTCGTGGTGCACGCGAACTCGCTCGCGCAGCTCCGGAAGGATTCGGCCGCGGCCGTGGCCGCCAACCGCCCCGCGGTGATCGTACCGACCGCGGCGATGACGAGCGACACGGAGACCCTCGATCTGGGCGGCATCACGGTGCGCGTGCGTTTTCTCGGGCGTGCACATACCGGCGGTGACCTCATGGTCGAGGTACCATCGGAGAAGCTGCTCTTCATGAGCGAGGCCTATCTCAACCGCGTGTTCCCGGCCATGCGTTCGGCCTACGGCGCCGAATGGGTGCGCACAATCGACAGCGCGCTCGCCCTCAAGAACGTGGACCTGTTCATTCCCGGCCACGGCTTCATCGAAGACGCCAAAGTATCGCGCGAAGAGCTGGTCGCGTTTCGCGAATCACTGCTGGCCGTGATCGCGGAGGTGAAGCGGCTCAAGGCGGCGGGACTCACCGTCGATCAGGCGATCGCGCAGGTGAATTGGGGCCCATACACAAAGTGGTTCCTGGCGGAACAGCAAAGCCCCATCGCCATCCGTCGCCTGTGGACGGAGCTCGATGGGGCCTCGAAGTAACGTCGCCGCACATCAGGTCACCGCGACGCGCTCCTTCCGCAGCACACGACCGACCAGGCCGGCGAAGCCGCCGGCCTGCAGCGCGGGCAACGCCAACGTGGCCACCAGCACCGCCCATCCCGGCAGCGAGAAGTTACGGCCGATCGTGGCCGCGAAGTCCGTGAGCGCGACGCCGCGTTCCGCGGCCGCGACTAACAACACGGCGGCGGCGACCGCCGCCGAGACGGCGCCGGCGCGCACCGCGCCCCCCTGACGGAACAGCATACCGGTGAGCGCGCCGGCTGCCGCCGCACCCCAGACACCAAGAAAGCGCTGCGCCACGAACTGCAGCAGGATTGCGCTGATCAGATTCATCCACATAGTCGGCGACCCGTTCAGCGGGTGAGAGTGAGCACGGCGCGCGTATCCGACGCCGCGAGATCCTTCGCGCTGCGCGGCGTGCGCACGCTATCGAGCTGTCCGTTGGCCCACGTGGCGTAGCGATCGAGATAGCGCGTGCTGGCGGGGTTGCCGCTCTGCCCGCCCGGATACACCGCATGGATGCGAGGCTCCTTGTCCATCTCGACCACCATGCGCCAGCTCGCGCCGAAATTCGCGCGCTTCGATCCGACCGAAGGATTGAGCGTACCGCGTCCGCCGTCGATCGGCATCTCGGGTGCCGCGAAGCCCGCCAGACGCAGGAGGTGATTCGGCTTGGCCGGCGCCACACGCCCCCACGTCCATGGCGACGTCGCCGGATCGCCGTACTCCGTGACCAGCGTGTCGTACGCCACCCGCAGCGCCTTGGCGAGAATCATGTTGCGATCCTCGCGCACGTCCGTGGTGCGCCGGTCGTCCCACCATCCGTTGGCCGAATCGGCGAGCAGCTGCAGCAGCCGTGACTCGCTCGGCGTCACCGCGCGCGCCTCGCCCTTCGCGGGGATGAACTCGTCGTACAGCAGCGCGATGGTTTGCGTGACCGACGTTTCGAACAACCGCGCGCCGGTGTTCACGCGCGTGTATTGCCGGTCCCATGACGACAGCAGCGCGTCCGCCGCCTTGAGCGAGCGTGACGTGTCGCCCGCGGCCATGCGCGCCCGCGCCGCCGCGACGAGCGCGGGGGCGAGCCAATCAGCGCGCACGCTGCCGGGATTCGTGTGGAACCGGCGCATGTCATCCACCGTGACCGAACTGTCGGCGCGCAGCAACCGGTTGATCTGCAGCGCCCGCCAGATTTCAAAATTCGGATCGGGGCCGAGGTAGAGCGCGTCCTGCTGCGGATCGATCGGCTGCTGATTGGCCGATGCCAGATAGCCTTGCGCCGGACTCCGTCCCTGCGGGTAGCGCGACACCGGCCAGTCACCGATCCAGTCGTTCGTGCGCAGCGATCCGTCGCGCACTTCGGTGCCACGTCCGCTGTCGGCGCGCACGGGATAGCGCCCCGTGGAGCGGATCATGATCGTGCCCGACGTGTCGGCCGTGATGAAGTTCTGCGCCGGCGCCTGATAATAGCGCGCCATCGAGTCGAGGAACGCCGGCGCCGTCGTGGCATGGAACGCCGCGAAGTATCCCTCGAGCTCCTTGCCTGCCTCGAGCACCGTCCAGCGCATCGACAGCCACTCGCGTCCCTGCCGCTGCATCGGACCGCGGTGCGTGTAGTAGACCGTGTCGACGTCGATCACGGTGCCGGCCTTGTCGCGATACGTCTCGATACGCGTGTCGGCGAACTTCGTCATCACGCCGTCGAGCTTGTAGGCTGTGGGCGCGGCGTCGTTGTCGACCGTCTCGCGCCAGAAGTCCATCACGTCGGCGCCGGTGTTCGTGGCACTCCAGGCCACCGCCCGCGAATAGCCGATCGGTACACCCGGGAGTCCGGGAATGGATACGCCACCGATCTCGAAGCGCCCCGGCACCACGATATGCACTTCATACCAGATGCTCGGCAGCGTGAGCTCGAGGTGCGGATCGCCGGCGAGCATCGCATGGCCATTGGCCGAACGGGACGGCGCCACCGCCCAGTTGTTGCTGGCGAACGCGCGCGCCTGCTCAACGGCCGGGTCGAGATCCGTGCGCCACGCCAGCGGCGTCATGCCGTCGGCGTTGGGGTTCGACGTGGCATGCAACGACGCCACCGCGCGTGCGGCGAGACTGTCCGGCGCGCCCGGCGCGGGAATCACCGACAGCGCCTGCCGTGCCACGCTGCGATTCATCGGCTGGATCGGCTCCTGCACCGGCGAGCTCTCTTCCATGAGTGCGTTCGCCGCGGCATCGCCCACGAGTGCGCGCGCCTGCAGCAGATCGAGTTCACCCGGTCCACGCGCGAGCGTGTAGCCCATGCGATTGAGCACGTGCACCGAGTAGATCGGCAGCCATTCGCGCGGCGCCCGGTTGAGCAGCTTGTACTCCACCGGCCACTGCGCCGGCGACAGCGACGCGCGATACGCATTCACGCCTTCGGCGTACGCGAGCAGCAACTTCCCGCTCGGCGTGTTCTCGCCGATGTCGCGCAGCTTCCGCTCCGCCGAGTGCGGCATGCCGAGCCGGCGCGTTTCCTGATCGGCGGGCAAGGCGACATCGCCCACCAACTCGGTGAGCGTCCCTTCGCCGGCACGCGACTGAATCTCGAGTTGGAACAAGCGATCGCGCGCGGTGACAAAGCCGAGCGCGCGCATGGCGTCGGCATCGGTGGTCGCGAAGATGTGCGGCACGCTGCGCGAGTCGTAGCGCACGTCGACCGTGCCGTCGAGCGACGGGATACGGCTCGTGGCATCAGCGGGCAGATCGTTCACCGCATTCACCCAGAGGCCGACCGCCGGCGACAGCAATCCGCCCAGTGGGGGGAGCGGACCCGCGCCGGCCACGCCGACGTAGGTGGTTCCAATACCAACGGCGGCACAGAGCGCCGCCGCGGCCAACCGTCGTGTTGTCATGCTCACTGCGAGACTCCGTTTGCGGCGGATAAGGCGGACCAGCACCGTACAACGTGGACGCCCCCGGCGAGCGTTTCGGCACGCTCACCGGGGGCGGGAAACGACATGGCCGGTTACGGCTGACGTGCGGCCGCGAACGGGAAGGCGCCGAGTCCTTCGGCTTCCATGGTGCCGGTCATCTTGTCCTTCTCGCTCATCACGCCGGTGCCACGGATCCGGATCTGCTGGCCGCCCATGTCGTACGCGAAGCCGAAGAAGATCGAGTCACCCTTCACCACGCCGTCGAAATTGGCGGTGCCGAGCTGCGATTCGGTGGTGCCGGACACGGAGTCGCCCTTCTGCGTAACGGTCATGAGCGACTGCATGGACTGCCCCTGCGCGTCGATGGCGACGTTCCACTTGCCGCTGAAGTCGGCGAACATGCGCTGAGCGGCGACGGCGGACACCGACAGAGCGAGAGCGGCCGAAACGACGGCCAGACGGATCTTGGTCATGATGAGCAGCGCTGGAAGGTGGGTGGATGGCTGGCGAAAGGTCGACCGGCATCCATGATACGGAAGTTATCACCGGATCGACGGTTCGCGAGCCGGGGTGGGGCGATCCGGTACCGATTTGCCGTCCACACGTCGGGGCGACAAGTTGCGGTTTCCACCACGTGTCTCCTACCCCGAACGACGCATGACGACTCCTGCCTTCTGGCGGCGCTGGCACCGATGGATCGGTGCCCCGGCGGCGCTGTTCCTGGCCTTCGCCTCGATCACCGGCGTGATCGCGGCCGGCACTGAGTTTTTCGGCGAAGACGAAGCGGTGCGCGAAGCCAACCGGACGCTCGTGAGCGCCGTGCACACCGATTCCCCGCCCGACGCCTGGACGGGGGCGATCACGACGGCCATGACCAGCGCGGCGCGGGAAGCGCCGGGGGCGCCGATCGACAAGATCTCGATCGAGCTCAAAGGGCAGGCGCCGATGATCACGATGTATCTCGGCACGGCATCGGGCGGCGAAGACCGTCGGCTGCTGTTCGACGCACGGACCGGGAAGTTCGTGCGCAGCGACGGGTACGCCGACAAGCCGTTCATCAATCGCGTCCACAGCGGCGAAGTGTTCGGCGACGGTGGGCTGGTGGCGTCGATGGTGTGGGGGCTGGCGCTGCTGGCGCTCACGGCCAGCGGTTTCGCGCTGTACTGGCGGCTGGCCGGCGCGAACCGTCAGGGGCGGACGGGGCTCACACGCTGGTTTTTCTAGCCGTACGCGCGGCAAGGGCGGCCACGAGGGCGGCCACGAGCGTGCCGCCCACCAGCGCTACCGCGTAGCCGTACGGCGCGAAGGCCGCCACCAACCCGCAGAGCGCGGCAAAGCCAAGCCACGCGGGGGTCTCGCGCAGATCGCGGGCCAGCCATAGCACCGTGACGGCTTCGACCAGCAGGAGCGTGCCGAGAATCGGGCCCGGGAAGAGCCGCTGGAAGGCCGCCGGCTCGCCCACGAGTAGCAGGCCGCTGAGTACGAGGAACGTGCCGTAGATGATTCCGCTGGCGCCGGTGCGGGCGCCGAAGGCGTAGTGCCCCGCGATCCCCCCCGACCCGTGACACACCGGGATGCCGCCCACGGGGGCCGCGATGAGGTTCATGAGGGCGTAGGTGGTCCCGATGCGGCGCACGGTCAGCGGCTCGCGATCGGGAAAGAGGTCGGCCACCACCTGCCTGGTGGCCAGCACCGAATTGCCCAGCGACAGCGCCAGCTGCGGCAGCGCCAGCAGCACGGCCGCCTGCGCGAACTCGGCCGGGGTGGGCCAGCGGGCGGGGAGCGTAGGGAGGCGCACGCCGAGGGGGAGTGGCACCGTGGCGGGCCAGGTCGCGACGGCCACGACCACCCCGAGGGCCAGCACCACCAGCGCGGCGGGGACACGCGCGTGGTTGCGCAGCCGGAGCACGATCGCGAGGGCGACGGCAGCCAGCAGCCAGCCGCGGGCGCCATCGGCGGGGATGAAGCGCGTGAGCGCGAGGTTGGCCAGCTGGATGCCGAGACCGATCTGAATGCCGCGCACGACCGGTTTCGGGACGGTGCGCGCGATCCACTCGAGGGCGCCGGAGCGGGCGAGCAGCAGCATCACCACGCCCACGATGAGTCCCCCGGCGGCGAGCAGCGGCGGGGCGAGCTTGCCGGCGATGGCGATCGCGGCCATGGCCTTGAGCGGCTGCACGGGCATCGGGAGCCGATACGCGAGCCCGGAAGCAATCTGCAGGGCACCGAACACCACGAAGGCCGTGGTGGCGTCCATGCCGGTGGCCACGACGATGCCGACGAGCAGCGGGAGGTCGGTCCCGAGATCGCCGAAGGCGCCCGCGAATTCGGCGCGCGTGAAGCGGAGCGGGTGAGCGGTCAGCGACGGCATGACAGAGCGGGCAGCATGCCGCAACTTAGGCGGCCAACCGCCCGGCGGCGGGGATCATCAGTCCCAAACGGCACAACGAATCACGCGATAGGCATCGATGCGCTGCCACACGGCCCCCGGGAGCGGCGCACGCAACGGCTTGACCGCCGGCGGCGTCACCACGTCGTCGGCCGAGGGCCCGCGGAGCTGATTCACCGGCAGCACCAGCAGTGCGGGTGCGTCGGGCGGACGACACAGTGAATCGATGTGCGCGGGCGTGATCACGGCATCGCGTGCCGCGACCCAGTCGCCACGCAACTGGTTCTCGGGGGCCAAACCCAAGGCCGCGAGCCGTTCCCATCGCGCACGCCAGCGGAGCGCGAGCGCGCGGTCGAACACGATGCTGATCCCCTGCGGATTCGCCGCCCAGCCAGCGCTCCCGGCGAAGGCCCACGGTTCGAGGTTGGCGTACGCCCAGTACACCGGCCCGTCGGCACGAAGCACGGGGTCGGGCGGGCGCCCGGCGTACCGGTCGTCGAGCGCGTGTTCGACCGCCCGCTGGTAGGTCGAACGCGCGTCGCCACGCCGCGCGAGCAGGATCAGCAGGGCGAGCGGCACCAGCGCACCGAGCAGCCTCGGGAAGCGCCACGGCAACGCCCACGCGGCGCCGCTCACGACGGCGCTCACGGCGGCGAGCACCAGTACTCCGGGAATACCGGTACCCACGATCGTCTCCCACGATCCCCGCAGCGCCGGGTCGGGCGAGACGGCGGCCGCCGACCACAGTTCCCAGCTCTGCATCGTGACGACACCCGCCACGAAGAGCGCCGCCAGCGTGGTGATGGCGGCTAGCCCCATCGCCGGCAGGCGCCACGCCGGCGCCACGATCGGCGCGGACCAGAGCAGCAGCGACAGCAGCACGAACAGCACGGTGGCCGCATTGCTATCGACGACGAACCACGCCAACAGCAGCAGCACCGTGGCGGCGCGTCGCAGGTCGCGCGAGGGTGGTACATCGCCGTCGGGGGACGGCGCGCGCCACGCGGCGTCGAGCACGACCCCCATCATGAGCGCGGCCAGGATGGCCAGCATCCAGAGCGCGCGCCACGGCTGCCCCTGCGTCACCAGCACATGCCCCACGAGGTCGGCCCCCACCCACGTCACCAGCAGCGCGCCGGCGACGACAGCGATGACGCTGTACATCAGTCGCCCGGCCCGCCCGCCCAGCACGGTGGCCCCGAGGACCGTCGTGACCAGATGCAGCAACAACCTGGCCGCGTCCGGCGATTCCCAGTGCCGGAGAAAGACGATGGACGACCGGTAGTTGAGCGCCCGCAGCCACTCGGTGTCGAATCGTGCGAGCATGCCGGTGGTCGCGGGCGCCATCATCGCAGTGCCCAGAACGCCCGCGACGACCACGCCCGCGACGAGCACCAGCAGCAGGCGTACGCGTGCTCCGACCGCAAACCAGAGCGCGACGGCGGCGGCCGGCGCGGTCATGAGGGGATGCACGGTCAGGCCGAGCCCGAGCAGCCCGATCGCACGACCGGTCCGCCGCGCGAGGAGCGCGGCGAGTGCCGCCAGGACACAGGCCTCGGCGAGTGCGCGCGGTGTGGCAAACGCTTCGGCGAACTGGAACACGCGCTGCGGACCGTAGCCTGGCGAGAGCGAGACGGCCAGCAGCGCAACGCCAAGCGCGTACGACCATCCGCGCGTGGTGCCGAGCAGGCTGCGGACGAACGCCACCAGCGCCGCGAACCAGAGCAATAACCCCGCGTAGGTAACGACCGCCGCCGCCACGACGGGACCGCCCCACTCAAGGAGCACCCGCAAAATGAGGCGAAAGACGGAGAGTCGCGACTGCCCATCGTGGACGAACACCAGATCGCGGCCGACACCATCGGGATCGAGCGGCGCCAGCGCAAACCCCACGTACAAGCGCGCATCGTGCACGATGCCCAGATAGGGGCGAAACAGCAAAAATGTCGCCGCCGCCGCGATCGCCGCGAGCCACACGTCGACGCGTGCGCCGTCGCGGGGCGAAACATCAGCAAAGCGACCGGAGCGGGCGGGCATCGTCATGTCACTCGATAGATTAACGCGTCACGCATTACGCGTCAGGCCGTACCATGCACACCGCATCGACCGATTCCATGCCACCCACCACCATCGTGATCGGTGCCGGGCCCGCCGGGCTCACGGCGGCCTATCATCTCAGCGCGCGCGGCTTTCCCGTGACAGTGCTGGAGAGCGATCCCGCGTACGTGGGGGGCATTTCGCGCACGGTGCACTTCAAGGGGTTCCACTTCGACATCGGCGGACACCGCTTCTTCTCGAAGTCGGACCGCATCGAAGCGCTGTGGCGGGAAATTCTGCCCGACGACTTTCTCGAACGGCCGCGCTCCAGCCGGATTCTCTACAAGGGGCGCTTCTTCGCCTATCCGCTCAAGCCCATGCAGGCGCTGTTCGACCTCGGGGTGTTCGAGTCAATCCGCTGCGTGCTGTCGTACGCCTACGCGCGGCTGCGCCCCATTCGTAATCCGCGCAGCTTCGAGGAGTGGGTCACCAACGAGTTCGGCTCACGGCTGTACCAGATCTTCTTCAAGACCTACACCGAAAAGGTGTGGGGGATGCGCTGCGCCGATATCTCGGCCGACTGGGCCGCAAAGCGTATCAAAGGCGTGTCGCTGTTCTCCGCCGTGATGTCCGCACTCAAGCCGGCCGGCCTCGGTGCCGGCGGTACGATCAAGAGTCTGATCAGCACGTTCCGCTATCCGCGGCTGGGGCCGGGGATGTTGTGGGACGCCTGCGCGGCCGCCGTCCGTGCGCAGGGCGGTGCCCTCGTGATGGGGCGCACGGTGGTGGACCTCCGCTACCGCGACGCGTCCAACGACTGGGAAGTGGGCCATGTGGGTCCCGACGGGGATCGGGAAACACTGGTGGCCGACCACGTGATTTCGTCGGCGCCGCTGCGCGAGATTGCGCACGCGCTTGCGCCCGCGCCGACGGAAACACTGACCACGGCCGCGCAGCAGTTGGGCTACCGCGACTTTCTCACCGTTGCGCTGGTGCTCACCGACCGTCAGCGATTCGCCGACAACTGGATCTATGTGCACGACTCGAGCGTGAAGGTGGGGCGCATCCAGAACTTCAAGTCGTGGTCGCTCGACATGGTGCCGGACCCGACGCTCACCTGCTACGGGCTCGAGTACTTCTGCTTCGAAGGCGACGGCCTCTGGACGTCCACCGACGCGGAGCTGGTGGAGCGTGCCACCACCGAACTCGTGCAACTTGGGCTCGCCGACCGTGCCGATGTCCTGGACGGCTGCGTGGTACGACAAAAGAAGGCGTATCCCGTGTACGACGACGCGTACGCGCAGCGCGTGCAGACGATTCGCGAGGAACTGGCCCAGCGCTTCCCCAACCTGCATCTGGTGGGGCGCAACGGCATGCACAAGTACAACAATCAGGATCACGCCATGATGACGGCGTTGCTCACGGCCGAGAACATCGTGGCCGGACGCGCGCTGCACGATCCGTGGCGCGTGAACGAGGACGCGGAATATCACGAGGAAAGCGGCGCATCGGGCGAACGGCTGGTGCCGCAGCGGGTACGCTGACCGTCGCGATTGCGCCTAACGGCGCGGGGTGCACGGGGCCGGCAGCGCCTGCCCCGGCCGCACGGTATCGGGCGCCGCACCGGGCGGCATGCCGGCCCGCTGCAGCCAAGCGCGACGGGCCCAGAGGGCAGCGGCGCCGAAGGTCGTATCGGTCGGCATGACGTGCCGGATCTCCTGCCACGCCGTATCGGCGCGCAGCCGTTCCACGAGCGCGTGTCGCGTGGGGAGCACTGCCAGATCTGCACTGCGCCACGGCCCGAGCTGCACCGGCCCGCGATACGCGAGCTGATCCGCGTCGGCCTTCGCGACGGAATCCGGGAAAATCGCCCGGCCATCGACGGACAGCGAGTAGCGGGGCACGCGCCAGAGCAGATAGTTACCGTAGTTGAACACGGTGTACGTGCGCGGCGGCGTGGCGGTGCCGGCCACCGGCACGGTGCACGACATCCACGCGATGATGGGTTCGAGCGCCGGCGCCACCTGCATCGGCAACTGCGCGGCAGCCCCCTGCGCGGACACCACCGGAACGAGACGCCGGATCTCCACCTCTTGCAGCACGGCAAACGCAGGCACCATCAGCGTACACAGCGCCGTGAGGCGCCGCGTCCGCGCCTCGGCGGGCAGCGGGATGGACGCCACCAGGCGCGCGAGCAGCGGCAGCGAGGCCATGAACCAGAGCACGATCCCGCGAACGGCCGTGCCGAAGAGCGCGAGCCCACCCGCCCAGCAGAGCAGATACCACACCCATTCGCGCCGGCTGAACGTGCGCGCATCAAGACACGCGGGCAGGACAAGCAGTAACAGCACGAGCGCGCGCGTCGGCCCCAGCGTGGCAAACGCACGGAACCCGGGCTGCATCTCCGTGATGCTGCTGGCGGCGCCCGCCATCGCGTTCCCCGAGAAGTTGAGCACGAAGATGGATGGCCACGACAGCGCGTACGGCGTGAGCATCGCCCCCACCGCCATCGCCCCCACACACCACGCCACATGACGCCACTGGAACGGCGTGGCCGCCAGCGGGATCACCACCGCCATGCCGAGCAATGGGAACAGCAAATGCACGTTGGCCGCGAAGGCGGTCACCAGCAACACGATCAGGGCGCCGCTTCGCACACGGCCTGCAGGATCGCGTGCGGGCGGACGGCACCGATGAATATCGCGATCTCCACGGCGACCAACGCGATGAGCAGCGTGGCCCACGGCGTCCAGCGCGCCGTGCGTCCCAGCGCGAACACCGCGACGAAGCCCATCAGCGCGATCCCCGCGTTGAGCAGGTGCAGCCCCAGCGCCCCGGCGGCCGACCACGCGCCGAGGACCATCAACTCCGCCAGCCACGAGTACGCGAAAAACGGTGCGCCCTGACGGGTCCACGCAAACAGCGCCGTGAACGGCACACGGCCGTGCTCGACGATCCACGTGCCGATGCGCAGGTGCATCGGCAGGTCGGGGTCGATGAGCGGCGTGAGAAACGCCGACAGCGCACAGCAGAGCGCCAGCGCGGCAACCAACCAGCGCCAGGTGGCACCGACGTCGCGCACCCACGCGTCGTCCGCACTCGGCGACGGGGAGGGGTTACCTATGGACAGAGGGAGCAATGTGGCCCGCCATGGAATGCAGGGCAAGCGACGGTTGCGGCCCCACGATGCGCGGGTAAGCATTCCTAATGTCTCGCACGATCACTCAGGCGCAGGCGTCGGCGGTTCGGCTGTCGGCGGTTTCCAAGCGCTATGCCAATCATGTCGCCGTGGACCGGGTGTCCCTCGACATCCGTCCCGGCATCATTTTCGGATTGCTTGGGCCGAACGGCGCGGGCAAGACCAGCACGATCCGTCTGATGCTGAACCTGATGCTCCCCGACGAGGGACGCATCGAGATCCTCGGACGTCCGGCCAGCGATCCATTGCTGGTGAACCGGCTCGGCTATCTACCCGAGGAGCGCGGCCTGTATCGCAAGATGGAGGTACGCCGCGTGCTGCGGTTTTTGGCCCGTCTTAAGGGCGTCTCCACGCGCGAAGCCGATCGGCGCATCGATCACTGGCTCGAGCGCGTCACGCTGACCGGGGCCGGACGCGACTGGGGCACGGCGAAGATCGAAGAGCTCTCGCGCGGCATGCAGCAGAAAGTGCAATTCATCGGCACGGTGCTGCACGATCCTGAGCTGATCGTGTTGGACGAGCCGTTCAGCGGACTCGACCCCGTGAACGCGCAGGCCCTCAAGGACACCGTGCTCGACCTCCGCCGTCAGGGGCGCACGATTGTGTTCAGCACCCATCTCATGGACGTTGCGGAGCGGATGTGCGATGCCGTGGCGATCGTGAACCGCGGCCGGATCGTCCTCGACGGTGAGATGCGCGACGTGAAGGCGGAGCACCAGGTTGCCGCACGGGTGGCGGTGACCTTCGATTCCGGCGGCGGCGAACAGGCGCGGGCGATTCTCGCCGACCGCACGCTGGTGGCCGAGATCGATCATCACGGCAACCACCTCGAGATCACCCTCGCCGAGGGGGCGACGTCGCAGGGACTGCTCGAACGCCTCGTTGCGTCGCAGGTGCCGATTGCGCGGTTCGACCGGCTCGAACCGTCGCTTCATCAAATCTTCTTGCAGCATGTCGGTGCTTCAGGCGTCGAAGCGGGGATGTCGGGCCATGGATAAGCTGCTGGCGGTGATCGAACGGGAACTCAGCGAGCGGGTGCGGTCGCGATGGTTCATCCTCACGACGCTGTTCGGACCGTTGCTGCTCGCGGCCCTGCTGATCGGGCCGCCGTGGTTGGCGATGCGCACCCGGGCTGACGTAGATGTGGCGAAAGTACTGATTCTCGATGCCACCGGCACCGCGCTCGGTTCGGCCATCGCCGTCGATCTGGCCGGCGGCGTACTGGGCACAGCCACTCCCCCGCGCGTGCTCGCGGTGAACGCCGCCGCGCTGGCGGCCACCACGGACTCGCTGCGCGGGCGCGTGTTGGCCAAAGCGCTCCCGGGGCTGTTCATCCTGTCGAAGGCAACGATCGACGACGGACGGGCCGAGCTGTTGCTCCCCGACGGCAGCGCGCTGGGCGTATCGGAACGACTGGCCGCGTCCTTGGAGCGGCAGCTTCGTCAGGCCCGGCTCGTGGCGATCGGCATTGCCGCGCCGGATGCGGCGTTCGTGACTCAGCTGCGCATCGATGTCCGCACCACCCAACTGGGGAGCGACGGCCGGGAGGCGAGCGCCCGCGTGAACATGCTCGTCGGATTCTCGGTGGCGATGCTGTTGTACATCGCGATCGTGCTGTACGGCCAGATCGTGCTGCGCAGCGTGGCGGAAGAAAAGCAGTCGCGCGTCGCGGAGGTCGTGCTGGCGAGTGTGCCGGCGCGCGTGCTGCTCTCGGGGAAGATTCTCGGGATCGGCGGCGTGGCGCTGCTGCAGCTGGGGATCTGGACGAGCGCGCTGGCCACGCTGCTGGTGAACCGCGGGCGTATCTTCGCCGTGCTCGGTCTGAGCGGTGCGGGCGTGCCGCTGCCCACGGTGCATTTGTCTGACGTGCTCCTGCTGGGCACGTACTTCGTGTTGGGCTACGTGCTGTACGCCGCCCTCTTTGCGCTGGTGGGGAGCATCGCCAGCTCGGAGCAGGAGGCACAGCAGGCGCAGACGCCGGTGCTGATGCTGCTCGTGTCGAGCATCGCACTGCTGCAGACGGCGCTGCAGCAGCCGAACGGCACCGTGGCCACCGCACTGAGTATGATCCCCTTCTCCGCCCCCATCATGATGCCGCTGCGACTGGGACTCGCCGACGTGCCGTCACGTCAGATCGTGGCCTCGGTGGGAGGGCTGTTACTCACCACCGTGGCCTGTTTGCTCGCGGCCGGACGCGTGTACCGCACCGCGCTGCTCATGTACGGCAAGCGTCCGACGCTGGCCGAGATCACCCGTTGGATGTGGGCGGCCGACTGACCTCACCACACCGAGGAATCCGGCGAAGTCGCAAGGCGGATCCCTCCGTCCACGTCCCCGCGCAGCGAACACGCTGAAGTTAGACGTCGGGAAGTTTTGACCGGCAAACGGGACGCTCCGACGGCGTCGCGCGTTCGTCGCGTTTACGCGGCGCAGTACTGATCGAACGCGCCCGCGAGATCTTGGGCGATTTCCTGCGCACTGCGGCCCTCGATCTGGTAGCGCTCCAACATGAACACGACGTCGCCGTCTTTGAACAACGCGATGGACGGGGAGCTCGGGGCGTAGCCGGTGAAATACGACCGCGCGCGGTCGGTGGCTTCACGGTCCTGGCCGGCGAACACGGTGGTGGCCACTTCCGGCGTGGTCCCGTTGGCGAGTGCCATGGCGATCGCCGGGCGGGCGTTGCGAGCGGCGCAGCCACACACGGAGTTCACCACGACCAGCGCAGTGCCCTTGTGCTCCTGAAGCAGGGCGTCCACGGCGTCGGCGGTGCGCAGTTCCTGCACACCGAGGCGCGTGAGTTCTTCACGCATGGGCTGGAGCATGTACTCGGGATACATCATGGGTCGGTCTCCTAGTATTCCGGAATGTCTTCGCGCGGCTCGCGCACGAGGGCGAGAATCGCCGCCTGCGGCACCACGAGATACTGTTCGTTTTCGAACGTGATTTCGACAGCGGCTTTTCTGAAGAAGAGCGCGAAGTCGCCGACCTGCGCCTGCATGGGCACGAAGCGGGCTTCCCGACCGGAGCCACCGGAAATCCGCCAGGGCTCTTCGCCCTGATCGGTGAGCTCCGGCAGCGCGAGGCCTGGGCCGGTGGAGACGATCTCGCCACCCTGCACCGCCTGATTATCGATGGCCGTGGGGGGCAGGTACAGCCCGACTTTCGAGCGCTGGTCGCCTTCCTCGGTTTTCACGAGGACACGGTCACCGACCACGATCAGACGTTTGTGCTTGCGATTCATGTACTCCTGACACGCGCTGAGGTTCGTGTTGGAATCTAGTCGGCGGCTTTGGGCTTTGGGCTTTTGTGTGCTGGCGGAGCCGCCCCGCCGCCGCCCAACATCCCCCTTCGCGGCTTTTCTGCTGCGCGGAGCGCCGGGCGCTGGCGCGCCGGCACGCGCTTGCAGAGAGCCGCGGCGGGGGAGTCGGGCGGCGGCGGGGCTGGTTGCGGGCACACGGCACGCCGGGGCGCGCGGGGCAGACGTGGAGGGATTCCAACCGCCCCGTTGCTATAGCAAGCGCTTACGGCAACGAGCGTTGGGTACCCATCGGTTTACCCTGCCACGACGGCGGCCGCCTGCATGGCCGCATGCACGCCGTGCCACTGCGCCTCTTCGAAGAGGCTCAACCCACTCAGGTCGGCATGCGCCACGAACATCCGCGGCGCGGGCTGCCACGACTGCAGCGCGGCCACGCGGCCCAGCAAACCCGGCGTGGGCCGCGCCATGGCGTGCCCCCAGCGCATGATGTCGATGCGCGCCACGCAGTCGGCGATGTCGCCGTGCGCGCGCGAGAGATCGGCCAGGATTTCATCGCGCCACGCGGTCCACGGGCGCTGCTGCAGATACTGCCGCGCGTCGCGCGCGGGGCGATCGACTACGGCGTGATACCACGTCCACACCGTGCGATCGGGCGGCGTGCCCAGCCCCTGATGCGCCGCGTTCACATACCCCAGTGAGCGACTGCCGTAGATCACGTTGTCCCACGCCAGCTCAGCGCCCACCGAGGCCGGCGGCCGATCGATCACGAGGTTGGCCACCACCCACGGCGCGTACTCGTGCGTCACCGGGAGCGTGACCCCTTCGCACACGCGCGGCAGCACGAACAACGGCGCGCACCAGATCACCGCGTCGGCCGTGATGCGTTCCGAAGGAGTATCCACGATCCATCGGGTTCCACGGCGCGCGATCTGCCAGGCCGGTGCGCCGGTGACAATGCGGGCGCGCCCGTCAGCATGCGCGCGCGCCGACAAGCGTTGCGTGAGCTGCTGCGCAATGAAGTCGTTGCCTTCCGGCCACGTCAGTGGGCCGTGCTCGTCGGCATCGCGGCCGGCGAAGTAGTGCACGGCCGCCCAGGCGCTGGCCTGACTCAGCGATGCGCCGTAGTCATCGCGCGTCCCGTACTCCACCCACCAGCGCAACGCCGGGGCATCGAAGCCTTCGCGCGTCATCCACGCGAGCGCGGTCTGCGTATCGAGGGCCTCCACGGCCACGGCCTGCTTCGCAGCGGCGCCACCGGCGCGATGCGCGGCGAGCCGACGCGCGTGCCCGTCAGCGCTGGGCACGCTGAACATGCCCGTGTTGCGCCACTCAGCCGTGCGCTCTTCGAACCGACGGAACTGGTCGCGGTGCGCCCGTGACATGGCATCGGTGGGCTCGAGTCCTTCGTGCCAACGGCCGTGCTGCCAGATACGCTCCTGCGGCGTGTGACAGAGCACGCGCTCATCCCACACGCCATCGGCGCCGAGCACGCCGAGCTCGCGGAAGAGTTGCCGCACGTGCACCGCGTCGACGGACGGCACCGGCACGTAATGCGCGCCCCACGGTGCGCGCTGCCCGCGATAATCGGCCGAGCGCGCGTTGCCGCCGGTGCGAGCATCCATTTCCAACAGCGTCCAGTCGTGCATCCCCGCTGCATCGAGCTTCCACGCCGCCGAGAGGCCTCCCATCCCACCACCGACGATGGCGACCTTCACGCGGCGTTCCGTCCGCCGGGCCGCACTCGTGCGCAGTCGATTCCGCGCGGTGCCATCGCGCAGCAGGTGCCCTTCGGCACTGCCATCGGGCACAAAGCCCCCGCCGATTACGCGGCCCTTGGCGGTCAGCCCCACCAGCGCGGGCGCTGCCGCGATGACGCCGAGGGCGCGCACGAACTCGCGACGCGACGTGGTCATCGGAACACGTTCACCGGTTGATCGCGTCGAACTCGTGCTCGTAGTAGCGAACGAGGACCTGATCATTCAGCCGGTTCGCCAGCGCCGGCACGCGCTGCATGTCGGCGGGAAAATCGAACAACGCGGGGACCGTGGACGCCGTGAGATACCGAAGGCCGCTGGGCAGCGTGGCGGGCGGAGCATAGCTACTGAGCCCGGCAATCACGAAGCCCCACTCGCCAAAGCTTGGCACGTACACGTGATACGGCCACGTGCGCAGGCCGGCGCCTTCGAGGGTGGTCACGATGCTCCAGAACGACTGACGTGCGAACATGGGCGACGTGCTCTGCACCACCAGGAAACCACCGGGCGCGATGTGTTGCTTCACCAGCCGGTAAAACGCACTCGTGTACAGCTTGCCCACGTGATAGTTGGACGGGTCGGGAAAATCGATGACCACGAAGTCGAACTGCACCGCCGAGCTGTCGAGCCACGTAAAGGCATCGGCGTTCACCACGCGCACCCGACGGTCGGTGAGGGCGTTGGCGTTGAGGCCGGTGAGTCGCGGGTGCTGCTGAAAGAGCGCCGTCATCCCTTCGTCGAGATCAACCAGCGTGATCTGCTGCACATCGGGATATTTGAGAATCTCCCGCACCGCGAGCCCGTCGCCGCCGCCCAGCACCAGCACGCGGCCGCGCGCCGTCGCCGCCGACAAACCGGGGTGCACGAGCGCTTCGTGGTAGCGGTATTCGTCACGCGAGGCAAACTGCAGGTGCCCGTTGAGATACAGGCGCAGATCATCCTTCCAGCTGGTGAGCACGATGCGCTGGTAGCGCGTGTCCTTCGCGAGGATGATCGGGTCGGCGTACATGCCTTCTTCGGCCAGCGTCGTGATGCGCTGTCCCTTCCAGAGGCCCGCACTCAACACCAGCAACGCCACCGCGCCGCCGGCGCGCAGCCAGTTCTTGCGCGGCAGCACATCGCGGAACAGCCACGTGCTCCAGAGACCCACCATCACGTTGATCACGCCGAACAAGAGCGCCGACCGTACAAGCCCGAGGCGCGGCACCAGCAGCAATGGGAAGAGCAAGGAGGCGAAGAGCGCGCCGATGTAATCGAACGTGAGCACGTTGGCGACCACATCTTTGAAGCTGAACCGATCCTGCAGAATGCGCATGAGCAGCGGAATCTCGAGCCCCACGAGAATGCCGATGAGCAACACAATGCCGTACAGCGTTGGGCGGAACGCGTCGGTGTACGCAAAGGCGAGAAAGAGCAGCAGCGAACTCAGGCCGCCCACCACGCCGACCAGCATTTCCACCACCACGAAGCGCGTGACGAGCCCTCGTACCACAAAGCGCGAGAGCCAGCTGCCAATGCCCATCGCGAACAGGTACGTGCCGATGATCGTCGAGAATTGCGTGACGCTATCGCCGAGCAGGTACGACGCCAGCGCGCCGGCTACGAGCTCATAGATGAGCCCACACGCGGCGATGAGACAAACAGAGATGAACAGCGCGAGGGGCACTTAGTGAATCGCAGCGGCAACGATGATACCGAGGGCGATGGCGACCGAGCCCATGAGAATGGCGGCCGCGGTGTTCTTCTTCACGCCGATCTCGTCCCACAGCTTTCCTGGGGTGAGTACGTCGATGACGATGAAGGCGAGAATGAACATCACCACGCCGATCAATGCATAGGCCGCAGAGCTGAGCGCGTTCTGAACGAACTGATCCATCACAGGAGCCTCACTTGCCGCGGAGCGTACGCCCCGGGATGTAGTACGAAGAGCGATACGCGCCGGGATTGTCGCGCACCGACCGGGGATTGTTTCGGGACTCATTGGCGCGGGTGAGACTCCAGCCGCGGTACTGGGCCGTGCCCAGCACCGCCAGCACGGCGACCGCCCACAGGGTGTAGAGACGCACGCCCATCAGTGCCTCCCTCTACGCATCGTCATCGCTATGGCCGCTGGACGTGGGGGCGTGATCACTTTCCGCCCAGCGTCGACTTTCGAAACTGGCGGCAGGAAGGAAGGACAGGACCAGGGGCACCAGCAGCGCCAGCAGCGCGATACCGTAGAAGCCGTAGTGTGGCACATCGCGACGGATGCGCATGGTATAGGACGCCGACGCTCGGCCCGGCTCACCGCCCTCGGCCTGCACGCGCAGGAAGTAGCGGCCGGCCGGCACCGACGCGATGCGCACCGTCTCCCGCTTGTCGCCCTCGGTCCACGAGCCGTCGCTGTCGGCGCCGTGATAGTAGCTGAGCTGCCGCGTGACTTCGCGGGTTTCCCCAGTCGTCTCATTGATCAGCGACAACACGAGAAAGAGCCAGTCGTTGTCGAGATCAGACTCGAGATCGATCGCCACATTGGACGTGCGCCCATCGAGGTCGAACGCATCGGTCACCGAGGCCTGCTCTTCCTGCGCGCGAGAGGACGTGAGCGTGCGCTCGAAGACGGTGCGGTTACCGGCCAGCGTGACGTTCAGCACGAGCATCAGCACCAGCGCGCTCAGCGCGAGCGCAAACCGCGCCATCATGCGCTTGGGTGTGTTGGCGTGCGGATTGGGCTGATTCGCGAACACGCCGATGGGCTGCGCGAGCGGCTTCGACAACCCGAACGCTTTTTGAATGATCTCGGGCGGCGTGTACGTGCCCAGCGACCACGTGGTCTCGTTGTCTGAGGCTTCGGCGCTCAGGATATACGGCGGCGCCACGAAATCGCGGCCCACGACGCGGTCGCCCATGCGCAGTTCCCACGGGAACTCGCCGAGGGCTGCGGTGGTGCAGGCGGTGGCCGTCTGGAAGTGCTTGTACGTGGTGCCGTTCAGCTCCACGGTGGGGCGCGCCCCACCCACTTCGCGCTCAGGACGCCGGCGCAGCTTTTCGATGACGTTCCAGTGTCCCTGATACTCCGAGAGATACAGGAAGCCGCGATACGGATTGAAGCAGACGTACTCGGTCCACGAGTAGTCCGTCTCCTCCACGGTGATGGTGACGACCTGAAAGCCGATCACCTCCCATGGCGCCCCCTTCCAGGTCCCGCGCGTACCGAGGGGGATGCGCGGCTGCGCGGTGACCTTTTCACCGTACTGGAGAATCTTGAGATTTTCGTCGGTGGCGTCGAGCTGCGCCCCGCAGGCACCGCACACGACCGACACCGCCCAGCCTTGCGCGTGCAGCTCGATGGCCGCTCCGCACGAGGGACAGTTGAAGCCGGCCGCCTTGGGCACGCGCGCGGTTGGCGTATCGAGCGGCGCTACCATCCCTCGAACTCCCGCAGGTTGCGCAGGCGAAGGTCATCGAAGGTCACATACTCGCCGAGGAACAGCATCGGCGGAGAGTCGGAGCCGTCAATCGTGGCCAGTCCATGCTGCGCGTTGAGCAGATCGATGAACAGACAGGCCGACTTCTCCCACGTGGTGAACGGAAGCTCGCCCTCGGTGCCGAGATAGCGGGCCTCGGTGATGCTGGCCACTTCGTACGGCGTGTCGTTCCAGAAATAGGTCTCGCCCACCTGCACCGTCATCACGGCGGGTACGGCGAAGTCCGACGGCGCGGCGATCGTCATGGCGTATTCGAGCTGGGCATCCGACAGCCAGGCGCTGGTACCGTTCGCCAGCACGCAGTACCACTCGTTCCATTTGCCTCGCGCCCATCCGTAGGCGATGCGCCCCACGACCGTGAAGCGCTGATCGAACCACTCGCCCTCGGTGCCGATCTGAATCGGCGAGCCGGTAGCGGGAAAGTCGGCTTGTTGCCCAAGCGTGGCGAGATCGAGATCGCGGCGCACGAGCACCGATCGACAGTAGACGCAGGTGGTCTGCACCGCCTGCGCCCACAGAAAACGCACCGGCGCGCCGCAATTCGGGCACGCCACACCATGCGGCTGCGGAACGGTCACCGGACGGCCTCGAGGGCAGCCGGCAGGCTCACATATTCACGCGCAAGTTCGCGCACGCGCACGGCCTGTGCTCCCAGCAACGCCGCGAGCCGCGCCTCCCAGTTCCACGCAGCGCGCGGTGTGCAGCAGAACAGGTTGAGGCACGCCGACGCGTGCTCGGGGAACGTGTGCACGGTGAGATGCGACTCGGCGAGCATGAGCATCCCCGTGATCCCGCCGGGCGCCGGAAACTGATGCCACACGGGCTCACCCACCGGATGCAACGACAGCTCGTGCACGATGGCGCCAAAGAGCGCGTGCAGCGACGCCGGATCGGCGAGGCGCACGGGATCGCACCCGTATGCCTCGACGACCCATTCACGGCCGGTGTGGTGCACCGATGGAATCACGTGACGCGTGTGACGATGCGCCGTGGCCGCGTCAGCTCTGGGGCGCGCCGCAGGACGAACAGAACTTGGCGGCAGCCGGCAACTTGGCGCCGCAGTTCATGCAGAACTTGGTGTCACCGGATGGCGTGCCTCCCGCGACCGCACCCGCCGCCGCGCCTGCACCGACCGCCGCGTTGTTGGGCGCAGCGGGTGCCGGTGTACCCGTGGCCCCGCGCATGGCATCACTCACGATGCCACCGAGTCCGACGCCAGCCCCGATGCCGGCGGCGAGTCCCGCCATCCCACCCGTGTTCGCGGCGGCAATCGGAATCGACTGCGCCGCTTGGAACTGCGTGTACTGACGCAGGTCGCCGATCATGTTCATCGAGATGCGCTCATCGAGCCGCTTCTGCAGCTCGTCGGGAAGCGACAGGTTCTCGACGGTGAACGACTCGAGCGCGAGCCCGAGCTCGGCGAAGGCCGGCTGCACCGACGTGGCAATCTGCTTGGCCAGTTCCGCCTGATTGGCCGCCATGTCCAGGAACGGCACCTGCGCGCTGGCGAACGCCGACGTAAAGCCGCTCATGATCGCGTTGCGCAACGCCGGATCGATCTGCGCCACCGTGTACGCAGCGTCGGTGGCGCCGACCTTGGCCTGGAACACCGCCGGATCGGACACGCGGAACGCGTACATGCCGAAGGCGCGCAGGCGCACCGCACCGAATTCCTTGTCGCGGATCGTGATCGGCTGCTGTGTACCCCACCGCTGTCCCGTTTGGACGCGGGTGGAGAAGAAGTACACGTCGCTCTTGAACGGCGACTGGAACGCCTTGTCCCAATTCTGGAGATTCGTGAGTAACGGCAAATTCGCCGTGACGAGCGTATGCAACCCCGGCGAGAACAGGTCCGCCGCACGACCTTCGTTCACGAAGAGCGCGAGCTGCGATTCCCGAACGGTCAGCTGGCCGCCGCTCTGGATCTCCATGTCCTGCATGGGGAAGCGATACATGAGGACGCCGGGACCGGATTCGGTCCACTGGATGACGTCGATGAACTGCTTACGGAGAAAATCGCCCAGTGCCATGGAAGCCGCTCCCGATTCGTTAGAGAAGACGTGACCCTACGGAGCGCGCGGGAGAAAGTGTCATCGCCTCCCGTCGCGCGGGCATCACTTCACGATGTGGAACGTCGACTGACGGCCGAACGCCCACCGCACCTTGCCGCTCGCGTCGATGATCACGTCTTCTTCCTGCGCCGAGCGAACCTGCTGGTTGTTCCACTCCGGCACCGGGGTGGTGGCCTGCAGTTCGATGGAGTACCACATGCCGGGAATGACCTTGTGGTCACCACGCCCCGGCACGCCGTCCTGATAATCCCACAGGCCGATCAGCGCGCCGGCGCCATGACCGTGCAGGCCGATGGGGTGCGAGTACAGCGTGCCATCGATCTTCTCGTCGCGCATGCGCTTGAGCGAGGCGGCCAGCACCTCGTTGCCGGTGCGTCCCGGCTTGAGCTCGCTGATCGTGATGTCCTGCAGGCGGTTCGAGGCCAACAGCGCCTTCTTGAGACCGGCCGGCGCATCCGTTTCCCCGTCGCGCAGCACGTACGCCATGTGCTGGGTGTCGGTGTTGAGTCCCAGGGCGGTGATGCCGAAGTCGCAATGCAGCACGTCGCCCTTGAGAATCGTGGGATTCACGCCCACCAGCTCCGGGCTGCCGAACTGCCGCTGCACTTCGACGCTGGTCTGGAACCAGGTGGATAATCCGAGATCGTTGACTCGCTGCCGCATCCACCAGAGCACATCGTCGGCCTTGGTCACGCCGGGCGTGATCACTTTGCTCGAGAAGGCTTCCTGAATGATCTCCCACGCCACGCGATTGAGTTCGCGGTACATGGCCTCTTCTTCCGGCTGACGCGAGGCGATCATGTCCACCGCCAGTGCTTCGGCCGGCACCACCTTGGCGGCCAGCGCGGGCCCTAGCGCCTGCAGCATGCCGTCACGCTCCCCGCTGGTGAGACCGTCGGCGAACGCAAAGGTGCGCGAGGTGTTCACGGCGATCTTGTTCGGCTTGCGCTCCTCGATGACCTGCTTGAGCACATTCCACTGTTCGTCGCCCCACAGCTCCGCCGAGCGTTCGTTGCCGCGGCTGCCGGCCGCTGGCGCGGGCACGGGCTTCATGCTGCGGACCGCCTTGAACACGTTGCCCTGCGACGTGCCACCGAGGGCAATGCGCTCGACCCCGGCCGCCCCGCGATCGAAGAACACATAGATCGTGCGGCGACGCGCGGCGAACGTGGTGGGCGACGTGATCGCGGTGAAGACCGGGTCTTCGGCGTACTCGCGCATGGGCACGACCCACATGTCCACGCCCTCGCGGCGCATGAGCGCGGGCAGCGTGCGTTCCATGCGCAGCTCGAGCCACTGTTGTTGCTTGAACGCCTGCTCGCGGAGCGTGCCGAAGGGGCGGAGCGTGTCGGCCGCGGTGGATCCTGAGGTGCGGGTGCCGGGGGTAGCCGGCGTAACGACTGGCTGCGCCAACAGTGGCGACGCCCACGTGGATGCCGACGCGGCGGCCACCAGCAGAGTGGAAAGAATGCGCACGGAAAGGGCTACGGTTTGAGTGAGGCGTCGCGCGGTTCCATGGTGCGGCGGACCAGCTGCACCGTACCGCCCAGAACCAACGCAAAGACGGCGAGTACGAGGGTGCGCTCGACGAGGGTTTGGCCGGCCATCGACCACCAATCAGCCCACGCGGCCACGCGTGATCCCACGCGCTCGCGAGAGAAGGCGATGAGCAGGGAGCTGGTGCCCATC
>CANHNQ010000030.1 GCA_947462095.1 Gemmatimonadota bacterium
CTCGCATTTTCCACCGGCACCTTCGCGGCGATCGCCTTGTCCAACGCTTCGAGCGCCTGCTGGTTCTGACCGGCCTTCTGGAGCGCCACGATCTGCGTGAACGTGAGCGCCGGGTTTCCGGCGAACTTGGCCAGTCCGAGCGCGGCCATCTCAGCCGCCTTCTGGAACTGGCTGTCGGCTGCCATGGCGGCCGCCGAGAGCGAGAAGTAGGTCGTGTCGGCGAACGACGTGTCGAGCTTCACCAGCTCGTCGCCCTGCGTGAACGCTTCCTTGTAGTCCTTCGTGGCGAGCAGGATACGCCAGCGGAGACGCAGCAGATCCGGGTCACCCGGGTTGAGCATGACGGCGGTGTCGACCACCGGCTTGGCGAGACGAGGGTTGGCGACGCTGGCCAGTTCTTCCACCACGTCCTTCTGCAGACGCGGGTTCTTCGGATCGGTGGCGAGGAGACGCGTGAGCGAGACCACGGCCGAGTCCTGCTGTCCAAGCGCACGATACGACGAGGCCAGGATGGCGAGGCCCGGACGGCTGCGGGGATCGATGGCAACGATCTCCTTGGCAATCGCGAGCTGCTCAGCGGCCGGCGCCTTCTGCGTAATCATGACGTTCGCCATGCAGATGCGGGCGAGCGTGGCGCGCGGGTACAGGGCGATCCCTTCCTTCGCGGCAGCGATCGCGGCGTCGTACTTCTGATCGCGGGCCGAGTTGATGCACTTCTTCTCCGCGTCCAGCTGCTTGCGGGCTTCCTTCAGTTCCTTCGAGATCGCACCGGCGGCGTCACCAACCGACTTCACGTCGTACGAGCCGATGGGCTGCACGAGCGAATTGTCGCGGGTGAGCACGAGATTCGCGTCGACCTTGACGCCGGTCGCGGTCTTCGTGGCCGTCCCGGTGACGTACTCATCGGCGCGCAGCAGCGTCGCGAGGGCGCGCTGATCGTGGGCTTCCAGCGCGTCGGTGATCGGGAAACCCGACGCTTCGAGGGTGGCATTGATGTCCGTCTTGGGCAGGACATACACCTGCTTGAACGGGAACTCGCTGTTCATGCGCGAGCGGACCGCGTCGGCGGCCTGCACACCCAAGCCCTTCTCACCGGCCTTGAACACCGCCACGAGCACGCGCGTGGCGTTCGGATCGGGGACCCGATTGTACTGAGCGGACGCGATCGACGGGACCGCGAGGGTTCCACCGAGGGCGAGAGCGATTCCGGCGAGCGCCTGGAAATGCCGTGACATCAATGTCGTAACCTCCGCACCGTGAGCCGTGGACCCGGCATTATGCCGGAATACCTGTAACCCGAATGGCCGTGCGCGAGCCAAGGGGGTCTGGGGGGGAACCTGCAGAACTTGAGGAGCAGCGGCGTACCGTGCAAGCAGACAGCCGCAGCTGACGCCCGTTTGGTACGTATTTCACGTTCACCACGAGTCGCGTCAGGGCTGACGCCACACTGAACGGTTCAAACGAGTGGGCGAAGAGGGACTCGAACCCCCGACATCCTGCGTGTAAGGCAGGCGCTCTAACCAACTGAGCTATTCGCCCGATCTACGTCATACCCGCATCGCCCGTTGAAAAGCTACCACGGCCGCCGCGCGCTGTTCCTGCTTGCGACACAACTTAACCGGATTGTCACGTTCCGGCGGGCGATGGTCCCGCCGCCGGCGGCCGACCCGTCGGCTCAGCCCTTCAAAATCGCGAGCGGTACCAGAACCACGTAGCCGAGTACAAGCAGCAGCGGAGCGATGGTCTCTCCGCCACGGGCGAGGTCCACGTAGCCGACCACCAACGAGAGTGCGGCGGCGCCCCAGTACATGAGGGCGCGAGAGCGGGGCTTGTCGATCGAAGTCATGGCGCAGGATACCGACAGACCAAGGACGACGGCAAGGGCCGGTTCGGACCGGCGGCCGTTCAGGAGCCTCCAGATGCCCCCGTCACCGGCCCCGCCCCCCCGAGAGGGTCCGGCGGCTCCGCCGCGGCGTCCAGCAGGGACTGCAACGCGGACGCCCGCGCCGCCTCGTCCTGCGCGAGATCGGCCGCCCGCATGGCCTCGAGCTTCCGCCGGTCCCGGCGGCGCTTGCTGACGTACATCGGCAGTAGCAGCACGCCGAACAGCCCGAACACGGCGGACACGTTCGTCGCCAGCGCGAGGGCGCCGTAGCGGCGCCGCGTGCGCGCCTTCCAGTGCCGCTCGAACTGCTCTCCCGTCATGCCGTAGGCCTGCCGAATGGCCTTCTCCATCGAGCCCGTCGCGTGCCAGTACGCGAACAGATTGGAGAGGCCGTTGACCGGATCGAGCGCCTGCAGTTCGCTGACCACGCGGTAGGCCATCGCGTAGCTCCATGACGCTTCGGACGCCCCCGCGAAGAAGCCCTCCTCCAAACGCACGAGCGACGGCAACGCGCGCCAGACCATGGTCAGCGAGGTCGCGAACGCCTCGTCGCGGCTCCACTCACCAGCCGCCACGCTGGCGTATCCCTCGTCGAACCAGCGCGGGGGGAGTCGGCCCATCCGCTCGTGCAGCGCGAGGTGCGCCAACTCGTGCCGAAGCGCCACCCGTGGGTCACCGGCATCGCTCCCGGCCCGGCCGCCCTGCAGCACGAGGCGCTGTTCGTCGGGGATCGCGATCGCGGCGCCCCACTCCGGCGCGTGCGGCCCCACCCATTGCCGGAAGCGATCGGCGTCCGGGGCCACCGCGATCAGCACGTGCGCCGCGGGGCGCGCCAGCCCGGGAAAGGTGTCGTTGGCCTGCGCGGCGGTCAGCAGCGAGCGGGCCAGCCGCGCATCCTGCGCCTCGGCGACCACCGTGAAACGGCCCTCGTCGAGCCGGATGCCCGTTGTGCGCGCCGTCTGCGACGGCAGGTCGCGGCCGCCGGCCATCGCGACCACGAGCGCCACGACACCCGCCGCGGCGCGCACGCGCACGCTCAATCGGTGCGCGGTGGCGCCCCGCCCTGCTCCACCTGTACCAGCAGCTCCGCGCAGCGTTTCCCCCATGGGCTGAACTTGTTGGCGGCCGCGCCCGAGCGCCACGATGCGATCGCGTCATCGCGCCGCCCGGCAAACCAGTGCAGACGTCCGAGTTCGTACCAGCTTTGCAGCAGGTTGGGTCCGAGCGCGAGCGCTTTGCGGAAGAACGACTCGGCGTCGGCGTCCATCTCGCGCTCCCGATAGACCATCCCGAGATACAGGTGGGCGTACAGCGTCGCTTTCCGGTCGAGATCGAGGCGAATCACGCGCGAGAGCTGTTCGATCGCCTCGCCGTACAGCCCTTTCCGCAGGAAGATGTATCCCACGTTGGTATGGGCCAGCGCATGGTCGGGATCGCGCGCGAGAACCCGCTGGTAGGAGACCAGCGCGGCGTCGTACTGCTGTTGCGCCATCTGCGCCCACCCCAGCAGCACCTCCGCCTCGTTGGTCCCGGGCGCCAGCTCGAGCGCCCGACGGAGCGCGACTTCAGCCCCCGCTGGATCACCGAGCGACAACTTCGACCAGCCCTTCTCCACGAACGTCGACGCGCCGAGGTGGTCCACCCGCCCCGACCCGGCAACGGCGGCCGTCGCGGTGGCCGGCGGCGGCGTGGCAGGGCCATCGAGCTGCTTCCAGCGCTCCACCAGCTCCTTCACACTGGCTTTGAACGCGAGGGCCGCCGTGACGGCGGCGTCGGCGTCACGGAAGAGCGCAATGATCTGCTGCTTGAGACGCTCGCGTTCGTCGGGCGACGGCTGAGCGGCCAGCGCGTCATGGAGCGCGTCGAAGCGCGCCTGGAGATCAGAACCGGAGAGCGGCATGGCGCGGTCAGCGGAGAAGGCGAACGAGGTCCAGCACCAGAACAGTACTGCCCCCTCGCGAAAACGTGGCGATCGCGCCGGTCCGCGGCGCATCGCCATGCACCGCCGGCAGTGGCAGCACTTCGCTCGCATCGACACTGACGACGTCGTGTACCGCATCGACCGGCAGGGCCCACCAGCGGTCGTTCACGTGGGCGACGAGCACACGGCGGAGTGACGCCGCCCCGCCACCGAGCGCGAGGCCCAGCGGTGTGGCCAGATCGGTGTATGGGAGCAGCCGTCCCTCATAGGACACACCGGGCGCATCGCCGGACGGACGCAGCACGCGGTCGACAAGCGGCACCGGGCCCGCGAGCCGCTGTTCCCCGATGGAGAAGCAGACGAACGTGGCGCGCTCCACGGTGCTGACGGTGCGGCGCCGGACCGCGAACATGGCCGTGGACTTGAACAGGCTCATGACGGGCTCACGGCTGGCTCATGCAATCAGCGCGTGCGGCTCGGCACCAGCGCACCCGACCGCGACGAGGCGTTCGATCGCCCGCGGCAGCTCGGACAGGGGCACCACGGCATCGGCACCGGCCACACGGAGCGCCGCGTCGGGCATCCCGGGAATCACGCAGGTCGTTCGCTCCTGCACGACGGCTCGCCCGCCGGCCTGTCGGATCGCCAGCAGGCCGTCCGCGCCGTCACCCCCCATACCGGTCAGCACCACGCCCACACACGAGGCTCCGTAGCAGCTGGCGGCCGACCTGAAGAGCCGATCGGCGGCGGGGCGCACCCCCCATTCGGTCGGTTCCTGATCGAGTACCGCAACGGGCGCGACGGGCGAGCCCGCCACGCGCAGGTGATAGCCGCCGGGCGCCACATAGACATGCCCGGCCTGCAGCGGCTCACCGTGCATGGCCTCGTGTACCGCCAGTTGCGACAGACCGTGCAGTCGCCCGGCGAAGCTGGCGGTGAATCCCGCCGGCATGTGCTGCACGACCATGACGGCCGCCCGCTCGAAGCGCGGGAGTTGCGGAATCAGCCGGGTCAGTGCCGCCGGCCCGCCGGTCGACGCGGCGATGCAGACGAGGAGTGCCGGTGCCTGCGGATGCGCTGCCTCGCGCGCTGCCTCGCGCGCCGCCGCCATCGCCGGTCCGCACCTCGTCGACGACGCCCCGGGCACGCTGAGCTGCGTCACCGCGGCGGCGGCCCGCAGCGCCTCGAGGAGCTGATCACGCACGAGATCGAGGTCGAGACTGATCGCCCCCGACGGTTTCCGCACAAACTCCACCGCCCCACGGTCGAGCGCCCGCAGTGCCGCATCGGCGCCGCCATCGCTGCCACCCGCACTGAGCATCACGACGGGCCGCGGCCACTGCTGCATGATCCGATCGAGGCACCCGAGGCCGTCGAGACGCGGCATATCCACGTCGAGCGTCACGAGGTCGGGATCGAGCAGCGGGATCTGCCGTAACGCATCCAGTCCGTCGCGCGCCGTCCCGACCACCTCGAACTCGCCGCTGGAGCCCACGAGGTCGCGCACGAGCCCGCGCATGAATGCGCTGTCGTCCACCACGAGCACGCGACGGCGCACGCCGGTAACGAGCGTGTAGTCCCCGGCACCGGCGGGCCGCATCACGTGCCGCTCCCAACCAGCGACACCGCGCCGGCGGCAACCGGCACCGCCTCCGATGGGGTCATCGCGCGACGCATCGCCGCGAGATTCGCGCGGACGATTGCGTTGTCGGGGTCGAGCGCAAGCGCCTGCTCCCACGACGCCTGTGCGTCGGCGAGTGCGCCGCGGCGATAGTGCACGTTCCCGATTTTCAGATACACGTCGGGCCCATGCGACGGCATGAGTCGCACCACGCGCGCGAACGATTCGAGCGCGTCGTCGTATCGCTGCGCCCGATACAGATAGTCGCCGAGATTCTTGTGCAGATGGGGAGCGTTTGCGTCCTCGAGCAAGGCATGCTCGATGGTACGGGCCGCCAGTTCGTAGCTCCCACACCGCTCCTGGACCACGGCGAGGTTGTTGTGCAGGACGGCCTCGTGCGGATGCAGCGTGATGCCTTCTTCCAGTACCGCCGCCGCGCGCGCGCCGTCACCCGCGAGCGCCGCGGCCAGTCCCGCCGCGTGGAACCAGGACGCCGACGGCTGACGGGCGCCCCATGCGCTCCGCGCGTCGGCAAGCGCCGACTCCGCGCCCGCCAGATCACCGAGGCGCAGCGCGATCGCTGCCCGCGACAGCGCGCTCCGTGGATCGACCTCGACCGTACGCCGTGCCGCGTCATCGAGGTAGCCGGCGGCGGCCACGAGGTCACCGCGCTGCTCACAAGCGAAGGCGAGGTTGTGCAGCACGGCCGCCGGAGCATCGGGCGACTGCGATGCACGCAGGAACGTGTCGAAGGCGCCGTCCCAGTCACGGCGACGCAGTTGCACCAGCCCGAGATGAAAACGGGCCACGGTGTCGGCGTCACGCAACTCGAGCACGCGGCGGAACTCGCGCTGTGCCTCGTCGAGCATGCCGGTGCGATAGAACGCGATCCCGAGGTTGCGGTGCTCGGCCACGCGACTTTCGGGGGGTGGCTGACGCCGCGACGCGCTCCGCCCCACCCGCTGCGCGTAGCCCGCGGTGAGCAGCCCGAAGACCGCCTTGCCGACGGCGAACTCGCCGAGGCCGGAGCGCTCGATCACCGTGGTGAGATCCTGCGTGCCGTTGAGCAACGGCAGAATGCGCTCCTGGATCGCACTCAGGGGCGTCTCACGCTGTGCAAGCCGCGGTCCGTCGAGCTCGAAGATCAGATCGAGGCTCGGCACCTTCTTCGCGATCTGCGTCCACTCATCGACGCGACGCGCGGCCTCGAGCAGCAACGAATCGGCACTGACCGAGAGCAGTGCCGATTCGGGATCGTCGTCGGCCTCCGGCTCGAACGTGAACGAGCCCAGTGACCAGCTGAACAGGTGGTACACCGCTTCTTCCACGTGCGTGCGGTACTCGCCAAGGAGCACGTCACGATCGACGCCCCCCTGCCCCAGCATGGCGCGTGCCAGCTCGCGATCGTCCTGCGGTTGCGTCGCGGCGGTGACGCGCGCCAGATCGTCGGCCGTGATCGCGCCGATGCGAACGAGACGGTCGCCGAGGCCATCGCGTCGATTCACCAGCTCCGCATGCACGATGCGCCCGCCCGAGAAGCGGACGGTGCCGAAGCTCCCCTCGCGCGCGATGCTCAGGGATCCGGTCTTCTGACCAAGCGCGAGCAGCTGAAGCACGTCGGCCAGCGACGCCTCACGGAGATTGCCACGGATCGCCATTATCGGTACTCCTCGATCAGTCGTCCGCCGAGGTCCGGCCAGTTCCAGATGGTCTTCTCACGATCCTCGAAGAAGCGATCGAGTTCCCCAGCGGCGCGCTCCACCAGCGGCGCGACGCGCGGACGCGCGCGTGACTGCAGGGCGACCACCAGCCCGCCTTCGAATCGCGAGCGCAGCCGATCGGTGAGTTCGGGGAGATCACGCGGTGCATGCGTGCCGGTGAGCACGATCTGGGCGCCGCGCTCGTACAGATAATTGAAGAGGTGGAAGAGCTCCTCCTGCGTGCGCTCCTTTCCCGCGAGCACATCGACGTCATCGAGGATGAAGAGCTCTGCGGCGCGGAAGCGCAGGCGCCAGCGTTCCATCCCGCCTTCCTGCATCGCCGCGATCAGTTCATCGACGAACGCGTTGGCGGAGAGGCATGCCACCGCGGCGCGGGCGCGCATCGCGTTACCAAGCGCATGTACCAGATGTGACTTGCCGCTGCCGGGCGGGCCGTAGATGAAGAGCGGGTTGTAGCGCGTGCCCGGGTGTTCGATGACCGAGTCGATCGCCTTGACCGCCAGGTGATTCGCGCTGCTGACATCAATCCGCTCGCGGGTAAACACGGGGGACGGTGCCGGCAACGGCACGATGCTCGCCATCGCGCGCTCCACCAGCTGCTGTGCGCGCGGGATCGCGGCGACATCGCGGAACGCGGCATGACCGCGCAGGGCCGGATCGAGGCTGCCGGCCTGCGCCTCGAGATCGCGCAGATGTTCGATGGCCGACGTGAACGTGGCGAGCAGGCCATCTACATCGGGTGCCGTGGAGAGCTGCATCGCGCGCTCGAGCACCGTCACGCGGTAGCCCTGGCTCTTCCAGTGCGACATCGCTTCGCCGAGGGCCACGCGCCACGGTTCCACGCGTGTTTCGACTTCCTGCAACACATCGGCGAGAAAACCGTCGTAGTCGGTGCCGTCGGGAATGATCGCTTCGATGCGCGGCGGGTGCGACGCCCCCGGTGTCGTGAACCGCGTCGGCGCTGTGCGCTCGCCCAGCACGGCGCGCACATCGGGCGGGGCGACCGGCGTGCCCTCAAGCTGCTGAAAGGCGGACAGCTTGTTCAGCGCGCCCTTGAGTTCGCGCACGTTGCCGAAGGCGAGACGCGCGACTTCATTGAGCACGCCGTCGGCGAATGCCACACCGCGCGCGACGGCCACGTTGCGCAGGATCGCGAGGCGCATTTCAAAGTCGGGGGCACCGACGTCGACCACGAGCCCACCGATCAGCCGCGACAGTAAGCGCTGATCGACATCGGGAATCTCCGACGGTTGGCGGTCGCTCGTGAGCACCAGCTGCCGTCCCGTTCCCTGCATGATGTTGAACAGCCGCAGCAACTCGGACTGGGTTTCCCGCTGGCCGGTGAGAAACTGCACATCGTCGAGGATCAGCAGCTCAACCTGCGCATAATGTTCGATGAAGCGATGCGCCTGTCCGCTCCCAATGACGCGGTGCAGATGCTCGGCCACATCTTCCCCCGACGTGAACTCGACACGGAGGTCGGGGTTGATCACCTGCGCCTGATGGGCGATGGCCGCCACGAGATGGGTTTTGCCGAGCCCGGAGCCGCCGTACACGAACAGCGGGTTGTACGCGCTCCCCGGCGCCTCGGCCACCGCCCGCGCCGCCGACACCGCGAGGCGGTTTGACGACCCGACCACGAACGTGTCGAAGCGGTAGGTACCGTCGAGGGGGCCACTCATGCGTCACCACCGGCCGCGCCGGTGAGCATGTCCGTGGTCACGTAACCGGCGTGCAACACCGGCGAAAATGCGGGCGTCCGCAGCGCGAAGGCCGCGCGGTGGGCGGTGGCCGTACCGTCGTCGGCGCCGAGCCGTTTGAGCACGCGCATGCCGAGCGAGCGCAGCGTGTCGAAGACCCCCGCGCCATGCAGGGCGTCGCCGGCAAACTCGGGAACGCCGCGGAAGTTGAGCGCTGCGGACAGCTCGGCCACCGGGGCGGTCAGCGCCGCCGGGAGGTCCTGCTTGTTGTACTGCATCACAATGGGCAGCTCGCGCGCATCGACCCCGTGCTCGGCGAGATTCGCGTGCAGATCCCGCAGGCTTTCGACGTTGTCGTCCCAGCGATGACGCTGGCTGTCGGCCACGAAGGCGATACCGTCCGCCCCCTGCAGCACGAGCTGACGAATCGCCCGGTAGTACGGCTGCCCCGGCACGGTGTACAGCTGAAAACGGACGTGATAGGCGCCCACGGTACCCAGGTCGACGGGGAGGTAGTCGAAAAAGAGCGTGCGGTCGCGACGGGTGGCCAGCGACGTGAGCTCACCGACCTGCGTTCCCGGCAACGCCGAGTGCAGGTACGTGAGATTCGTCGTCTTGCCAGACCGTCCCGGCCCGTAGTAGACCAACTTGCACGTGATCAGCCGTGTGGCGTGATCGACAATGGGCATGCGCCCGCTCCTCTCCTCGCTGCCGATATCGCCGCCCCCGCAGGGCGCGCGGACACCGCCTTGTTCCCGACGCCGTTACGGATGCAGCAGCGCGTGCAACCGGGCCGCGAGCGCGACCGCCTCGCGCACACGATCTGCGTCGGCGAACGGCTCGGGTACCCGAAGGGCAGCGTTCCAGTGCGTCATCGCCCCGGCGAAGTCACCACGCCGGGCCGCTTCGTCACCAAGGCGGCACAGCGAGATGGCGTCGGCGCGCGGTGCGATTCCGGCCGTCTCCCCTCGTGGCAAGGACGGTTCAGCGGCCCGTGACGCAACGGGCGGCGGCGTCATCCACGGCGTGCGCCGACTCGGCAATCCATCTGGGGAAATCACCCCCATTTCGACGGGGTCGAAGAGCGAATCCTCCTCGAGCGGGAGCGTCGTCTCGTCCGAGGCCGTCGACGAGTGTCGGGTGTGGGATGCCGCGGGGATCCAGAGATCGCCCGCCATCGTGCGCCCCTCGGGGGCGGGGATGGCCGCCATCGCAGGCGGCGTCGGGTTCCGCCGGGGGGCCACCGGCCCCTCGCGCAGCGCCAGCAGTCCGGCCCCGATCAGCCCATGGACCTGCTCCGCCACCTCCAGCAGGTCCCGCCCGAGTGATTCGGCCAGCATCGCCAGATCCCGCTCGCCGTCCACACGGGTGAGAAGCTCCCACTGGGCGGGTGCCAGCCGCAGCAGGGGGAGCTGCTGCGCCTCGACCTCCACGAAGGCCGGCACGACGCGCGCATGCGGAACGCGATCCTCGATGCGCGCCCAGACGTCATCGCGTCGGGCGGCTTCGATGAGCAACGGCTCGATCGCCAGCCGGATCGACGCACCGGTTGGTTCCTGCTCGTGGGCGGGCACAAAGCGGAACGAGCCGTCGCGCCAGCGCAGCAGATCGAGCACGACCGCTTCCACCTCGCGCGCGTCGCCGGCGGTTCGCGCGCGCAGCGCCCCGCGCGCGTCGTCTGGGGTCCACAGCCCTGCGTTCACGACACTGCCCTGCTGCAGGTGTACGGCGGCACGTCGCCCGTGCAGCGGCGCATCGAGCTGCAGCACCCCCGACTTGCGGCTCAGCGCGAGCAGCTGGAGCACCTCGGCGAGGCGGAGGTCGCGGAGTCGTCCCTCGAGGCTCATCGCGCGCTCGGGCGAGGCGCGTGCATACGAGGCGCGTGCATACGAGGCGCGTTCATGCGACCCGGGCCGGATCACTGGCGGCGCCGCTGCCGTAGACCGCGTGCGATACGGCGTGCCGGGCCCGCTGGACGAAGGCGTCCATGTCCGACGCCTGTGCGAGACGGCCCCAGCGGGTGAGCGCATCGCGGGTACGCGCTTGCTGGGCCAACAGAACGCCGTCGAACCAGCGCGCGCCGGTATTCTCCGGGTCATGGCGCAGGACGCGGTCCACGACGATCCGTGCATCGGCGTCCCGAGACTCGCCCACGAGCACCTCGATCAGCAGCAGGAGCGCATCGATATCCGTAGGCCGGTTGGTGAGCAGATCCACGAGCAGCGAGCGCGCGTCGCTGTACCGATGCGCGTCGCGATGCACACGCGCCAGCTCGAGCACGGCCTCACGCCAGTTCGGCACGGCGGACAGCGCGGCCACCAGTTCGAGGCGAGCGGCCAGGAGATCGCCGCGCTCGCGCAGCATCCGAGCGATCGCCACACGCGCGGTGGGACGCGCCGGGTCATGCGCCAGCGCGCGACGATAGAAGCCAAGCGCGAGAGGCTCGTCATGCAGCAGCATCGCGGCGTCACCCGCGAAGTGCAGCAGTGCCGCGCTGGTGACATCCTGCCGCAGTAACCGGAGCATGGCGGCCCGCGCCACGTCCGCACTGGCCGGATCGCGGCCCGCGGCGGCGGCGGCGGCGGCGGCGAAGGCGTACAACGCGAGCACTTCCGGATCATTCGGCCACTGCGCGCCGGCCCGCTTGAGTGGCAGCAGCGCTTCGCCGCCCCGCCCCAGCAGACAGAGCGAACGCGCATGCCCAAGCGTGGCGCGCCGCCACACGCCCTGCGTGGCCGGTGCCAGCCCGGCTACCGACGGCGCATCGATCAGGGCGTGCGCCCGCGCATACCGTTCGAGCGCTTCACCGTGCACGGTACGCGCGGCAAATGCATCGGCCTCATCGCAGGCGTGCGCCGCGGCCATGACCGCCGGCGCGAGGTTGTCGTGGCCGAGATGCGCGGGGATACCTCGCGTCGGCGTGGCACGTCGCCGCTCGGGCAGCAGCGCGTCGAGCCCATTCGCGGGCAGCACCAGACCGCGCAGCGGTGCGCTGCCGCGGACGGCGAGCAAGTCCCGTGCGCCGACGGCATCGGGACATTCGCGCTGCAAATCGATCGCCACCGCGAGGCGCGATTCCGTGCGAACCGGCGCGTACGTGAGCGCCTGCTGCGTCTCGCGCGCCGCGCCCTCGGTGTCACCCAGTTGCGCGAGCACATGCGCCAATTCGAAGCGCGCCTCGGCGTGTGACGGTCGGCATTCGATCGCGGCGAGGAACGCATCCCGTGCATCCTCGGTGCGCTGCAGCGCCTGCAGCACCGTGCCCATTACGTGCCACGCGTCGGCCTGACGCGGATGGAAGGCGACGAGTTCACGCAGCAGCGTGAGGGCGGCCAGCGGATCACGTTGGCTGGCGAGCCAACGCGACAGATTCAGTCGGGCGACAATCAGCGAGGGATCGAGTTCGGCTGCGCGCGCGAATGATTCGCGCGCTGCGCGGTGATCACCGAGATCGTCGAGCGCGACCCCGAGATTGTTGTACGCCAGCGCATAGCGTGGATCGAGGCGCAGCGCGCGGCGATAGCTGTCGGCCGCCGCCGCCACATCACCGGATTGATGCATGGCCACGCCGTGCTCGTTCCGCCAGCGTGGCTGCTCCTGCTGCGCGAGCAACGTGGCGTAGCGCGCACACGCGTCCTCGAACCGCCCCGCGACCAGATCGAGTTCGCCGAGCGCGTGCTCGGCCATGTGCGCGTCCTCGCCGGCCGCGAGCGACCGTTCGAACTCGCGCCGCGCCTCCTCGAAATAGCCCCGCTGGCGAAAGGCGAGCCCGAGACCGTAGAAGGCGAGCGCGCCTTCCGGTTCCACACTCATCATGTCGCCCGTCCGCGCCGCATCGATCGCCGACGGCATCGCCGCGACGCCACCCGCCTCGATTGACAAATTGATGTGTGCGGCCGACAGCGCGGGGTTCAACTGCGCCGCAATCTGCGCCGACGCGATGGCGGCGTCGTGGCGCCCCATCTCGCCGAGCACGAAACCGCGTAGCAAATGTGCCTCGGCACTGTCGGGATGCCGGGCCAACACCACGTCGAGACAGTCGAGCGCCTGCTCATTCTGCCCCCGCTGATACAGAACCTCCGCGAGATGCAACCGGGCATCGCGGTCCGTGCCCCCCACATTCACGGCGCGTTCGAACCAGCGCTGCGCACGGCGCAGGTCGCCGGCGCGCTGCTCGATCAGCCCACGCTCGAACAGCGCGGCCGCATCGTCGGGATCTTCCGCAAGGAGCGTGTCGAGTTGTCGGACGGCCGCGTCGCTCCGGCCGATCAGCCGCCAGAGATGCGCGCGCGCCAGCAGCGCCGTGCGATCATCGGGATCGGCCGCCACGCGCGCGTCGAGCGCCGCCATGCGCGCGTCGCAGGCACCCGGCTGCGAGGCCGCCAACTCGAGATTCCGGGCGGCGGTGCGCATCCGCGGATCGAGCGTGAGCGCACGCAGGAACGCATCGACGGCTTCCGCGTGCAATCCGCGGGCGTGATACAGCACGCCGAGATTGTTGAACGCGCCGGGATCCTGCTGATCGACGCGCTCGATCAGCGCGCGCAGCAGGTCGACGTCGCGACCGGCCGACATGACGGAGGACATGAGCCGCGTGCTCCGGCTGCTCAGGCGAGCCGCAGCGCGCGGAGCATCACCTGCAACGAGGCAGGATCGGGGAGCAGGAGGAAGAAGCCACGCAGTGACTGTTGCAGCTCCATCAGCTGGAACTCGCTTTCGACGCAGAGAATCGCATCGGGGGCGTGGGCGAACTCGCCGATCGTGCTGCTCAGGAGGGCGGCCGACATGTCGATCACCAGACTCGGCGGCGACGGCAATAGCATCATCCCGAGAAAATCACTGAGGGCGTTCATGTACGCGCCGCTCAGGATATTGCCCGCCTCCTTGATGGCCGACGTCTCGAGCTCGCTGAAGGCCGTGGACGATCCCACCGGCCGCCGCAGCATGAGCTCCGCCAGTCGCATCACGGTCGGCTTGGGGAACACCAGCATCGTCCGGCCCGTGAGATCACCCAGCATATGCATGTGCACCGCCGCCACCGGCTCTTCCGACGGCGTGAACTGCGAGGGCAGCTCCTCCATGCGGGCGACCGTGATGTTCGGCACCTTGATCATGATCGTGCTGCCGGTCATCTGGGACAACGCCGTGGCCGCGTGACCCGCGCCGATGTTGGCCGTTTCACGCAATGCGTCCAGCTGGATGGTCCTGAGAGACCGGATCGCCGACATGATCACCTACCTTCCGTCACGAGTCGCCTGCACGTCGTCATGCCACGCTGCTCACATCGACGATGAGCGCGGGGCTCCCGTCACCGAGCACGGTGGCCCCGCTGAACCAGGGTCGGGCGCCTCGCACGGTATCGAGCGGCTTGACGACAATATCCTGCTGGGCCAGCGACGCGTCGACCAGCAGCGCCGTGCGCCGTCCGGCCACCTCGACGATGACCACGTGTCGCACCCCATCCACATTCGCGACGGCCGGGGCGAGCGGGTCGTCCTCAAAGCGCTGCTGGAGCGCGACCAGCGGCACGCTCTCGTCCCGCACCGTGATCGTGAGCGCGCCTGTGCGACGGGAGGCACCGTTGAATTCGAGCACCTCCATCACGTGTGCCGCCGGAATGGCATACGTGTCCCCGCCCACCTGCACCAGCAGCGCACGCATGATGGCCAGCGTGAGTGGCAGCCGCATGGTGAACACGGTGCCGTGGCCCGTGATCGTTTCGAGGTCGAGCTGCCCCCCGAGGGCGCGTACGCGCGTGTTCACCACATCCACCCCCACGCCGCGTCCGGAGAGCGACGTGACCGACGTCGCCGTCGAGAGGCCGGGGTGCGACACCAATGGCAGCAGCGCGTCGTCGGCCAGAGCATCGACCCGTTCGTCGACTAATCCCAGTTCGCGCGCCCGACGCAGGACGACCCCGCGGTCGATGCCGCGCCCGTCATCCTGCACTTGGATCACGACGGCGGCACGATCACGCGCCGCACGCAGGATCAGCGCTCCACGGGCCGGCTTCCCGGCGACGCGACGGGTGTCCGCGTCTTCGAAACCATGGTCGAGCGCGTTGCGCAGCAAGTGCAGAATGGGATCGCCGATCGCATCGAGCAGCGCGCGATCGAGTTCGATCTCGCGCCCCTCCATCGTGAAGGCCACATCCTTGCCCAGGTCGTGCGCGAGGTCGCGCACGAGACGCGGGAAACGATCGAACAGCTGCGCGACCGGCGACATGCGCGCCTGCAGTACCTCATCCTGCAGGGTCGCCACGAGCCGCGCCGTATCGGCGGCCGCCCGCATGACGGCACGATCCGGGTGCTCCGAGTGCTCGAGGGCGCGCAGCAGACGGTCGCGTGTGATCACCAGTTCGCCCACGAGATCGAGCAGCGTATCGAGCCGACGCGCAGCAAGGCGCACGGTGCGCGGGCCGGCGCCGGCGCGGGCGCTCCCGGCGGCCGGCGTGGGTGTGGGCAGCGTCACCGACAGCTGTGCGACGTCACCGGCGCTCCGGGCCGCCGCGCGGATCTCGTCGTCAGACGCCGACGACGGCAGAAGAAACGGCACCGCGCCGTCGAACCCATCGTCCTGCGGTGCCGTGCCCAGACGATGCATGCAGGCGCGCATCGCTGACGTGGGCTCGAGCGATCCGCCCGGCACCGCTTCGACCGCGGCCCGCAGCAACGCGGTGCCGTCGAACAGCAATGCCATCACGTCGCCACTCAGGGGCTCATCGCCGCGGCGCAGCGGCTCACAGCGGCTCTCGAGCGCATGCGACAGCTGCTCGACGGCGGCGTAGCCCATGGCGGCGGCCATCCCTTTGATCGTGTGCACGCCGCGAAATATCGTCGCGATGGGCGCGTTCGCGTTCGCGTTCGCGTTCGCATTCGCGGACACGTGATCGCGTTCGAGGGCGAGCAACGCGTCATCGACTTCCGTGAGATGCTCTCGCGATTCACTCAGGAACAGCGCGGCGTACCGGGCGGCGTCCATGGCAGAGTCCTCGGCGCGCGCGGCGACGACGCCTTACGCGGCGAGGACGCGATTCACCGCTTCGAGTACGCGGCTGGGCTGAAACGGCTTCACCACGAAGTCCTTGGCGCCCGCCTGAATGGCTTCGACCACGAGCGCCTGCTGCCCCATCGCGCTGCACATGAGAATGCGGGCGGCAGGATCGAGCTTCGTGATCTCGCGGACTGCATCGATGCCGCCCATGTCCGGCATGACGATGTCCATCGTGACGAGGTCCGGACGAAGCTGCTGGTAGCGCTCCACGGCCTGCACGCCGGTTTCCGCTTCGCCGATGACCTCGAAGCCCGCCTGCGTGAGGATGTCCCCCACCATGGTGCGCATGAAGATCGCGTCATCGCAAATGAGTACCGTTCGGCTCACCGTTCCCTCTCGTCGGCTGAATGCAGGTGCCGTGCACAGAGCGCGACGGCGTCCAGTGGCACGATGCGGTCGCGTGCGGGACCGGGCTCGATGTCCGACTCGAGCGTCGCCTCCAGCACGCGGACATCGCGCACGGCATGCACGGCGAGCCCGATGAGGCGCGATCCGTACTCGAGCAGGACGACCGACCCCGTCGTGACGGCACGCTCTCCCGACAGGAGGGCCTGAAGGTCCAGCACGGTGACGATGGCGCCCCGCACGTTGACGATGCCGCGGAGTACCGGCGGACTGCCGGGGACCCGGCGCAGCGCCGCGCTCCGGATCACCTCACGGACTTGATCGACCGGAATGCCGAACACATCCCGGTCGGCCGCGACGACCAGCACCCGTGGGCGCCGGTCGTCGCCGTCGTCGCTACTCGAGGGCGTCGTCGTGATCGTCCGGCTGGTGTCCGGGGAGGACTTCGTCGGTTTTGTAGAACCCGAAGACATCGAGCGGATCCTGGTGCGTGGCGAGTTCCGGCATGTGGCTGACGACCGACAGCGACTGGCGCAGGTCCGCCGGGAGCGGCGAACGCAGGTCGACGGGCGCCCCGGTGATCGGATGACGGAAGCGCAACCACGCCGCATGCAGGAAGTGCCGCTTCCCTGGCAACTCCACCAACCGGCGTCCTCCGCCTCCCCCGTAGGTGTCGTCGCCCACCACCGGGTGGCCGATCGACGACAGGTGGACGCGGATCTGATGCGTGCGCCCGCTGTGCAGGTGGGCGCGCAGCAGATCCGCCGAGTCGAAGCGGCCGAGGCGCACGAAATCCGTTCGCGACATCCGTCCATCAGGGACGATCGTCATCTTGGTGCGGTCCCGTGGATCGCGGCCGATCGGCTTTTCCACCGTGATATTGTCGGCGGAGAGGTGCCCCCAGCACAGCGCCACGTACCGGCGCGTGACCTTGCGGGCGGCCAGCGCGGCGCTGAGCGACCGGTGCGCGGCGTCGGTCTTGGCGACGATCAGCAGCCCCGAGGTGTCCTTGTCGAGGCGGTGCACCAGCCCGGCGCGCTCCTCGCCGCCCCCGTCGGCCAGTGGCTCACCGCGGCCAATCAGGGCGTTCACCAGCGTCCCCGTCCAGTTGCCCGGCGCGGGATGCACGACCATGCCGGCGGCCTTGTCGACCACCAGCAGGTACTCGTCCTCGTAGACGATATCGAGCGGAATGTTCTCCGGCACGATGTCGCGCCCCGGTGGCGGCGGAATGACGACGTGCAGGCGATCCCCGGCCAGGCTACGGTACGACGCCTTTTCCGCCTTCCCGTTCACGGTCACCTGTCCGGTGGCGATCAGCGTCGCGGCCTGGGTCCGGGACAGCTCGCACCGGCGTGACACGAGCAGATCGAGCCGCTCGCCCACGTCGCCGCTGTCATCCGTGACGTCGACATCGTGCACGACGCCCGGATGGGCTCCCGAGGGGGCGCCAGACGACGCGCTCACGACGCCGCCGCTTGCTGCTGTGCTTTGTCCAACTGCCACAATGCGATCACGAGACAACCCGCTCCGATGGTAACGGCAGTGTCGGCAACGTTGAACGTCCAGAAGCGGACGTCGCCGAACCCGATGTCGATGAAATCCACAACGCCGTCTCGCAGCCGAATACGATCGAGCAGGTTGCCGATGGCTCCCCCGACCACGACGGGCACGCCGAACGCGGCGAGCCGTGAGATCCGGGTGAGATCGGCCGTGGCGCGAATCAGCACCACGACAATCACGACGCTGAGCGCCGCAAAAATCCAGCGTGACGCCGGACCGAGGTGCATGCCGAAGGCCGCCCCCGGGTTGTACGCGAGCGTGAAACGCACCACGTCGCCGATGATCCGATGCGGAATATGGCGAGGCGCGAGGTGCTCGACGGCCAGGGCCTTCGAGATCGCGTCAGCGGCCGCGATGAGCAACACCAGTATCCAGAAGCGCGGCGTGGCCGAGGCGGCCGGCACGTCGTTCACGACGGCCGACGCTGAGGCGGTACGGGTCGGATTGGTCATGGCGAACGGTCGGCCGATTCCGTGGAGCCAGCTGCGGTGGACCGCGGAGCGCCCTGCTCGGCCGCCGCGGCGGCCGCCAGTTCGCGCTTCTCCTCGCCCCACAGCACCAGCGCCAACAGGAACGCGCCGCCGCTGACGGCGATGTCGGCGACATTGAACGTGGGCCAGCGATGCACCCCGAAGCCGATATCGATGAAGTCGACCACGCCCAGATCCGACCGGATGCGGTCGATCACGTTGCCGAGGGCACCGGCCGCCACGAGGGAGACCGCAAGGGCTTTGCGCAGATCGTCGTGGGCCGTTTGCTGATAGAGCCGCCACAGGATCACGATGGCGCCCACCGTGAGCGCCATGAAAATCCAACGCGAGTAGTCGCCGAGATGCAGCCCAAAGGCCGCGCCGGGGTTGTACACGAGCGCGAAGCGGAACCAGTTCCCGAACACCGGATTGGACAGACCGGAGGGCGCGAGCGTGGCGACCGCCACGGCCTTGGTGATCAGGTCGAGGACGAGGACAACAACGAGGACAGGAATTGCGACGAGTGCCTTCACATCAGCCCTTTTTGGCGTCTTCCTCACGCTGCTTGCACGCGAAGCAATAGCGCGCATGCGGCAAGGCGTCGAGGCGCTCGAAAGCGATGTCTTCCCCACACTGGTGGCACTTGCCGAAGGTTTCGGGGGACTTGTACAGCCGGCGCAGCGCTTGGTCGATATGAAAGAGGAACCGCCCTTCCTGGGAAGCGAAGAGGAACGCTTTCTCGCGTTCCATCGCGTCGGTGCCCTGATCGGCCATATGGAACGAGTAGGCGCTGGTGTCGCCATCAGCCTCGCCATTCGGACCGAAGGCTTCCCCGTGGTGCCCCAGCTCCTTCAGCACGCGCTTCCGCTCTTCGAGCAAACGCTTCTCGAAATGCTGAAGCTGCTTCTTGGGCATCGGCTTCGACTTCTTCGCGTCCTTCGATCCGGCGTTGGATCCAGCCATTACGACCCTTCCTTGGTGAGCGCGAGGCGGATCGAACGTCCATCGACGTCCACCACCTGCGTCGCGGTCCACGTGGAACCGTTGCCATCTGCATGGAACGGCGAGCCAGCCTCCGTGCCAATCAGCAATCGCACGGCGAGCACCTCGTCGGCGATGCGGCCACGGTGCGTGGCGACAGCGCCCTCCAACTCCGCATCACCGGCGATTGCCACGGCGATGCGGTCACTCACGTCGAGCTGTGCTTCCTTGCGGAGGCGCTGCACCTTGCTGATCACCTCGCGAGCCAGCCCTTCGGCCCGAAGCTCGGGGGTAATCGTGGGGTCGAGCGCCACGCCGTACCCGCCGTTTTCCTGGACCACGGCGGCCCCCGAGGCGCGTCGGATGATGGCGACGTCGTCGGGGGCAATCAAGCGCGACACCCCCTCCACCTCGATCGTGACCGATTCGCCACCGGCCAGCTTCCGGATGAGCTCGACGGTCATCTCGGGCACGGCGGCGGCCACCTGCGGCGTTTCCTTGCCGAACTTCTTGCCGAGCGTCCGGAAGTTGCCCTTCACCTCGAGCGACACCAAGGCGTCGGTCGAGCTCACGAACTCCACCAGCTTCACGTTGATCTCCGACGCCAGCAGGGCGCCCAGCGCCGAGGCCGGCCCGGGGTTTCCGGGCACGACGCACTGCACCGACGGCAGCGGCTGCCGCACGTTCACGTCGGCCACGTCACGCGCCGCCCGGGCCAGACCGGCCAGGGTGCGGATGTCGTCCATGGCGGCCTCGAGCGTGTCGTCCACCGGCGTCGGGTGCGCCCGCGTGTACGACGCGAGGTGCACGGACGTGCCGGTGAGGGCCCGATGCACGGCATCGGTCATGAAGGGGGCGAACGGCGCCAGCAACCGGCAGGTGACGGCCAGGACTTCATGCAACGTCGCGAAGGCCGCCCGGTTGTCCGCACTGTCGATTTCATAAAAGCGGGCGCGCGACTGACGGACGTACCACTTCGACACGTCGTCGTCCATGAACTGCATCACGCGGCGCGCGGCCAGCGTGGCGTCGTACTGGTTCAGGTGGGCATCGACTTCGGCTTCCACGCGGGTGAGGCGCGACAGAATCCAGCGATCGAGCGCTGGGCGGTCGGCCACGGCCGGATCGTTCGCACTGGGCGCCCACCCGAAGTTGGCGTACTGCGCGAAGATGCCGTTGTACACGTTGCGGAATGTGAGCAGGAAGCGCCCCGCCGTTTCACGGATCGCATTCTCGTCGAAGCGACGCGGCACCCACACCTGACTGGTGGCCACGAGAAACAGCCGCACGGCGTCGGCGCCGTGGCGCTCCAGCACCTGCCACGGATCGACCGTATTCCCCTTGCTCTTGGACATCTTCTGCCCCTGCGCATCGAGCACAAGGTCGTTCACGACCACATGACGATACGGCGCCGCGGTACGATCGGCGTTGTTGGGCAAGGCGTCGCCCAGCCCCGTCGCGATCGCGATCAGCGAATAGAACCAGCCACGTGTCTGGTCCACGCCTTCGCAGATGAAATCGGCCGGGAACTGCGCTTCGACCTTGTCGCGGTTCTCGAACGGATAGTGCCACTGCGCAAAGGGCATCGAACCCGAGTCGAACCAGGTGTCGATCACTTCCGGCACGCGACGCATGGTGCCCTTCCCCGACGGGGCCGGCCACGTGTACTGGTCGATGTGCGGCTTGTGCGGATCGAAATCGTCGGGCAGCGGCCGACCAATGCGCGCGGCCAGATCGGCATAGCTGCCGATCACGTCGATTTCGGTGGCGTCCTCGTCGTTCACCCACACCGGGAGCGGCGTGCCCCAGTAGCGATCACGTGAGATTGCCCAGTCCACGTTGTTGGCCAGCCACTCGCCGAAACGGCCGGTGCCGACTTCGCTGGGATGCCAATCCACTGCCGCATTGCGCGCCATCAGGCTCTCACGCACCGCCGTGGTACGCACGAACCACGAGCCGCGCGCGTAGTACAGCAGCGGTGTACCGCAGCGCCAGCAGTGCGGATACGAGTGCGTGAACGTGGTGGCTTTCCACAGCACGTCACGCTCGCGCAGCACTTCGATGATGCGCGCATCAGCCGTCTTCACGAACACGCCGCCCACTTCGGGCACGTCGTCGGTGAACGCACCGCGCGCCGTGACCGGCTGCAGGAACGCGAGTCCGTGACGCTGGCCGGCGGCGTAGTCGTCGGCACCGAACGCCGGCGCCATGTGCACCACCCCGCTGCCGTCGTCCGCGCTCACGAACTCTTCCGTCACGATCACTTCATGACGGCCTTCGTCGGGATACGGCACCCAGTCCAGCGGACGACGATACCGCTTGCCCGCGAGCTCCGCACCCGTCATCTGTCCGGTCACGTCCCAGCGATCGGCCCAGTCGGCCCCCAGCACCCCCGGCACGCGCGCTTCGGCCAGAATGATCGTCCACTCGGCGCCGGTTTTCTTGCGCAGCTCCACATACACCAGCGAGGGATTCACGGCGAGCGCGGTGTTCGACACCAGCGTCCACGGCGTGGTGGTCCACACGAGAATGCGACGACGCTGCGCCGGGGCGTTGCCCTGCTCGTCGAGCAGGTCGAGCGCCACGTACACACTCGGATCCTCGACGTCATCGTAGCCCTGTGCCACTTCGTGGCTGGAGAGCGCGGTGCCACAGCGCGCGCAGTACGGCAGGATCTTGTGACCGCGCACCAGCAGTGACTTGTCGTGCAGCGTGCGCAACGCCCACCACACCGACTCCACGAAGTTGTGCGAGTAGGTGACGTACGGGTCGTTGTAGTCGAGCCAGTAGGCCGTACGCTGCGACAGCTTTTCCCAGTCGCCGCGGTACTTGAAGACGCTCTCGCGGCAGCGCCGGTTGAACTCCGCCACGCCGGTCTGTTCGATGAGCTGCTTACCGCCGAGCTTCGCGATCTCCGACGGATCGACCCCCTGCCGCGCGGCTTCTTCACGCTGCAGCTCCTTCTCCACTTCGATCTCCACCGGCAGGCCATGCGTATCCCACCCGGCCTTGCGCGGCACGAAATGCCCCTGCATCGCACGGTGGCGGCAGAAGAGATCCTTGATGGTGCGCGAAAACACGTGGTGAATGCCCGGGCGGCCGTTGGCCGTGGGCGGCCCTTCGTAGAACACGTACGGCGTCGCACCAGCCCGCGCCGCCTGCGCCTGTTCGAAGAGCTGCTCGGCATCCCAGCGCGCGAGCAGTGCCTGCTCGAAGGCGTCAGCGCCCGAGTCGGGGAGGAGCGGATACGAAACGGAGTCCTGCGGTGCAGTCATGTGAGCCGGTAATTCAAGACGTTCAGACAGACGGAGCAACAGCGGCCGTCACGGTTACAACCGGGCGAGGACGCCCTTCACGACGGCGGCCAGCTTCGGTTCAGCGGAGCGGGCCACGCCCACGATCTGGGCAAGACTGGCCGGTTCGAGGGCATCGGGGAGACACTGGTCGGTGATGATGGACAGCCCCAGCACGCGCATACCACCGTGCAACGCCACGATCACCTCGGGCACGGTGCTCATGCCCACCACGTCCGCGCCGATGCCACGCAGGAAGCGATACTCGGCGCGCGTTTCGAGATTCGGGCCCTGCACCGCCACGTACACGCCTTCACGCAGCGTGATGCCCTGCTGCAAGGCCACCGCACGCGCGAGGGCCCGCAGGGCGGGATCGTACGGCTCCGACATGTCGGGGAAGCGCGCGCCGAGGGTGTCGTCGTTCGGTCCGATGAGCGGATTGTCGCCCAGCAGATTGATGTGATCGGCGATCACCATCAGGTCGCCCGCCGCCCACAACGGATGCATGCCGCCGCACGCGTTGCTCACAATGAGCGTACCCGCCCCCAGCGCACGCAGCACGCGCACCGGAAAGGTGACCTGCTGCAACGAATACCCCTCGTAGCGATGGAAGCGCCCCTGCATGGCGACGACCGTCTTGCCCTCCACGGTGCCGCACAGCAGGCGGCCGCGGTGCGACTCGACCGTGGAGAGCGGGAAGTCGGGCAGATCCTGATATTCGATGACCTGCTCGACGTCGATCTCGTCGACGAGTCCGCCGAGGCCGGTACCAAGGATGATCGCGGCATCGATCGGCCGCGGGAACCGCGCGCGCACCACCTGCGCGCACGCGTCGATTCGCTCACGCGCGTGCAGCCCCAGCGCGGCGTGCGACGGCGTGTGCGGCAACGGCGGCTGCGCACTCGACGCGGCGCTCACGCCTCGTCCTCGACCACATCGAGCCACGACGGGGTGGGGGTGGCGGGGCGCGGCGGCAACTCGCGGAGCTCCTGCACCACCGACGGATCGACACGTACGCCCGACATCGGGCGTGGCGTGCTGAAGTCGGGGACCGGCTCGGCTTCGGCGGCGTTGAGCTCGGTGAGCTGCCGCTCGAGATGATGACGGAGCTGCGCGAGATAGTTCCGACGCGTGCGCCAGAGTGTCTGCACCTCATCCTCGGTGCGGCGCAATTCGTCGCGTACCCCCTGCAGCAGCTTGTCGGCCTCCGCCTGCGCTTCGCGCAGGATCAGCTGTGCTTCACGCTCGGCCTGCTCCCTGATCTCGCCGCGCAGCTGCTGCGCGCTCACGAGTGCTTCGCTGAGCGCTTTGTCGCGATCGCGAAACGACTTCAGCTGCTCATGAAAGTTGCGCGCCTTCTGATCGAGCTCCTGATTGGCGCGCGACAGGCGCTCCAGCTCCTCGGCGACCTGCTCGCGGAACTGATCGACGCGTGCGCGGTCATAGCCCCGCAGCGCGTTGCCGAAATCGAAACGCCGCGCGTCGAGCGCGGTGAGATGGAAGCCTTGAGAGCCGTCGTCCGCCATGCGAATTCCCGGATGAATCAGGTCCGACTGCCGAACAGCACTGTCCCCAGCCGTACGTGCGTTGCGCCTTCCTCGACCGCGACTTCGTAGTCGCCCGACATGCCCATGCTCAGCCACTCGGCGCCGAACCCGGCCGCCTGCACACGCGACCGCGCGTCCCGCGCACCACGGAAGACGGCGCGCAGCACCGACTCCTCGGCGTCAAACGGCGCCATGGTCATCACGCCACGGACGCGCAGGTGACGGCACGCGTGAAGGCGCTCCGCGATGGCCGACAGGTCGCGGAGCGCGAACCCACTCTTGGTGGACTCCCCGCTCACGTTGACCTGCACCAGCACATCGAGCACCCGCTGCGCCTCACCAGCCGCGTCGTTCAGCGCGACGGCAAGCCGCTCGCTATCGAGACTGTGCACGAGGTCGAACCGGGCGGCGTTCTTCGCCTTGTTGCGCTGCAGGTGACCGATCAGGTGCCAGCGCACCGGCACGGTTACCTGCGCCCTCTTCGATTCGGCCTCCTGCACTTTGTTCTCGCCCACGTCGTGGACGCCGGCGTTCCAGGCGGCCATCACGGCATCGGGGCCGTGGGTTTTCGTGACCGCGATCAGGGTGACGTCCTGTCCGTGTCCTCCCCGGTCGCGTGCCGCGGCGATGCGCTCACGAACCTCCGCCACCCGCGTTGCGACATGGTCCGAAATTGGCATAGCACATAAGGTTAGGGAGCATTGCACGACGACACAAGTAACGGGTCGCCGATACGCTGCACTTGCGTACAGCGCAGCAGCGCCTGTATCTGGGCCACGGCCGGATCGGCGCCGACGGGGATCGGCGCCAGCACCGACAGGGGCACCTGTTCGCGCGCCCGCGCCAACGCCGGCGCGTCGAGCACAATCTCACCGGCCGGTGTGCTGGCCGACGGGGCGTAGACCAGCCCTTGCAGCGCCCATCCGTGCGTGCGGTCTACGCGCTCGCGATCGGCCCGCGGCACCAGGGTGCTCACGCGCACGTCGCGCCCGTCGTCGGTGGCGTGGATCATGACCGATCGGAGGGTGCCCTCGAGCCCGACCCAGCTCTCCACCGCCTCCGGCGGCAAGAGCCGCCGCGTGGCCAGCGCGTCACGGTACCAGCTCGCGCCGAGGAGCGGCACCGTGACCACCGTGACGTCTGACCGGTAGTCCTCGACCTGCTGCAGGTACCAGAGCGGAAACGTGTCGTTGTCGCCGCCGGCAAGGAGCACGCCGCGCTGGGGGACGGCATCGAGGAGGAGTCGCGCATAGGTGCGCGGCATCATCGCGATGGGCGCCCGCGTGCGGTCCATGACCGTGCGATTGGCCACCAACGGCACCGCGCCAAGCAGCAGCGGCAGCGCCGCCAGCGGCGCCGGCAGCCGTTTGGCGAGCGCAGCGGAGATCGCAGCGAGACCGGCGCCGGCCAGCAGTCCCCAGCTCCAGAAGCCGAGCACGAAGAAGTAGTCACGCTCGCGCGCCTCGTGCACGGCGCCGGCGGGAATAAAGCTGCCGCCGAACGTCGGGCCGGCGCGCAGGTTGAGCCAGCAGGCCACGCCCAGCGTCCCCGACGCCAGCAGGACCAGCATGGCGCGACCGACGCGGGCCTCACGTCGCCACACCGTGCGCAGGCCGAGCACCGCGAGCCACACGAACGCGAGCGTGAGCAGCGTGCGGGGGACCGACGGGGTGGGAAACGGATGCACCCCGAAGGCGATCTGCCAATCGGCCCATTCGAAGACATTGGCCAGTTGCAGCCACAGCGGCGCCATCCGCGGCAACAGGCCGGCCACGTCGTACTGTTCGCGCCGGAGCAGTGCCACGAGGGCGCGCAGCGAATCAGGGTGGCCCGACGCCAGCTCAGGGCCCGCCGCGTACATCAGCGGCAGCGTCGCCACGGCGGACATCCCGAGCAGTCCCAGTGCCCCCCACCCGATCACGTCGATCCAGCGGACACGCGGACCGGTCCACGCAAACACCACGGCCGCCGGTACCGCCACGAGCACACTCAGATGCAGGGGCACGGCGATCGCGGCGATGAACACGATCAGTGCGCGGGCCCGCTGACGCGCGTGGTCCGAAACGCCGGGGCGGCCAGCGTACTCGCCGGCGGCCAGCATCAGCGCCGAGCAGAGCAACGACACGGCATACACCTCGGTCTCGGTGGCATTGCTCCAGACCGTCGTCATCGTGCCGGCCAGTACCGCGCCGACCACGGCCCCACGCGAACCGATCCACCGTCGCAGCATCGATGCGCCGACGCCCCCCGCGAGTGCACTCGCCAGCACCGACAGCATGGTCACGGCACGGGCCGGGCCCGTGTTGGCGAACACCGTCCCCGCGAGGTGCGCCATGAGCACCCAGAGCGGCGTCCCGGGCGGATGCGGAATGCCCCGCGTGCGCGCGGCGGTCACCAGCTCCGAGGCGTCCCAGAAGGTGAGATCGGGGGCGGCCGTGGCGAGATAGGCCGAGAAGAGGACGACCATCGCGAGCACCGGGGCCATGACCGACGGCGGCAACTGGAAGCGTGCCCGCGGCGCTGGCGGCTTGGTCATACGGTCGACTTCACCGGCCGCCCGGCGAGGAGGTCACGCACCTGCACCGGCGACAGCCGCACCTGCAGCGCGCCGTCCCGCGCCACCGAGACCACGGCGGTCTCCTCGGAGACGACGATCACGATGGCATCGGTTTCCTCCGCCAGCCCCAAGGCGGCGCGGTGTCGCGTCCCCAGCGACCGATGCCCCACCGCCCCCTGCGACAGCGGCAGGATGCAGCCGGCCCCCACGATGGTGTCTCCTCGAATGATCACGGCGCCGTCGTGCAACGGCGAATACGGCGTAAAAATCGTGGTAAGCAGATCAGCCGAGACTTTCGCCTGCAGCGACGAGCCGCTCTCAATGAAATCCGAAAGTGGCACATCGCGTTCGATGGCGATGATGGCGCCCACCCCGGAGCGTGAGAGTCGGTCGACGGCATCGGCGATGTCGTCCTCCACCGGTCCCTGCTCCACGCGCTTGAAGAGACGGGTCACAGGCGTCTGGCCGATGTGGGCCAGCGCGGCGCGCAACTCGGGCTGGAAGATGATGAGCAGGGCGAACACGCCGTAGGTGAACACCAGCCCCAGGAGGTAGGTGATCATGGTGAGCTGCAGCAGCGAGGCGATCGCGTACGCCGTGACCAGCACGGCCACACCGCCCAGGATCTGCAGGGCGCGTGTGCCGTGAATGAGCAGCAGGATGCGATAGAACACCAGCGCGACGACCCCGATTTCGAGGCCGTCGCGCCATGTGAACTGCGTCGTGAACTGCATCACCTGCACGTTGCTGAGGTCCGTCACGCCGAACCCATGCCGCGGTTACGCAGGAGCGATTTCCGGACCGCCCAGCATCGGCGGCATGATCGGCCGGGCCACCGGCGCGATCGGTGTCGCCAACGATGGCGGGGTCATCGGCATATCGGGTGGCAGGCGCGGCGGCAGTTCCTTGCCGGCCTTGAGCAGCAGGATATCGTCACGCGTGAGCGTCTCGCGCTCGAGCAGCTGCGTGGCCACGATGTCGAGCAGCGCGCGATGCTCGGTGAGCACGGCCACCGCCCGGGCATGCGCCTCGAAGGCCACACGCTTCACTTCGGAATCGACCAGCTGCGCCGTCTGCTCGGACACTTCACGACGCGACTGGATGTCGCGGCCGAGAAAGAGCTCCTGCTCCACGTCGCCGACCAGGATCGGCCCGATGGTGTCGGAGAGGCCCCACTGCGTGACGTACCGACGGGCGATGCTGGTGGCCTGCTGGATGTCGCTGGCGGCACCGGTGGTCACGCGATTGTGGCCGAACACGATTTCCTCGGCGGCACGTCCACCGTACGCCATGACCAGCTTCGCTTCGAGCTGCTCGCGGGTGACCGACACGCGGTCGTCTTCGGGGAGCGTGAAGGCGATACCGAGCGCACGGCCTCGCGGCACGATCGTGACCTTGTGCAACGGATCGTTGCCGAAGACCATCATGGCGCACACCGCGTGTCCGGCTTCGTGGAAGGCCGTGAGACGACGCTCGTCGTCCTTCATCACGAGGGACTTGCGCTCGGCGCCCAGCATCACGCGATCCTTCGCTTCCTCGAGATCGCTCATGAAGATCTTGTCGTGCCCCTTCCGCGCGGCCAGCAACGCCCCTTCGTTCACGAGATTCGCGAGGTCGGCACCAGCCATGCCCGGGGTGCCACGCGCCAGCGAGTGCACGCTCACATCGTCAGCCTGCGGCTTGTTGCGCAGGTGGACCTTGAGAATGCCTTCACGGCCGCGAAGATCCGGCGCATCGACGACGATCTGACGGTCGAAGCGGCCCGGGCGCAGCAGCGCGGGGTCGAGCACGTCGGGGCGGTTCGTGGCGGCAATCAGGATCACGCCGTCGTTCGACTCGAAGCCGTCCATTTCCACGAGGAGCTGGTTGAGCGTCTGCTCGCGCTCGTCGTGACCACCACCCATCCCCGAGCCGCGATGACGGCCGACGGCATCGATTTCGTCGATGAAGATGATGCACGGGGCGTGCGCCTTGCCCTGCTCGAACAGATCGCGCACACGCGACGCGCCGACGCCGACGAACATTTCCACGAAGTCGGAGCCCGACATCGAGAAGAAGGGACGTCCGGCTTCACCGGCCACGGCCTTGGCGAGCAGCGTCTTGCCCGTACCCGGCGGACCGACGAGCAGCGCACCCTTCGGCAGCCGACCGCCGAGCTTGGTGAACTTCTGCGGGTCCTTCAGGAACTCGATGATTTCCTGCAGTTCGACCTTGGCTTCGTCGGCGCCGGCGACATCGGCAAAGGTGATCTTCGGCGTGTCGCCGCTGAGCAGCTTTGCCTTGCTCTTTCCGAACGAGAACGCCTTGTTGCCGCCGGCTTGCATCTGGCGGAACAGGAAAATCCAGAAGCCGATCAGCAGCGCGTAGGGGAGCACGGTGACGAGCAGGCTCCCGAAGTTGGCGCGTGGCTCGGTGGCCGACGTCCGCACGCCGCGCGAGTAGAGCAGCTTCTGCTCTTCGGCGGCCGATCCCTGCACCAAGCGCACGACGAACTTCCGCGCTTCGCGGTTATTCACGCGCACGGGCTGATTGAACTGGCCGGCCAGCACATTGTCGGTCTGGAAGGTCGCCGCTTTCACGTTCCCGACCTCGAGCTGCTGCCGGTACGCCGTATAGTCGATCTCCGGCGCCTGCGATTCGCGGCCGTTTCCGTACGTCAGGAACGCGATCGGAATCAGGATCACGAGGATCCAGAACGACAGCGTCTTGGAGAATCGTCCCCAGTTGAACGGCTTCTTCGGCGAGGGCGTCATGTTTGGTGCCATAGGGTGACCGCCTTACTGCAGGCTGGCGACATACGGGAGGTGCCGAAAATTCTCGGCATGATCGAGCCCGTAGCCAACCAGAAATTCGTGCGGCGCATCGAACCCGATGAACCGCGTGGGATGATGGAGCTCCGTCGCGATGTGCTTGTGCAGCAGCGCGCAGATTTCGAGCGAACGCGGCTTCCGGTCGCCCAGCAGCTCGACGAGGCGGTTGAGCGTGCGGCCGGAATCCACGATGTCCTCAACCAACAGAATGTGTTTGCCCTCGAGTTCCGTTTCCGGATCATAGAGGAGCCGTACGACCCCGCTCGATTCCATCGCGTCACCGTACGACGAAGCCACGAGGAAATCGACCTGGAGCGGACGGGCCACGTGGCGCACGAGATCACTGAGAAATATAAAACTGCCCTTCAGCAGTCCCAGCACGAGCAACTCCCCGTCGGGATACGCCGCCGTGATGTCCGCGCCCAGTTCCTGCACGCGCGCGTTGATGGTGGCGGCGTCGTACACCACGCGCCGCACGGCACGTCCGTCGAGGCGCGGATCTGCTGCGAGGGGGGCATTGTGCTCAGTCAAACTCGGGCTCACACCGGTACCAGATCAACTCCGGCCGACCGGGCCGGGACGGTGCCGCAAGAGCACGGCAAACCCCAGGAACCCACACCGGCTCGTCGTTGACGAGCACCACCGGCCACGACGGCCGGTCCAGTGCGGATACATGTGCTTCTGCAAAGTACCGCGTCACACGCCTCCCTGCTGGGGCACCAGCGGTTCGGATGCGATCGCCGGCGGCCCAGACGCGCAGCGTGACCTGTTCGCCTCGGGGTAACCCGACGGTCCACAGCTCCTGCTCCGCGCTACTACCCGGTGTCGGCGCCGCGTGCAGCCGACGCCAACGAAACCGTCCGAAGCGGGGCGGCATCGCCTCTGACACCCCGCACCACGGCGTCAGTGCGTCGGGGGGCCGTCGCGGCGCCCCCCGGCGCACTTCGAACCGATCCCCCTGCCCTTCCTCCGGCGTGGCGCCCCGTCGAAGCACAACGGCCCCGCCGGCCAGGCGGATGCTCGACCCACGTCGGCCTCCCGTGGTAAACCTCACGAGTTCGCGAGTTCCGTTGGCGTCGAGCGTCACATCGGCCCGGGCGCAGATCGCGGGCCACAGCACCGCGCGCCCCTCGCCGGAGGTGGCTTCGAGCGGCCCGGCCGGACAGGAAACCCGCCCACGCAACGCCGAGACGGCGAGCCCGATCTGGTCGACGTGCCGCTCGACGTCACGCCGCCACGCCGCCGCCCGTTCGGCCACGGCCAGCATCTCGTCCGAGAACCCCGGCGACGCCGATTCGAGGGCAGGCAAGAGCTCGTGCCGCACCCGGCCGCGCAGAAACGCGCGCGAGACATTCATCGGATCGTCGAGATACGCGACCTGCTCGAGCGCCGCCCACCGCGCGAGTTCGGCTCGCGACACCCCGAGCCAGGGGCGTACGACCGCCGAGGGTGCGGCCAAGGCGGCCAGCCCGCGCGGTCCTGCGCCGCGCAGGAGGCGCATCACGACGGTTTCCAGCTGGTCGTCGCGCGTATGCGCCGTTGCCACGCGCGCCCGATAGGCGCGGGAAATGCGCTCGAGAAAGTTCCAGCGGGCCCGTCGCCAGGCGGCCTCCGTGTGGCCCGTGGTGCGCGACCGCTCGCGCACCACGGTGAGCCCGAGGCGCCGCGACTCCGCCGCCACCAGCGAGGCGGCGTCGGTGGCGTGTTGGCCGGTGCCGTGGTCGAAGGTGGCCACCGCCGCGATGCGCTCGGGAGCCCACCGTGCCATGGCCTGCAGCAGCACCATGGAGTCGCGCCCCCCGGACACCGCCAGGATCAACGGTCCGACGACGGGCGCCATGGCCACCTCGAGTGACGCCTGCAGCAGCGCCTCAGACGGGAAGTTCGTCGATTCGGACATGCTGGACTGATCGCCCTTCGGCTGCGATGCGTCAACCACCCCCTACCTTCCGGAGGCCGTGGTGTTTAGTCTTTCCTTCGTTCGGCGGGCGCACGCGGCGGTGCACCCGGCTTCAATCGACTCTGGAGACAGACAGTGGAATCACACGGCACGCTGGGAACCATCTGGGCCTCGTTGGGGATGACCGCCTATTACATGGCGCTCATCTGGATCAACATTCTGCTCGGACTCTTCCTGTCTCCGCTGTTCATGATCCCGATGACGTGGCTGCAG
>CANHNQ010000031.1 GCA_947462095.1 Gemmatimonadota bacterium
GCCATTCAGCTCGGGCTGATCGGCGCACAGATCCCGTCGAGCAGCGCGCTCTTCCCGAATGGCGACGCGGACTGCAACGGACGACTGGAGGTGCGCGACGCCGTGGTGGTGCTGCAGTTCGCGGTGGGCTCGGCGAACACGGCGTTGTGTGTGGGGAAGCGGCAGTAAGGGCGCGGAACTGCCCAGTCTCGGTACTCCGTGAACTGAATTCTGGCGTCAGACCGGGTAGAGTGGTCAGAACTCAGCAGCTACAGTGCTCGGTACCGAGAATTTCCTCACTGCGCGTGCGGTGGCGGGGCGTGGGTGATTTCCCTGCGCAAGTGCCGTGCGGCGGCCTCGTGAATCGTCAGAACCACGAGACCCGCTCGGCACTGTGGACTGTCGCTGCTGAACTCTGACCACTATCCCCAGTCTGACGCCAGCGTTCAGAACACCGAGCACTGGGCAGGTCCGCGATGTTCTGAGTTCAGTGATCAGCGCCCCCGCGACACCGAGAACGACAGCATGATCGTCCTCGGCATCCCCGGCTCGAATGCCAGCGCTTTGCCGTTCACGATATCCGGGTTCAGAAACGCCGATCCGATGAATCGGCGATCCGCGAGGTTTTCGACGGTGATGAATCCCTTCACCGTGGCATCGCCCACCTGAACGAGGCGATCCGCGCGCAGGCTGGCGCTGAGGATATGCGCTTCCGTCACCCGCACGGCGTTCGCGTCGTCGGCCCAGTATCCGCCAGTGCCCTGCACGCCGAACTGCGCGGCGAGGCCGAGGGGCGCCTTGGAGGGAGCCCAGGTGGCGTTGGAGCCGTAGAACCAGTCGGGGATCCCGACGATGCGATTGCCGCTGTAGTCGGCCTTCGCGCCCGGCTTACCGTAGTGCACCGAGTCCACGACGTACTCGGTGTACGTGTTGCGCGAGAGCGTGAGGGAATTTTCGAACCGCAGGTCGCCTTTCGCGAGCGCGGTCACGGCGAGTTCGGCGCCGGTGCGGCGCGCGCGTCCGGCCATGAAGTAGAACCGTCCACCGCGATACGGCACGATCTCGTTGCGCACGTTCGTGAGATACGCGGCCGCGTCGTACGACACGCTGGTCACGAGTCCCGAGCCGTCGCCGACCATGAAGATCTGCTTGGTGCCCACTTCGTAGGTGTACGAGCGAATCGGCTCGAGCAGCGGGTTGAGGGCCGTGACCGTGTCCTGTCCGAAGGTGCCGGCCGGATCGGTCTCGTTGCCGGCGGGCGCCTCGACACCGCCGCCCACATTCGCGTACACCGTCTGCGTCTTCGACACGCGCCACGACGCCCCGATCTTCGGCGTGAGCTGCGAGAAGGTGCGGCTCGCGTCGACTTTCGGATTGATGTAGTTCTTGTAGTAGTACGAAATCGCATCGCCGCGCAGGCCGAGCGTGATGCCCAGCTTGTCGTGGAGCGTGAGTTCATCTTCCACGAAAATGCCACTGTTGTACGCGCCTTCCTTCTTGTTGTCGCGCAGCGTGGTGCCACGGCCGTTCGTCGTGCTGAGCGAATAGAACAGCACCGCTCCGTCCTGATACGCCTGATCGAGGCCGGCCGTGAAGCGATTCGTGAACGTGGGCGACACCACATCCTGACGGGTGTACGCCGCGTTGGCACCGCCATGGTAGCGCGTGAAGTCACGGAAGGTGCCGCGCTCGGAGCGCTGCAGATACTTCGGATTCACATACGCCATCACGGACACGCTCGACCGGTCGTCGATGGTATGTTCCACGCTGGCGCCGAGGCGGGCGAGTCGGTTGTAGCGGCGCTCGTCGCGACCGTTGTACGTGGCATTCGCCTGACGCGGGTTTGTCGCTACTTCACTGGCCGAGAGCGGGCCGGGCACGTGGAAGAGATTGTTGGCACCAAGCAGATGGACGCGCATCTGCGTCTTGTCGCCCACGGGGGCCACGATGCCGGTGTTCAGTAGCACGCGCCGTGCGTCGGAGTTCTCGCGCCAGCCGCCGAAATTCGTGTTCACGAACGATGCGTACACCACGCCGCCCTTGGTGCCGATGGGAGCGCCGGTCTGCGCGATATACCGTTGCAGGCCGTAGCTGCCGCTCTGGAACTGGACGGTGCCGAACGGGCGATCGACCACGGGCACGGTGGACACGCTGATCACGCCACCCGCCGCATTCCCCCACAGCGCGCTGGCGTTCGAGCGGATCACGTCGATCCCTTCCGCGGCGGCGAGATCGATGTTGTCGAACGCCGTGCGGCCATCCGGCTCCGTTTCGGGCATACCGTCCAGCAGCACGCGCACGCCACGAGAGGTGCCGGCATTGCTGCGGTCGCCCGCGCCACGGGCGCCGAACCCACGGATGGCGATCCGCACATCGCTGGTGCCGTAGCGCGACTGCACGAGCACCCCCGGCACATTGCCGAGCGCGTCATTGAGCCCGAAGCCCGACTTGCCGGCGTACTGCGACTTGTCGATATGCGTGATCGCGAGCGGGGCCGTGAATGAGCTCTGGGTGCTGCGCGTCGCGCGAATGGCGAACGGCGCCAGTGTGCGGGCCAGACTGTCGCGTCGAGCGACCGAGTCGGCCTTGGTTTGGGCCTGGACGCGCTGAGGGCCCAGGAGACCAACGGCGCCGGTAACCACGAGCAGCAGGACAGAACGGGAGGGATGAGCAGGCATTACAAGGGAGTGCGTTGGGGCCGTCGGGTGTCCGAATCAGGGTGGGAAGTTGGGAGTGTTGGGCTTAACGAGGGATTAACGGGGAGCATAACGCGGATTCAGTACTCAGTGCTCAGAACTGGGGCGTCAGACTGGGTATAGTGGTCAGAGTTCAGCCGTTACAGTGCTCGGTGCCGAGAATCTCTTGACTGCGTGTGGGGGCGGCGGGGACGGTGGGTCGTCCAAAAGCGAGTGCCGAGCAAAGGCCTCATGAATCGTCAGATCCATGAAACCCGCTCGGCACTGTGGACTGTCGTTGCTGAATTCCGACCGCTATCCCGATCAGACGCCCGAGTTCTGAGCACTCAGTACTGGGCTGTTCAGGGCTCAGCCAAAGTAGTCCTGCTGCCCTTTGTTCCGTCGCGATTCGCGTTCCGCCTTCCCGTACGTTCCTTCGTCCGACCGCGAAATCTTTCTCCGCGCCACCAGCGCTTCGAGGACCAGTTCGCAAGCCACCACGATCATCGCGTCGTCGCCCTTCTTGGCGAGCCCGAGCGCGATCACCGTCTGCACCAACCCCGGGACCGTCTCGAAGCCTTGGCGTACGAGATCCATCGCGATTTCGTCGGCCACCTGCAGTGCGCCGCCGCCGTCGAACCACATGATCACGTCCTCGGCGTCGATATCCCCGGCGCGTTCACGCAGGGTGGCATCGCACGCGCGACGGATGAGGTCCTTGGCGATCGTGGCGCCGCCCACGAGTTCGCCTTCATACTCGAGCTCAATCTTGCCGGTGATGGCGGGCAGGGCGGCGTACACGTCGGCCACGCGCGGCACGGCCTCGGTATCTCCGTTGCGCAGCGCGCGCTGCTCGGCGTTCGAGACCACGTTTTCCATCGCGGTGATCGGCATGCGCTGCGACACGCCCGAGCGCTTGTCGATGCGCTTGTCGTCGCGCGCTTCGAAGGCGATGCGCTCGACGACTTCCGCGATCAGGTCGGGCACACGGATCTGCACGCCACCGGTGCGCTGCGTCCACGCTTCCTGTCGCGTGATTTCGACGCCGAGTTCGACACTCTCGGGGTAGTGCGTGATGATCTCGCTGCCAATACGGTCCTTGAGCGGCGTGATGATCTTGCCGCGGGCCGTGTAGTCTTCCGGGTTGGCGGTGAAGCAGAGCAGGACATCGAGTGTGAGGCGCACCGGATAGCCTTTGATCTGCACGTCGCCTTCTTGCATGATGTTGAACAAGCCCACCTGCACCTTGCCGGCGAGGTCGGGGAGTTCGTTCAACGCGAAGATGCCGCGGTTGGCGCGCGGCAGCATGCCGTAGTGGATCGTGAGTTCGTCGCCGAGAATGTGTCCACCGCGGGCGGCCTTGATCGGGTCCACGTCGCCAATGATGTCGGCGATGGTGGCGTCAGGCGTTGCGAGCTTTTCGACGTAGCGCTGATCGCGGGACACCCATCCGATCGGGGTGTCATCGCCGTGCTCCTGAAGGAGCTGCTTGGCGTACTTCGAGATCGGGGCGAACGGGTCGTCGTTCACCTCGCTGCCCGCCACGACGGGCATCTGCTCGTCGAGCAGGGTGACCAGGGCGCGCAGAATGCGCGACTTCGCCTGACCGCGGAGACCGAGCAGAATGAAGTTGTGGCGCGCGAGGAGCGCGTTCACGATCTGCGGCATCACCGTGTCTTCGTAGCCAAGGACGCCGCGGAACAGCGGGCCACCGGCCTGCAGGCGCGCGATCAGGTTCCGCCGGATTTCGTCTTTGACGGACGTCGGGCGATTCGTGGCGTAGGCCGAGCGCTTGAGAGCGCCGAGGGTCTCGGGGAGTCTGGACACGGGTCTGGACTGAAGGTCGTGCGGTGGGCGATCGGAGGGACCGCCGGCGACGTAGCTACCAAGAAGAGCGCACAAGGACGGCGAGTTGTGCCCAAACGGCGATTATTCGGTCTGAAGCAGCGATCGGTAAAGCCATTGGGTGGCCGCCGCTAGCCGCCAAGGAAACCGTTATGTCACAAACGATTGGCGTCGCATGGAACTCCGGGGTCGGCGCGGGGTGGCTCTTGACAGCTGAGCTAAGAAACGTAGATTCCTCACGCTTGAACCCCGTCGGCATTCTGCCGGGGGGGCCGTGCGCTTTTTAGGACGCACGGCGCAACCACCGCACCGTATGGAGTCCTCCACTATGAAGCGCATCGCTCTCGTCGCTGCTGCACTCGTGCTCGCCGCCTGCTCCGCCAAGGAAGAGGCCCCGGCCGCTGATTCGGCCGCCGCTGCTCCGGCCGCTGCCGCCCCGGCCATGGATTCGGCCGCAATGGCCGCCCCGGCCGTGGATTCTGCCGCGATGGCCGCTCCGGCTGCTCCGGCCGCCGACACGACCAAGCACTAAGCTTGAAGTCTGCAGGAACGGAAAGGCGGGCGACGAAAGTCGCCCGCCTTTTTCGTTGTGGGTCAGCGATCCGTCCGTGGCGCGAACGATCAGGGCTCGGCACGACCTCGCCGCGCACTCCACGAAATACGCTCGAGACGGTGGACTGTCGTTGCTCGAATCTGAACACTATATGAAGGCTGATGCCGGAATTCCGGACACTGAACACTGGCGCTTTGCCATCCGCTTAGTAGCCAGTGGGCAGAGTTCAGCACACTGCAGTGCTCCGTACTGAGCTTCGTTATTCGGAAAAGGGGAGTTCACGCACTTCGGCGCTGATCGGGCCGTCCGCGCCTGCCACGAGCACCGTGTCGCCTTCCGACACTTCGCGTCGCAACATGGCGATCGCGATCGGCCCCAGCCGCGGGGAGATCACCGTGCTGCGGACATCCCCCACCAATTTTCCGGTCGCATCCAGCACCGGCCCGTGCTGCGGCAGCGCCGACGAGCCGAGGAGCCCGCGCAGCCGGCGGTTCACATGACCGCGGAAATGCAGGCGCGCGACCGTCTCCTGTCCCGTGTAGCACCCCTTCGTGAACGAGATGGCACCAAGCGTGTCGAGATTCGCTTCCTGCGGAATCGTGTTGTCGTCCATATCGATCCCCCAGGCAGGACGCCCGCCTTCCACGCGCGCGATGTTCCACACGGCCCGCGTTGCTTTGCGGTACACCGACGCATCGAGTCGTTGGCGCACGACGTCGGCGTCACGCGCGTCGGCCACGATGAGGAAGCCCGGGGTCGATCCCATCAGCGGTGCGCGAATGATCCGCACGCTGGCCGGTCCGATATTCCACGGACCGTGCTGCCACACCGTCCACTCGGCGAGTCCCGGCGTCATCACATCGCCCAGCCCTTCAGCGGTCTGATCGGCCCCGCCGAGCTCGGCCGCCGCCTTCGACGCCTGCGCGCCGTAGAGCATCCAGGTCGCCCACCGGTCGGATTCGTCTTCGACCTTCGCCAAGCGTGGATTCACGTACTTGCGGGCCGTGGCCAGCCACTGCGGTGCGCAGAGCGGCGGCAGGGTCAGCATGAACGTCTCGTCGTCCATGCGGAAAATGAACATGTCGCAGAGCACCTTGCCCTTCGGCGTCAGCGCCGCGGCATGCTGACCCTCGCCCGGCCGCAGCTGCGTGACATCGTTGGTCACGAGCCCGTTGAGCGCCTCGGCGGCCTTGGGGCCACGGAACGTGCTCCACTGGTCTGTCGACTCGAACCACGCCGATTCGCGCCGCAGGTCGAGATACGCCTCGGCGTCGTGCGCTGACAACGCCTCGGGGTACACCAGCACCGGTGGCGTCGGGTTTACCGCGCCAGGGGAGATCGCGTCAGAGTTGGACAACAGCGCTCCTCACAGAGACTTCAGCAATGGATCGACGTGAAAAGCTATCGGGGACCGAGGGACCGAAGCAACATGCGCGCCGCCTCACGCAGCAGCTTGTAATCGTAGAGCCAACGCGCATCACCACATCACGCGTGTGCTCGACAGACACGACTTACCACGCGGTGCGACTCGTGGCGGCAAATCCCAGCGCGAGCGCAGCCGGTGCATCGTGCGCTTCCACGGCGTCACGCGATGCACGCGGCCGTCGCTGACGGTCGAGGCGGACATCGATGGCCTCGTAGCTCCCCTGCAGCGTCGTGAGACCCGCGGTGCGCGGGAGGTCATCGGCGCACCGGAGAAACAGCACGCTGTCTTCAAGACCGGCCAAGCGTAGTACCGGTTCCACTTCCCGACGCTGCGAGTCGCTGCGCAGCACCAGCCGTACGCCGCGCGCCACCTCCGCGTGCAGGCGGTGCAGCACCCCGTCGCGCAGCGGCACGCCGTGCGCCACGGCGGCCCCCCAGTCACGCTGGGCGCGCATCGCGATGAGGTCGTGCGCCGTGGCATCGTGACGCACCCGCACCTGCTGCAGCGCCGGAAGCTGCCGTACGGCCTCGGTCACGCACTCACCGAACGTCCGGCCCGGCAACAGCGGGAGGAGGTCGTCCACGTGTACGTGGACGCCGAGCGGTGCCCACTCGATCGCCATCGCGTGAGCGAGTACCGTCGCGCGCTGCGGCAATGTGTCGGCGACGATCCCGTCGAACGCGAGAATGGTGACGCGATCGCCCCCGACGTGCGTCACGACCCGCGCTGGTACGACGCGTCGAGCAGTTCGATGGGATGGACCACGCGGGCATGCGATCCGCTGCGCAGCAGCCCCGCACCGATCTGCATCATGCACCCGGGATTCCCGGTGGCCACCCAGTCGGCACCGCTTTCGGCGATGCGCGCCAGTTTGGGGGCGAGTACGGCGTCGGAGGTATCGGGCTCCACCAGGTTGTAGATGCCGGCCGATCCGCAGCACTGGTCGGCATCCTCGAGGGGGATGAGCGAGAGCCCGGGGATCGCCCGCAGCACCGCGAGCGGCGGCGCGACCACGCGCTGGGCGTGCATTTGATGACACGGCGGATCGTGCGTAACGCGCAGCGCGACCGGTGCCGTGCCGGCGATGGGCCCCACCGTGGCCAACAGCTCCGAGATATCGCGCGTGCGCGCGCTGATGCGCTCGGCCCGCGCCGCCCACGCGGGATCGTCGTGCAGGAGATGTCCATACTGCTTGAGCATCGCGCCGCAGCCCGCCGAGTTGACCGCGATGACATCGGCCCCCGACTGCTCGAAAGCGGCCACGTTGATGCGCGCCAGCGCGCGCGCACTGTCGAGATCCCCGGCGTGCGCATGCAGCGCGCCGCAGCATCCTTGCGCCCGGGTGGCCCGCAGCGCGAAACCATTGTGCGCGAGGACCCGCTCGGTCGCGTCGTTCACATGCGAGAACAGCCCCGACATCACGCAGCCGGTGAGACAGGTGGCGGAGACGGCGGGCACCGATGACGGAGCAGCCGGCGCGTTGGACGACGGCGCACGCGTCGCGCGTGCGCGCAGGTTGGCTGGGGTGGTGGACGCGATCATCGCCATCGGAAAGGACAGCCGCGCCGGCAGGAGCTTCGCGAGCAGCCGCGGCAACCGTGTCGCGCGGAATACCCGCGCACCCAGCAGCGCCGCGCGCAGCAGGAGCGGGTGTTTGAACACCGCCAGCACGGTGCGGGCCACGAACGGCACCCCGCGCACCGGAGCCATCGTGGCGCGGGTGGCTTCGAGCAGATCGCCGTACGGCACACCCGACGGGCAGGCCGTCTCGCACGCCCGACAACCGAGGCATCGATCGATGTGCTGCGCCGTCGTGGGGTCGTCGAGCGGGATATCTCCCTCGAGCATGCGACGCATGAGCACGAGCCGCCCACGCGGCGAGTCGTTTTCGTCTTCGAGATTCACATACGTGGGACAGGCCTGGAGGCAGAAGCCGCAGTGCACGCAGGCGTCGAGCCCTTTGCTGGCCAGCGCGAGCGGCGTGCCGGGGAGCGCGCACTTCGGTGCGCCAGAGGCGCCGTGGGCATCGTGTGTTGTGACGCTGCTCATTCGGTCCCCATGGCGCGGTACTCCGTGCGTCGCCGGTTCAGGATGCCGTGCGGATCGAAGGCGCGCTTCACGGCCAGCTCGAGTGCACCGCCCTGCGGACGCGGCGCGGCGCCCTGTTCCACCACCACCGAGAGCGGCATCGATGGGGATGCCGAGGCGACGAACGCCGCCACGTGCGCGTCGGCATGTGCGGTCGCGGGCGTGGTGATGCGTACCGATCCGCGGGCCGGGTGCAACAGCAGCGTCGCATCGGGAAACGCCGAGCGTGCCGCGCTGATGAGCGACGCGCCATCGGATGGTTTGGTGCGCGCGCGCAGGACGAGCGCATCATCAGGGACGTGTCGCAGCGCCGCCGCCGACCCGCTCTCGGCTGCGCTGCTGGTATCGGACGGACCGAGCGTGAACGCATTGCGCGCGCCGAACGACTGCACGAGACCGCGCAATGCCGACGCCCGTGCCTCGTTCCCGGTGCAGCGTGCGAAGAGTTGCGCCGGTTCCCCCGGCGCCATGCGTACCAGCATCGGCAGCGGCGCGCGATTCGCGATGAGTCGGTGCACCCACACCTCGGGTGCGTCGATGAGCGTGCCGGTCACGACATGATCCATGATCGGCTTGGCGTGCAGCCGCACACTGACTTCCGTGATGACGCCGAGCGTACCGAACGCGCCGGTGTTGAGCCGCACCAGGTCGAAGCCCGCGACGTTCTTCACCACCTTGCCGCCCACGCGCACGACATCACCGGTACCCGTGACGACGGTCAGCCCGAGCACGAGATCTCGAATGGTGAGATCGTCGTACGAGAGCGGCGCCGCCGATGCTGTGGCGACCACGGCACCGATGGTGGAGGTGGGTGACCCATATGGTGCGATGGCAAGCATCTGTCCGCTGGGCGCGCACACCGCCGACAGCTCATGCAGCGTCGTCCCCGCATGCACCGTGATCACGAGATCGCCGGGCGTGTACTCGATCACCCCACTCGGCGGTCGCACGGTGGCCATGGCGGCGTCGTTCACCACGGGCCCGCCGAAGAGCCACGTGCCGGAGCCGATGCCGCGGACCACGGAGCGGCTGGCGACCGCGTCGGTCATGGCGCGCGCGACGTCGGTGCTCATCGGGCGCCCCGTTTGGCGCGTGGCGTGCCGTGCCATTCCTTGCAGGACTGCACGGGCACGACTTTCCCCGGATTGGCGCGGCGCTCAGGGTCGAAGACGTCGCGGATGGTGCACATGGCGTTCAGCGATTCGGCGGTGAACAGGCGGTCCATGTAGGGGAGCTTGTCGAGTCCGACGCCGTGTTCACCGGTGATGGTGCCGCCGGCGGCGATACAGGCGAGCATGATCTCCGACATCGCGGCGTGGACGCGTGCCGACGCGTCGGCGTCGTTGGCATCGTACGGAATGTTCGGATGCAGGTTGCCGTCGCCTGCGTGGAACACGTTGCACACCTGCACGCCGCGTCGCGTGGCGATCTCGTGGATGGTTTCGAGCACGTCGGGCAAGCGCGTGCGTGGCACCACGGCGTCCTGCACCACCAGCGACGGCGCGATCCGTCCCATGGCGCCGAAGGCTTTCTTGCGCCCTTGCCACAGGCGCGTGCGGTCGGCGTCGGTGGTGGCCACGAGGACGTCGCGGGCGCCGGCGTCCATGCAGCAGCGGCGAATGATCGCCACGTCTTCATCGAGCCCCTCGGCGATGCCATCGACTTCGCAGAGCAGGACGGCCGCGGCGTCGATGGGATAGCCGGCGGCGTAGATCGACGCTTCGACGGCGCGGATGGTGGCGTTGTCCATCATCTCGAGCGCGGCGGGGACAATCCCGCTGGCGACGATGCTGGACACGGCGCGTGCCGCGGCGTTGACGCTGGGGAAATCGGCGAGCAGGGTGTGCACCGTGTCGGGGAGCGGGACGAGGCGCACCGTGATCTCGGTGGCGACGCCGAAGCAGCCTTCACTGCCCACGAAGAGGCCGAGCAGATCGTAGTCGTCCGACTCGCCGAAGGGATTACCGAGCCGCGTACAGGTCCCGTCGGGAAGCACCACGTCGCAGGCCACGACGTGATTGAGCGTGACGCCGTACTTGAGGCAGTGCGGTCCGCCGGCATTCTCCGCCACGTTGCCACCGATGGTGCACACGCTCTGGCTGGACGGATCGGGAGCGTACTGCAGACCGAGCGGCGCGACGGCGCGGGAGAGTTTCGCATTCACGACGCCGGGTTCGACGCGTGCGATGCGATTGACCGCATCGACTTCGAGGATGCGCGTGAGACGGTTGAGCCCGACCAGCACTATATCATCGGCGAGCGCACCGCCGGAGAGGCCGGTTCCGGCCCCACGCGGGACGTACGACACACCGGCGCTCGCCAGCGCCTGCACGACGGCGACGACTTCGTCGCGCGTGCCGGGAAAGACGGCGAGGTTGGGGAGCGCGCGGTAACCGGGAAGCCCGTCGGCGTCGTAGGCGACGAGTTCCGGCGCGCGGGATTTCACCCAGCGCGGGCCGACGATAGCGGAGAGGGTGGCGAGCAGAGCATCGCGCATGCCAAAAGATAACGGCGTGCCGCGCGAATCAGCGTACGATGGATTCCACCAGCTCTTTCAGCGTGGCCAGCTCGAACGGCTTCTGCAGCACGTGTGGGTGGGTTCCGAGAACGCTGCCGGGTTTGGCGCTGGCCACGGCATCGCCGGTGGCCAGGATGAGCCGCCCCACCAGTGCTGGCCTGTGCTCCATCAGCGAGCGCAGCAGGCTGTCCCCCGACACGATGGGGAGGTTCAGGTCGCACACGACGAGGTCGATGCGGCTGTCGCTCGCATCGTCACTCGCCAGCAACTGGGTGATCGCCGTCTGACCATCCCCGGCTTCTGAGACCGTCCACCGTTGACGTTCGAACCACCGCTTCAACGCGAAGCGGATGCCAGGTTCGTCGTCAACGATCAGTACGCGGGTCAACGGCAGCTCCGGGAAATCCAGGAGAAAAAATGAACGGGTGTTCGTATGTCTACGAACACCCGTTCAGTACAACACAGAACCGCAGAAGAATGTATGGCTCGGGAATTCCAGAACCATACCTCCCATCGTTAACTCTGCTTCAGGCAGCACCCCAGAAACCGGCCAGCGCGCGGCCATCGGGCGATTCCCGGAGCTTCTCGAACGCCCGTTCGCGAATCTGCCGGATCCGTTCACGGGTGACGCCCATCAGGGCACCGATCCGCTCGAGGGTCATGGCTTCTGCCCCCTCATCCAGGCCGTAATACAGGTACAGGATCTTCCGTTCACGCGGCGTGAGGTACTTCCGGAACACGCGATCGATGAATTCCCGCATGAGCCGGAAGTCGGTGCCTTCTTCGATATCGGTATGCGTCTCACCCGCGAAGCGCTCGCCGAGGGTGGACGCCTCGCGATCCTGACGATCGATGGGGGCGTCGAGCGAGACTTCGGTGCTGGTGATCTGACGGGCGTTGCGGATTTGTTCGATGGGCTCCTGGAGGAGCTTGGCCATCTCCGCATCAGTGGGCTCGCGGTTGAGCACCTGATTCAGGACCATCTCACCGCGGGCCATGCGGATGAGCTGGGAGTTCTGGTTGAGCGGGATCCGGACGCTTCGCGTCTGTTCGGCGAGCGCCTTGAGGACGGCCTGTCGGACCCACCACACCGCATACGAGATGAACTTGACACCCTGATCGGGATCGAACTTCCGGACCGCCTTGAGGAGTCCTTCGTTGCCGATCGCCACCAGTTCGGACAGGTCGAGGCCGTGTCCCTGGTATTTCTTCACGTAGCTGATCACGAACCGGAGGTTCGCGGTCACGAGGCGCTCGGCGGCGGCAGCATCTCCCTTCTGGGCGAGCCGAGCGAGTCGACGCTCTTCGGCAGCATCCGTGATCAGGGGGAGCTTCTGAATGTCGTGGAGGTACTGATCGAAGGCGGTGGAAGGGGACGAACGGAAAAAGCCTTTGGAGCGGGCTTCGGTGGTTCTGGTCGCGGCAGCTGCCTGCATACGCCCTCGCCGAACATGTGCCTTAACGACGGGGTCCGGACTCGGCCCTGTCAGGGGGGTGGGAACGCCACGTTAATGGCGGGATACTGAGCGGTCAATGAAAATCTTTCCATGGTCAAGAAATAGAACATTTACGGAGCATCTTAGCGCCCTCATAGAGACAGTAGGCTGTTCAGATGTCACTACGCGAAAGGGTGCTCACGCCAAGGGAAGGGAACGGCGTCGTAAACCGTGGCGGTGGCGCCACAAATCTGGCGCCCGTGGTGGTCGGGAGAACCCAGAGGACCCAGAACGCTGGGTCTACCCTCGGGGGGACAACGCCGACTTCACGACGTCGTCGGGGACGGCCACCGCCCATTTCCCTTCGGCGGCTTCCATTTCGCCGATCCCGCGCGGGAGGGCGTACCGGGCGGCACCTGTCCGTGCCTTCTTGTCACCGTGGGTGGCGGCGATGATGTCATCGAGGCTGATGCCGGCGGGGAGGCGCGACGGCAATCCGGCGCGTCCGACGGCGTCAGCGATCGCAACCGACAGCCCTGTCCGAGCGAGGCCGATTGCCTCGGCGATGTGGGCTTCGGCGACCATCCCGATCGCGACCGCGTCGCCGTGGAGCAGTTCGAAGTTGAGCACGCGCTCCACCGCATGGGCGATGGTGTGGCCGAAGTTGAGGATCTGCCGAAGGCCCCCTTCGCGCGTGTCTTCGGCAACGACCTCGGCCTTGATGCGGACGCTGCCCGAAATGAGGGTCGTAATCGTGGCGACGAAGTCGGGGGCCGAGGCGCCCTGATCGCGCACGAGATCGGCGAAGGACAGGACCGCGTCGAAGTACGGCGCGTCGGCGATCACCCCGTGCTTGATCATCTCGGCGAGTCCGCTGCGGAGCACGTCGTCGGGGAGGGTGACCAGCACCTCGGGGTCGATGATGACCGCTGCCGGATTATGGAAGGCACCGACGAGGTTCTTGCCGAACGGGGTGTCGACCGCCGTCTTGCCGCCGACCGAGGCATCGACCATGGCCAGCAGGGTGGTTGGCACCTGTATGACCGGCAGGCCACGCATGAACGTGGAGGCCACGAACCCGGCGAGGTCGCCGATCACGCCACCGCCCACGGCGACGACGGTGGTGTCGCGCCCGGCCCCCCACGCGAGCATGGCGTCGGTGAGTTCGGCCCACCGCGCCCGCGTCTTCTCCTGCTCGCCGGGGGGGATGGTGAACAGCCGGGTGCTCTCGGCTGGGAACTGGGCGACGATGGCGTCGGCGTGCAACCGCGCGACGACGGTGTCGCTGATGACCGCCACCCGATGCGACGGGGCGGCGAGGCGCGCGATGTCCCCGATGGCCCGCCGCACGCTGGCCCGGCAGAAGACCGGGTACGGCAGCGGCAGCTGCAGCGAATCGGGGGGCGCGCCGACCACTACCAGGTCACCTCACCCGCGCCGGCGCGTTTGTTGGCCACGCGGGCGAGCATAAAGAGCAGATCGGACAGACGGTTGAGGTAGACCACGACCATGGTCGGCAGCTCGATCTCGGCGCTGAGATGGACCACGCGCCGTTCGGCCCGTCGGCAGACGGTCCGCGCCACGTGCAGCGCCGCCGCCTTCGGTGTGCCTCCGGGAATGATGAAACTGGTGAGCGGCTCCAACTCGGCCTCGCAGGCGTCGATGGCGCGCTCCAGTTCATCGATCCGCTGCTCGTCGATGCGGGCCTTCGTGAGCTGCTCCTTCATCTTCTCATGATCGGGCGTCGCCAGGAGCGCCCCGATGGCGAAGAGGTCGCGCTGCACGGGCACCAGCACTTCATCGATTCGCGGCATCATGTCGATCGATCGCGCGAGACCGAGTGAGGCGTTGAGTTCGTCCACGTCGCCATAGGCTTCGACACGGGGATGGTCCTTGCCGACCTTGCCGCCACCAAAGAGGGCGGTCGCGCCCTCGTCACCTGCTCGGGTGTAGATCTTCATCCCGCATTATACGAGGGAGTAGGGAGTAAGGGGTATAGAGTACGGGGTATGGAGTACGGAGTAGTCCGGTGCATCGACTCCCGACCCCATACTCCCTACCCCATACTCCGCCATTATCTTTCCGCGATGACGACCCATCCCATTCGCGACCTCACCATCATCGGCGGCGGCCCCACCGGGCTGTTCGCCTTGTTCTATGCCGGCATGCGCGGCGCGTCGGCCCAGATTGTCGATGCGCTCCCGGAGCTCGGCGGTCAGCTGACCGCGCTCTACCCGGAGAAATACATCTTCGACGTGGCGGGCTACCCGAGGGTGCTGGCCAAGGACCTCGTCCGGAACCTCACCGAGCAGGCGAAGCAGTTCCATCAGGAGACGGGGATCCCCGCCCACTTGGGACAGCGCGTGGTCGGGCTCGAGGAAGAGGACGGGCATTTCGTGCTGGTCACGGAGACCGACCGGTTTCCGACGCGCGCGGTGGTCATTGCCGCCGGCATCGGTGCGTTCAGTCCGCGCAAGCTGCCGCAGGCGTTCGCGGCGGAATGGTACGGTCGCGGCGTCGACGCCCTCGTGTCCACCCCGGAGGCCTATCGTGATCGCGACGTGCTGATCATCGGCGGCGGCGACTCGGCGTTTGACTGGTGCGCGCAGCTGCGAGACAAGGCGAAGTCCGTCACGTTGGTGCACCGCAGCGACCGGTTCCGCGCACATGCGGCCACGGTGTCGGAAGTGCAGGCGGCGGCCGCCGCGAACGATGGCACGGTGGCCGTGCACACGTTTCACGAAATCGACGCGATCATGGGCGGCGACCGGATCACGGGCGTGCGTCTCAGGGACGTGAAGACGAAGGAAACCCGTGAGATCGCCTGTGACGCGGTGCTCCCGATGCTCGGCTATGTATCCGACCTCGGGACGTTGCTGGAGTGGGGGCTCAACATCGAGAAGGACGAGATCACGGTCTCGACGGCCATGGAAACGGGTCGCGCTGGGGTGTACGCCGCCGGCGACATCACCACGTATCCGGGCAAGCTCAAGCTGATCGCGTCAGGCTTTTCCGAGGCAGCGATCGCGGTGAATCAGGCGGTGCACTGGATCTATCCCGAGAAGAAGGTCTCGCCGGGACATTCGTCCAATCTGGCGGTGTTCGGGCAGAAGGACGACTAGCCGATCAGCGGCGCTGCGCGCTGGGCGCAGCGCGCTGACGAGCGCGCTCGCCCAGGTCAGCCCCGCAGCCGCGGATCCGCTTTCTGATACGCGAGATCCGTGATCAGATTCACGAGCACGAACACGACCGAGAGAAAGAGGACGGCGCCCTGCACGGCGGGCAGATCGCGCCGCGAAATGGCCATGACGACGTAGCGGCCGATCCCCGGCCAGCTGAAGATCGTTTCCGTGAGAATGCTGCCGGTGAGGTAGGCGCCGAAGTCGAGTCCGATGACGGTGATCACCGGGATGAGGGCGTTGCGCAGCGCGTGACGCACAATGACACCGGACTCAGTCAGTCCTTTGGCCCGCGCCGTGCGCACGAAGTCGGCGCTGAGCACCTCGAGCATCGAGGAGCGGGTCACGCGGGTGAGATAGGCGATCGACCGCGAGCCAAGTGCCAGCGCCGGGAGAATCAGAAACTCAAGGCGCCCGTAGCCCGAGGCTGGGAGCCAGCGGAGTGTGACCGCGAAGAGCACGATCAGCAGGAGCCCGATCCAATACACGGGGAACGAGATCCCCAGATAGGTCGTGGCCAGCGCGAGCCGGTCGAACCAGCCGTTGGGACGCACGGCGGCGAGCACGCCGATCGTCACGCCGCTGAGGGTGGCCAGCAGCATGGCGGCCGTGGCCAGCAGCACGGTCCGGGGAAACCGTTCGGCGATGTCGCTGATGATCGGACGATTGGTTACGTAGGACCGGCCGAGGTCACCCTGCAGCACCCCGCTGGCGTAGTGGAGAAACTGCGCCGGCAATGGGTCGTCGAGGCGGAGTTCGGTCCGCAGTCGCGCTATGGTGGCGGGATCGGCGCGTTCGCCGACCATCGCCTGCACGGGGTCGCCGGGTGCGACGTAGAGCAGGAGAAAGACGACGACCAGCACCCCGGCCAAGGTGGGCAGGGCGAGCAGGAGGCGGCGGGCGAGCAGGGACAACATACCAGCAACATTAATCCCGGCCGGAGTCGCGCCGATACTCTCAGTGGATTCCCGGCGCTGCAGACGGGGACAGCCGGCTTCTCCTCCGCGTCCGAGCTATGCCCTTGCGTCGATCCGCTCCCGATCACTCCGCGGCGATCGCCACGTCGCCGGTCACACCGGCTGCCTCCTCTGGTGCCGATACGTTCGACATGGCGCCGCTCCTCGACGCGTTCGGTCAGGTGCTGTCTGCCTATGCGCAGGGGAGCTTCGATATGCCCGAGGTGTCATCGAGCGAAGCCAGTGAGGAGCTGGAGCGGTGGCGTCGCCACGCGGTGCTCGGTATCCCACTCGAACACGCCGGTGCCATTCCTTCGCTGAGTGCGGCTCAGCGCGACTATCGCGGTGCCGCCCGCGCGCTCACCGATCACCGCCGGCGCGAAAAGCGCTACGTGGAATCGGCGCTCTTCGATCTGCGTGACGCGCTCTGGGCCTGTGTGGAGCGTGTGCACACGGTGGCCCAGGCCGATCTGCAGGCGGACGAGGCCACCGCGATGCAGATCACCCGCGTGCAGTCGGCCATTCACGCGGTCGAGACCCGCACCGTGAAAGACGAGGTCCTGAACGCGATTTCGGCGATCACGGACATCGCGCGCCTGCGACGCGAGACGCAGCAGGTGGCGTTCGGGATGCTGGCCGAGCGGATCGACCAGCTGGGTTCGCAACTCGAGGAAGCGACGCGCGCGAGCGAGACCGATACGCTCACCGGACTCGGCAACCGGAAGCGCTATGAGCGCGCCGCCCATCGCGCGATTCAGATGCACACGCTCGGCCGCGCACCGGTGTCCCTGGTGTTGCTTGATCTCGATCATCTGAAACAGATCAACGACGGCTTCGGCCACTCGGCCGGTGACGCAGCACTGCGCGCGGTCGCGGGAAGCTTGTCGAAGGTGTTCCTGCGCGGATCCGATGTGGTCTGCCGCATCGGCGGCGACGAGTTCGTGGTGGTGCTTCCGGGTACCGACGTGAAGGTCGCCCAACGACTCGCGGATCGCGTCGTGCAGCAAGTCGCGGCGACGCGCGCCCCGTTCGCCGCGAATGCACCGCCGCTCAGCGCCAGCGTCGGGTACTCCGCGTACAAGGGGGGAGAAGGAGTGGAGACGTGGATGGGGAGAGCGGATGCGGCGTTGTATCGGGCGAAGAAGGACGGGAAAGGGAGAGCGGAAGGGGCGGATTGACGGGGGCTGATGCTTAACGGCGCTAACAGATAACGGCGCTAAGAGATAACGGCGCTAAGAGATAACGGCGCTAACAGATAACGGCGCTAACAGATAACGGCGCTAAGAATTGACGGCGCTACGAAATGGGGGCGTTACGAACGCGTGGTGATCCGGTCGTTTTGTCGGTGCGCTTCGTCTTCTTCGATGCGTCGGATCAGCGACGCGAGCATTCGCGCGGTGACGAGCGCCTTGGCGTCGCAGAGGAAGTACGACTTGGCTGGCAGCCGCGCTTCATTGCGCGCCCGCATGAGGTGCGTGCGGGTTTCGTTGGCGGAGCCGAGTGCGATGCGCAAGTGATTGAGGAACTGCGCGGTCGATCCGCGTCCTGCTCCCTCGGACGTGTTCGCGGCGATCGAGCCGACCGCGCTGAGTAGCTGGCCCCGAAGCCCCGGCACACGGGTGACGTCAAACGCATCGAGGCACTGCTGTACGACCCAGCTGAGCTCACAGGCCGCGCCGTACACACGGAGGTTGAAATGATTCGGCATGGTCCACGATATCGCGACCACGCCGAACCAATGTCACCAAACGAACGCCCCCACGTGTTTCTGAACGCCGTGCACCGTGTCGCCCCTCACCTTCGCGCCGTTCACTCTTCGCGCCGTTCACTCTTCGCGTCGTTCACTCTTCGCGCCGTTCACTCTTCGCGTCGTTCATTCTTCGCGCTTCTGCTCCGTCCCCGTCCGCACCTTTTCCCACCGCTGCCCATTGAAGATGACGGGCACTTCAAACCCTTGGACCCACGGCTGTACCGCATACAGCTCGTTGTAGAAGAACAGCGGCACCATCCCGACTTGCGCATACCCCACCGAGTCCGCGGCGGCGTACAGCACTGCGCGCTTCGCCGCGTCGCTCTCGCGTCGAGACGCGTCCACGAGTCGGTCGAACGTGGGATCGCTGAAGAACGACACGTTTCCGCCGGCGCCGCGGTTGGCGGTGTGCAGGAGCGGGTAGAGGAAGTTTTCGGCGTCGGGGTAATCGGCGTACCAGTCCTTGACGACCAGATCGGTCTGGCCGGCGCGGGCGGCGGCGCGCATGGCGCTGGCGTCGCGCTGCACGAGCGTGATGCGGATGCCGACGGTGGCGAGGTAGCCTTGAATCGCTTGCGCGAGACGCGGCATGGGGGCGGTCTGCGAGCTCCAGAGTTCGAGGTCGATGCCCGTGGCGAAGCCGGCGTCGGCGAGGAGCCGGCGTGCGGCGAGGGTATCGTACGCGTACGGCTGCCGCGCCTTGTCGAAGCCTTCCAGCGTGGGTGGGATGACGCCGGCGGCGACGGTGCCACGCCCGGCGAGCAGCTGCTGCAGGAGGGTGGGCACGTCGATCGCGTGAGCGATCGCCTGCCGTACACGCACGTCCGTGAGGGGACCGCGCGTGACGTTCACGCCCAGGTACCAGAGCCGCAGGGCGGGGGCGCTCACGAGCGCCGCCTTCTTGGTGTCGGTGCCTTCCCAGTCGCGCGTCTGGTCCTCGGGGACATAGAGAATATCGACCGTGCCCGCCTCGAATTCCGCGACGGCGGTGGAGGGCTCGGGGATGATGCGGGCGATCAGCGTGTCGATGGACGGCGCGCCGCCGAAGTACGTGGCATTGCGGGCGAACTTGAGGTAATCGTCGTGCTTCCACTCCACGAGCTTCCATGGGCCGGTGCCGATGGGGTGTTCACTGAAGTCGGCGCCAATCGAGTCGGGGAGGATCGACGCGACGGGCATGGCGAGCAGCTTGGGGAAGATCGCAAACGGTTCCTGCAGCCTGATCACGACGGTCGTGTCGTTGGGCGTCTCGAGACCGAGTGCGGTGCCCTTGCCGTCGGCGAAGGCGCGAGCCCCCTCGATCGGATACAGCGGCCACACCGTGCCGCTCTTCGTGGCCGGATCGAGTACGCGACGAAATGACTGCGCGACGTGGCGGGACCGGACCGGCGTGCCGTCGTGGAAGCGCACGTCGCTGCGCAGGTGGAACGTGTAGCGCAGGCCGTCGGGGGAGACGTCCCACGAGCGGGCGATCGACGGCTGCACCTGGCCGGCGGGGGTGAACTTGGTCAGCCCGTCGAACAGATACGACACGGCCCGTCCACTGGGCACGTCGGTGGCCTTGGCCGGGTCGAGCGAGCGCGGATCGTACGTATCGCGGGAGTCGACGAGCGCGTGACGGTCGGGCGTTGCCTCGCCGCTGCGGCATCCGGCCAGCATGGTGCCGGTGAGGGCCCCCAGCGAGAGCAGCGAGTAGAACGAACGTGACGGGCGAATCGATGGCATGTGCGGTTGACTGAGGGGCGATCCCACGTGAGCTTCAACGCTATAGAACGTGCGACCTCTCGTCCATCTCCTCTTCGCGCTCGCAGCACTTTCGGTCGCGCGTCCGGCCGCCGCCCAGGATCTTTCCTGTGATCGCGGCGACCGTGAAGTTCGTGCGCTCAGATTTGCCGGAAATCGCGAATATCCGGCGGCTGCCCTCGCGGCCACGGTGGCCACGACCCCGTCGTCCTTAGCGGGATTGCCGCTCATCGGCGAGCGGCGCTGCCTCGATCCGGTGGAGTTCTCGCGCGACGTGCAGCGGCTCGAGACCCTATATCGCCGCCGTGGCTTTCTCGACGTAAAAGTCGACACGACCGTCACCACCGTGAAGCCGGGCGTGATCGAGATCACGTTCACGATCCACGAAGGCGAGCCGATGCGCGTGACCGCGCTCGCACTCCGGGGGCTCGACGTCCACCCCGATGTCCGCGACGCGGCGCAGGGATTCCCGCTGGCCGTTGGCGGGGTGTTCGATCGCGGGGCGCTGGAGGCCGGTCGCGACACCCTCGTGCGGCGGCTGCGCAACAAGGGGTGGCCGCAGGCCGAAGCCTTGGTGGCCTACACCACAAACACGGTGCAACGCACGGCTGATGTCGAGGTGGCCGTGGTGCCGGGCGTGCGGGCTCGGCTCGGGCGCATCGCGCTCGAAGTCGACGCCGGCACCGACGGCCGGCGCGTCTCCGATGCCACCGTACGGCGGGCGATGGCGCTCGCGCCGGGTGACTGGTATTCGGCGCGGGCGATCATCGATGCGCAGCGCAATCTCTATCAGACCGACGCGTTTCAGCGCGTCGATCTGCAGCCCGACAGTATCCAGCCGGCCGGCGACTCCATCGTCAACCTCGTGGTGCGACTGGTGGAAGGCGATCGCTGGGCGGCGCGTGGTGGACTCGGGTGGGCCACGCTCGATTGCTTCCGCATGCAGGGCTCGCTCACCGATCGCGACTTCCTCCCGTTCGCGCAACGACTCGAGCTCACCGGCCGCGTGAGCAAGATCGGCATCGGCGATCCGCTCGACGGCGCGCCGAATCTGTGTCAGGGGCAGGCGAAGAGCGATCCGTACAGCCGCACCCTGAACTACTTCACCTCGATGACCGTGCGGCAACCGGTGCGCGCCAGCCAGACGCGCGTCCCGTCGCTCACGCTGTTCAGTTCCACGCTCTCCGAGTACAAGGCGTACCTGCGCCGCACGCCGATCGGTGGCGCGCTGTCGATCACCGATCCGTTTCCGATCCTGCGCCTGCCGAGCACGTTGTTGTATCAGGTCGAGCTGGGGCGTACCGAAGCGGAGCCCGCTTTCTTCTGCGCCGTCTTCAACGCCTGCGACACCGAGTCGCGCACCTTTCTGCAGCGCAACAACCGCCTGGCGGCGCTCGAGTACTCGGTGGTGCGGGCGCGTGTGAACGATCCCCTGCGTCCGACCGGCGGCAGCACCGTCCGCCTGAACGTGCGTCACGCCAGCACGCTCATCGGCTCCGACCGCTCGCAGCAGTTCAATCGTGGCACCGGTGATGTGTCGTGGTACCGTGGGCTTCGTGGCGGGGCGACGCTGGTGGCGCATCTGCGCGCCGGCGTGGTATACGGCGGCGGCATCACGCCCAGAACCGGCGGGTTCATTCCGCCGCAGGAGCGGCTGTATGCCGGCGGCCCCACCACGGTGCGTGGCTTTCGGCAGAATGAGCTCGGACCGGCCGTGTACATCGTGAGCCGCTTCGATACGGTCCGCGCGAACGGACAGACGTTCTATCGCGCCGACTCCACGTCGATTACCGAGCGCGTGGTGCCCACCGGCGGCAACACGCTCGTCGTCGGCAACCTCGAAGCCCAGTTCCCGAGTCCCCTGGCACCGAAGCTGCTGCAGATCGCGCTCTTCGCCGATGCGGGCAAGCTGTGGAATCGCGGCCCCGCGTCGCGAGCGGGCACCTTGAGCGATGAAGGACCGTCGGTGAAGATCACGCCCGGGATGGGCATTCGCATCGCGTCACCGTTCGGCGCGATCCGTGTGGATCTGGGCTACAACGGCTATCGCTTGCCGGCGGGCGCGGCGTACTACAACGCGCCACTGCAGGCCGGTGTCGCCCCGCTGTACTGCGTGAGTCCCGGCAACGGGCTCACGGTGCGTGCCGCGAACGCCTCGGGGGCGCCGCCGGAGCAGGAGGCGGGCAGCTGCCCCAACAGCTTCCGCCCCGCGCGCGGCACCGGGTTCCTGCGGCGCCTCAATCCGAGCATCTGGATCGGGCAGGCGTTCTGATGCGCAACGACACACCGCCCGTGAATCGGCCGGACGAGGCGACGCCCGATGGCGCGCCACCGGAAACGCGCGCGCCGAGGCGCATCCGTCGGCGGACGGTGGTGCTCGCCACCGCGGCCGTATTGCTCTCGATCGTCGCGCTGCTCGTCGGCGGGGTGGCCGCGCTCACCCAAACCGATCGCGGCCGCGCGGTGATCATGCGCGCGCTGGTTCCGGTGATGTCGAGTGCCATTCCGGGCAAGGTCTATGTGGGCAAGGTGAGCGGCACGCTGTTCACCGACATCAGCATCGATTCGCTCGATATCCGGAGCGCCGACGGCACGCCGTTTCTGAGCAGCGGGCCGATTCGCGCGACCTACGACCCGCGTGATCTGCTCGATCGTCGCATCGTCGTGAAGTCGCTCGAGGTCACGCGGCCGGTGATCACCATGATCGACTACGGCAACGACGACTGGAATTGGAAGCGCGCGCTCCGTAAGAAGGGCGTGCTGTCGTCGAAGACGAAGAGCCGTTTCGGCGAGTATATCGTGATCGATACCGCCACGATCCGCGAACTGACGTTCACGGCGCGCTTGCCGTGGGTCCTCTCCGATACGCTCAAGGGTGCCAAGCGCGACAGCGCACTCGCCTTCAATCTCACGCGACTCGACGGTGAAGTCCGGCGCGACGGCAACCGCTTTGTGCGCGTGTATCGCTTCGTGCGTGGCGGGCTCGCCCTCGGGCATTCGCGGCTCGCCGATCCCGATTCGGCGGGGATACGACTGGCCATGCGGCAGATGGACGTCGTGTGGGTCTATCCGCCGTTCTGGTTCCGCAACATGAAGAGCACGGTGCGCAAGGTCGCCGACTCGCTCTGGATGGACGACGTGAGCTTCCAGCTGGCCAACTCCGGCGCCCACGGCGACGCGAAGGTGGTATGGGGCAGCGGCCTGCCGGTGCGGTACGACGTGAAGCTCAAAGGCGACAGCGTGGCCATGGCCGACCTGTCCTGGATCGATGAGACGCTGCCGTGGAGTGGCGGCGGCAGCACGTTCATCACCATCAAGAACGACCCGAAGGATCTGTCGATCATCGAGTACGGCCTCCGCGGCATGGATGCGCGCGCGCTGCAGTCGCGGCTCAAGGGGAACATGACGTTCGCCGTGGGCGGTCCCGTGTTGCGCGTGAAGGACGTGGATCTGCAGCTGGCGCCGGCGAGCACGGCACTACTGCGCTGGTTCAACGGTGAGCCGTTTCCGTACGATTGGCAGGGGAACGTCACGGGGCGCGTGATCGCCCGCGGCGGACCGATCACCAACTGGCAGCTCGACGATGCGCAGCTCTCGTTTGCCGACGCGCATGTCCCGGGGGCGATTTCCCGCGCCCGCGTGCGTGGCATGGTGGACATTTTCACGCCGGCCGAAGCGATCCTGAAGGGGATCGATCTCGATCTGCAGCAACTCGACATGCGCACGCCGCGCTTCGTGAATCCGCTCTTCCCCGAGCTCAATGGATTCGCGCGCGGGACGATGCGCCTCGATTCACTCTGGTACGATGCCTTCTTTTCAAAGGCCGATATCGAGCACGTGGACGGTCCCGGGCTGCCGTCACGCTTCACCGGCGACGGGCACTTCACGCTGCTCACCGAGGGCGTGAAGTTCGACGTGGACATGCAGGCCGTCCCGCTGTCCTACACCACGATGTCGCGTTCGTATCCGTCGTTGCCGCTGCGCGGCTCGGCGGTGGGTCGGATCAAGGCATCGGGCATGGCCGAAAAATTCGACGTGCAGACCACACTGGCCGGTGAAGGCGGCGAACTGTCGTTCACGGGCAGCGCCGACGCGCTCGAGCCCGAGATGGGGGCCACGGGACTCTGGCGCCTGCGCGGTGGGAATCTGCAGAATCTGCTCGGCGACAATCGCTTCCCGATTACGTCGCTCTCGATGCTCGGCACGGTGGACCTGCGTGCGGCGACGTTGGAAACGTTACGCGGCTCGTTGCGCGCGTCGGTGGATCAGTTCTCGCGGGTGGCCGATGCCCGCCTGTTCGGCGGCTCGGCGGTAGTCTCGTTCGACTCGGGTCACGTGCGCGTCGATACCCTGACCGTGGAAAGCTCGGCCGTGCGGCTGGCGGCGCAGGGCGGGCTCGGGCTCACCACGGCGCGGCGCGATTCGCTGTCGATCTCGATGGTCTTCGATTCATTGGGCGGGCTTCGGCCGTGGCTTTCACCCACGGATTCCACCAAGCGCGCCTTCGTGCTCGCCGGCGACACGCTGCGCGGCTCGTTCGAATTGTCGGGGCAGCTCTTCGGGTCCATCGATACGCTCGACCCGCGCGGACTCGATCTGCGGCTGCGCGGCGACGCCCGCGACGTCATCGTCGCGACGTCGCGCACGCGACGCGCGTCGGTCGACCTCGCGGTGCGCGACGTGCTGCGCGGCGCCAACGGTTCGCTCTCGGTGACCATGGACTCGGCGAAGTTCGCCGGCATCGACGTCGCTGCGGCGGCCGGACAGTCCACCCTGCGCGGCGGACTGGCCGAGCGCTTTGGCATTCAGATGCGGACCCCGTCGGAGTCGCGCGTGGCGATTGCCGGTGGGGTGGCGCGCACCGGTGACTCGAGCGTCGTCACCATCGACACGCTGACCCTGCGCGTGGACAGCGCGTCGGTGCGCCCGCGCGGATTCGCGCTCGCGGTGCCGGCGATGCTGCGCTTCATGCCCGGCGCGACCGGCACCCTGGGCTCGCTCGATTCGCTGGTGCTGCAGCACACGGACACCGGACGGATCTCGCTTCGCGGGGCACTGGCGGCGGGTGGTGTGGTGAGCGGTCGCGTGGACGCCGATCGCGTCGCGCTCGCCGACATCGGCCGCCTGTTACGCACGTCAGGGCTCACCCGTGGAACGGCGTCGGGCACGATGGCGCTCAGTGGGACGCGCGAGCAGCCGCGACTCGACGGGACCATCGACTTGCGTGACGCCGTCGCCGGCCGCGTACGCTTCGGGGATCTGTTCGCCACGGCACATTACGATTCGCTGCGGTTGACGGTCGACGGGGCGCTCCGGCTGGGTGGTAAGCCGGCCCTGCAGGCCTCCGCGTCGTTGCCACTCGATCTCGCGCTGGTGGGCAACCGGAAGCGGCAGCTGAACGAACCGCTCACCGGTCGCATCGTGACGGAGCAGACCGACCTCACGCTACTGGAATCGGTGTTCCCCGACGTCACGCGTGCGCGGGGCACTTTGTTCACCGACGTCGCGCTTACCGGAACCTGGGACCGCCCCCGACTGCGCGGCGAGATGCGGCTGGATAGCGCTTCGCTCTCGCTCGACAATCTGGGTATCCGACTCGATCACGCGCGCGCCGACATCGGTCTGTTCGGCGACAGCATCCTGATTCGCCGGATCGGTGCGACGAGCGGCGCCCCCGCCGATTCGATCGGCATCAGCGGTTCGATCGGCATCCGAGAGATTGCCAATCCGTCATTCGATCTGCGACTCGCGGCCAACCAGTTTCAGGCGGTGGACAAGCCGCGGACGGCGTCGATCGTGCTGACCACGACCACGCCGATCACGCTCACCGGATCGCGCGAGGCCCCGCGTGTGCAAGGGGCCGTCCGGATTGACCGGGGGCGCGTGTACATCCGCGCGCTCGCGCAGCGTCGGGCGCTCGATCTCACCGACAACCTCGACATCATCGACACCACCCGCTTCGGTGTGAACGGGCTGCTGCCGTCGGCGCCGCGGGCGATCATGCAGAACCTGCAGCTCGACAATGTGCGCGTCAGCATTGGCAACGACGTGTGGCTACGCTCTCCCGAGGCGAACCTCAAGCTGGGCGGCGGTCTGCGCGTTACCCGAGCGATGTCGCGTGATCGGCAGGTGCCTCGTCTCGCGCTCGCCGACTCGCTCACCGTCGACCGCGGCACGTACCAGCTCAACCTCGGCATCGCCCGCCCCGGCTTCGAGGTCGAGCGTGGCCTCGTGCGATTCTTCGGCGACCCCGACCTCGAGCCCGCGCTCGATATCACCGCACTGCATACGATCCGCGAGACGCGCCCGAACTCGAATCGCCAGGACGTCCGGATTCGCGTGAACATCGGCGGCACGATCGACCGTCCGACGCTCGCGTTGGCGAGTGCCGACAATCCGCCGCTCCCCGAGAGCGACATGTTGAGCTACCTCGTGACCGGCGAACCGGCGTATGCCCTGTTGGGCACACCATACGCCGAGCAGGGTGCCACCCTCGCCCTGCGTTTGGCCGGCAGCTATCTGTCGAGCCGACTGGCCGGTGGGCGCTTCGATGTAGTACAGGTGGAGCCCACGGCGCTCAATCCCGGAGATGCTGCCAATCTGCGCGAGAACGGGTTGGGGATTCTCGCGTCGACCCGCGTCGGCGTGGGCGGTCAAATTGCCCGAAACACGTTCTTCACCTTCAGCACCGGGCTGTGTGGCCTCTCCAGCCAGACGTCGGGAGGTGGCGACGCCTTGTCCCTGTTTGCGCAGGGGCTGGGCGTGAAGGTGGAGCGCCGCTTCGAGGGCGGGCTGAGCGTTGCGCTCGGCCTCGAACCGGGATCAAGCGCGCAGGCCTGCGGTCGACTGGGGATCAGCCGCACATTCCAGCAGACGCCCCCGCAGATCGGCATCGACTTCTTCAGAAGCTGGACCTTCTGAGTTCTCACGGACTAGACGGTATGTTGTTTCCACCGTCTTTCCCCGTTCGTCTTACAGCGCGAGATGTCACCGACCCTGCCGCCCCCTGCCAGCTTGTCAGCCGTATCGCTGACGGAGTCCCTCGACGCGATTGATCGCGCCGAGTCGACCGCTGCGCGTGTGCAGGTGACGGCGGCCTTGTTGCACGGGATGGGGTTCGACCGCGTGGTGATTTCCCTTCGCGATGCGTCGCTCAACCCAACATCGGTGGTGCAGGCCGGGCTGCCCGAGGCCGCCACGCTCACGGGATTGGCGCTCAAGCCGCTGCCGGGCGCCGTGTGGCGTCGTCGCCTGTCGCATCTCGATCGGTTCCGCGTGGGCGATCTGCACCTGCTCGATGGCAGCGACGCCTGGGTCTCCCGCGAGTTCTTCGGCGCCGAGGCGTATCCAGCCGGAGACGGTCATACGTGGCTGCCCACTGATCTGATCGTCGTCCTGCTGCACGGTGCCGACGGCGAGCTCCTCGGCATCGTGAAGCTGGCCGGTCCCCGTGACGGGCGACGCCCCAGTGAAGCGCGGCGCCGTGACATCAGTGCGATCACGCGCCATCTGGCCGCCCGCCTGGCCTATGATGCCCTGCGGGCGCTGGCCGAGCAGCGCCATGATCGCCTGCAACGCCTGCAGGAAGCGGGAGCCTCGCTCACCCGCTCCCTCGACGAGCACGAGATCATGCGTGAGCTCACGCGTCAGGTGCAGCTGGCGGTGCGCGCCGATGGCGTGGCCGTGCTGATCCCTGATCTCGATGCTGACGTCCTGACCACCGGCCTGCGCATCGTGCGCGGCGTTGAGCGGGTCCGCGCACCGGTGCGTCTGGGTGACGGGATCGTGGCGGAAGTTGCACGCACAGGACGTCCCGTGCGCGTGGGCGACCGCGACGCGGATCGCGACCGCGAACAGGCGGGGCTGCAGCCTCCGGTGTCGATGTACGATATCGTCGGAGAGTCGGGCGTTGCGACGTCGGTGCTGGCGGTACCCGTGCGCGTGGGCACGCGCTTACTCGGGGTGCTGGCGGTGCATTCCGCGCACGCCGATGTCTACACGGCAGAAGATCAGGAAGTGCTCGCCACGATGGCGTCGCAGGCGGCGACCGCGATCGCCAATGCCCGACGATACGCCGAGAGCGAGCGCGAACGTCGCACGACGGATGCCCTCGCCGATGTGGCGCGCGCCGTGGGCGAGTCGCTACGGCTGGGCGAAGTGCTGCGTCGCATCCTGCGACATACGGTCTCGTTGCTCGGCGTCGAGGGGGCCTGTGTGGCGCTGCGGGACGGCGAGTATCTGCACATCGTCGCCTCCATCGGCAGCGCCGATGTGCTTCACGGTGTGCACCTTCCGGTCTCGGGCAGTGTGATCGGCCGCTCGGTCGTGTCCAACGAGCTGATCGTACTCAACGAAGGCACCACCGACACCACGCTCCATCGCATGGTGCAGCACCTCGCGCCGATTCAGCGCATGGTGATCGCGCCGCTGATGACCGGCCGTGGCACGATCGGTTCGATTGCCGTCATGAATCGCGAGCGCCCGTTCGAGCCGGAGGATGGCAAGGTGCTGCAACGACTCGCCGACCAGGTGGCGGTCGCGATCGTGAATGCGCGGCTGTTCGAGGAAGTCGAGAAGGCCACGCGGGAATGGAAGGTGGCGTTCGACAGTACGGCCAGCGGCATCGTGGTGCTCGAGGAGTCGCTCACGGTGAGCCGGTGCAATGCGCGTGCGGCCGAGTTGTGCGGCACAACGATCGCCGCGCTGCTGGGCCGCCGGTTCCGGGATGTGCTGGTCGGCAGTAGCGCGACGCTCGAGGCTGACGCCGTCGATCGGTTCATTTCGACCGCGCTGGCGAATGGCGTCCCGACGCGCGAGGTCGTGCGAGACGATGTCACCGGTCGACTCTTCTCGCTCCTCGCCGCGCCGCATCCTGACGGCGGCTGTGTGATCACGTTCGATGACGTGACGGATTCGCACCGCCTGACGGAGCGACACCGGAAGGTGATCGAAACGGTGACGGATGCGATCATGATCACCGATCTCGAAGGTCGCATCACGTTTGCGAATCCGGCGTCGCACATGCTCCTGCATCGTCCGAATCTCGAAGGTGAGCTGGTGGCCAACCTCACGCCGCCCGAGTGGGTCAAGCCGGTGCAGGCGTTCGAGCGACTGGCCCGCGAAGGCGAAGGCCAGCAGTACGAGTGCGAGGTACTGCGCGCCGACGGCGAGCATCGTCTGGTGCGTGTGAGCTCGGCGCCGCTGTTCGAACTCGGTCAGGTCACCGGGACGGTGGCGTGTTTGCACGACATCACGGACCGTCGTGCCGAATCGCGCGCGCGCGAGCGCTCCGAGTCGATGAACATGCGGCTGGTGGAAGCGGCAACCGACGCGATCTGCACGTGTGACGTGAACGGCCTGTTCACCTTCGCGAATGCCGCCTTCCTGAACGAGGCGGGTCTCCGGCGGGAGGAGGTGCTCGGTCAGCACTTCTCGTCGATGGTGCATCCCGCCGACCGGCCGACCGCCCTCGCGATGGTGGCCGAGACGCTGGCGGGCCAGCGTCGGCGGCTGCAAATGCGCTTTCTGGGCGCAACCGGTCCGCGGATGGGCATGATCACCACGGCGCCGATTCACGAGCACGGGGAAGTCGTCGGCGCGCTCGGCATCATCCGTGACGTGACGAACGACGAAATCCGGCGCGAGACCAGCGCGCAGCAAGCGCGGATGGCTGCGGTTGGCCAGTCATTGGGCCGCGTGGCGAATGAGCTGAACAACCCGCTGGCGAGCCTGTTGGCCGTGGCGGAATTGCAGGCCGCGTCAACGACCATGTCCGAGCAGGATCGTCGGGCGATCGACGCGATCTGCGAAGAGGCCCGCCGTGCATCACGCATCGTGGCCCAGCTGCTCGAGTCCACCGGCGAGGCACCGCACACCACCGGCGAACGTCAGCTGATCGACATCAATGCGCTGGTTCGACGCGCCATCGATTTGCACGGCTATGGCGTGCGCGAGCATGGTATCGTCATCGCCTTCGACGCCACCCATGATCTGCCGTCCATTTCCGGTGATGCGATTCAGCTGCAGCAGGCGGTCTCGAATATTCTCGTGAATGCCGAGGAAGCCCTCATCGGGCACGACGGTGAGCGTCGTATCCAGGTGCTGACGCGTGAGGGAGCGAAGGGCGTGGAAGTCCAGGTCAGCGATAAGGGGCCCGGCATTATCTCGCATCATCTCTCGCGTATCCTCGAGCCGATGTTCACGACGCGGGGAAAGCAGGGCAATCGCGGCCTCGGCCTCACGATTTCCAACGCCATTGTGCGTGATCACGGCGGCTCGCTCGACGTGCACTCGCACCCCGGCGAGGGTGCCGCGTTCACCCTGACCTTTCCGGTCGCGCCGGCGCTGCCCGCCGCGAACGGTCAGACCACCAACGACCAGAGTACCGTCACGGCGACACCCGTGTCGACACGGTCGTTGCTGTTGATCGAGGACGAAGCCACGCTGCGGAGCGCGATCGGCCGGTTTCTGCGCAACACGGGCTATGTGGTGGATGTGGCGGAGGGCGGTTCCGGCGCGCTCGACCTGCTCGCCGATCGGACGTACGATCTGATTCTGCTGGATCTCCGCATGAAGGGGCTCACGGGGGAGCAGGTGTACGAACTCATCGAGTCGCGGAATCCCGATCAGGCCCGCCGTGTAGTGTTCATGACCGGCGACTTGCACAGCGCCAACGCGTCCCGCTTCATCCGGATGACCGGCCGGCCGGTCCTGGCCAAACCGTTTACGCTGCTCGAACTCGAGACGCGCGTGGCGCAGCTGATCGAGGCGTCCCGTTAGCTTTCCGGGGCGCCCGCAGGACGACCCGCGGTGCCCGTCGTTTGCGCATGCGGTTCTGTGGTGATCGATGAGTTTCCCCTCTGCCGAGAGTTCTCCGTTGGGTACCGCACTGACGCTCTCCACGGCTGACCGGTTCACGGTCCGGTCGGCCATCGCGCCACTCCTCGGCGATGCGCGCATCTCCGCACCGCTCACGTCGCAGCTACTGGCCGGCGACGTGCTGCAGTTGGTGGATGGTCGCGGCGACTGGTTGCACGTCCGCGGCGCCGATGAGTACGAGGGGTGGACGCACGTCGGGTTCCTGATGCCGTTCACGGGCACGGAAGCGACGTGGCGGATCTCGCTGGGGTGCGTCACCCGCGACGCGGACGGGGAACAGCGCGCCCTCCCGCTCGGTGCGCGGGTGGCGCCCGCGGTCGAGGTGGTCGAAGGCATCGCGATCGACGCGGCCGCCCGTGCCACACACTTTCCGCGAGACCGCGAGTCAATCGTGCGGAGTGCACGCTCGCTGTTCGCCGGCACGAGTTACCTGTGGGGAGGCGTCACGCCGTGGGGCGTGGACTGCTCGGGTTTCGTCCAGCGGATTTTTGCGCTGCACGGCGTACCACTCCGCCGTGATGCA
>CANHNQ010000032.1 GCA_947462095.1 Gemmatimonadota bacterium
CAAGTTCGATGGCCGCGGGCTCATTGGGCCCGAGACCGACCTCGGCGCACGCTGTGCCGATGCCGGTCGCGGCGATGACGGCCGAGACGATGAACGCGCCGGCGCGACGACGCGCGCGCACCGACGGTGTCACGCGAAACGCTCGGCGAGCCGCGTGGCGATGTTCACATACGCTTGACTCGCCGCGTCGGCCGGATTGCGGAGCACAACCGGCTGACCGGCCGCGAACGCGTCGGCGGTCGCCGGCGTACGCGGAATCGGCGTGTCGAATACGAGATGCGCCGGGAGATGTTCACGCACGTAGTGGACGACACGTTCCGACGCCGGATTGCCCTGCTCGAACATCGTGAGCAGAATGCCTTCCAGCGTGAGTTCGTCGTTGATGCTGATGACATCCTGAATCGCCCGCAGAATCTGCGGGGTGGTCTGCAACGCCAGCGGTTCACACTGCAGCGGTACGACCACGTGCTGGCTCGCCGCAAGCACACGGCGCGTAATCGCACCGAGCCCGGGCGGCGTATCCACTACCACCACGTGGCAGCGCTCGCGCGCCATCGCCAGCAGGTCGGCCAGCACGGTGCTTTCGCCTACCCGATGCTGAAAGTCTGAGTGGTCGGCCGACTCGCTCACACTGCCGGCGAGGATCACCCGCAGCCACGGCAGCGCGGTGGGCAGAATGACTTCGCGGAGCGCCTTCTCGCCCCGGAGGTAGTCATCGAACCCAACCGTGGGGTGACCGCGGCGCAGCCCGACGCCATACCGCACGGCCCCCTGCGGATCGGCGTCGATCAGGAGCGTCTTGAGTCCGCGACGCGCGAAGGCGACCGCCAGATTCACCGCGGTGGTCGTCTTCCCGACGCCACCCTTCTGGCTCACGATAGAGAGTACGCGTCCCACGTCAGCCCTCGTCCGTGGAGGCCGATCCGTCGTCGTAGCCCAATGGCGCTGATGGATCCTGATACTGACGGTCGGTGTCGTCCTCGGCACCCTGCAACTGCGCCAGTGTGCGCGCGGCGTGCGCGCGGAAGCGGGCGGATGCCGGATCCTGCTCGGTACTGCATCGAAGGAACGACTCGAGGTGCATGGCGGCGTGCGCCGAATCCCCCCGCTTCAGGAGGAGAAACGCCAAGCCGTAGTGGGCCCCAGGCGAATCTGCATCGAGTTGCAGGGCGCGACGATACGTCCGAATGGCCTCTTCGGGCTGCCCGGTCTTGGAGTACGCGATCGCGATGTTCTGCAAGACGCCGAGGTCATCGGGTCGCTCGCGAAGGGCGAGACGATACGATGTCAGGGCGTTTGCATAATCGCCGCGCGACTCGAGATCGAGCGCTTCAGCCAGGAAGTCCGTGTGGCGCGGATTGCGCCCGGACGAGCCGCCCACGAGGCGGCGCCACCAAGTCATGCGCTCGCAGTGGATCGGAGAGAGAAGAAAGGAAAGCTGCGATCGATGCGAAAAGCTATCGGGACAGCGCGTTGCCTACAAGTTGCCGCACGTCATGTCGGGGGAATCCACGTGTTGCCGCAGCCCACTTCAGGGGCTACCCTCGGGTCACACTGCGGGATCCCCGAAAGGAGCACCACGATGAGCGCACCACAGCCGTACGCACCTGACCCGTCCAAGGGCGTCATGATCGTGGATTGGCCCCTCTTCGGGGAGTTGGCACGCGCGCTCGCCGTGCGCGTTGCCCGGGAGTGGACCCCCGAGCTGGTGATCGGGATTGCCACGGCTGGCGTGGTGCCCGGGGCGGCGGTGGCGGCCATACTCGACCTGCCGTTTCACTCGATCCTGGTCTCGCGTCGTTACGGCGCGTCCCCCGTACGCGAAACGCCGGCCGTCTTCGGGGCCGCGCCCGTCGAAGTGCGAGGCAAGCGGGTGCTCGTCGTCGATGAAACCTGCGACTCCGGCCAGACCATGCGCCTGGCCGTCGCGGCGGTCGGCAATGGCGGCGCCCGCGAAGTACGGACCGCCGTCAGCTTCAAGACCGGCAGCTTTGCCCCGGACTACTTCGCCCTGGCCACGCAGAGCATGATCGTCTTGCCGTGGGACCGCGAAATCCTCATCGACGGTGAGCTCCGCCCCAACCCCAAGTACACCGGACTCATCCCCGAGCCCTGACCGTCCCTCGACCCGCGCTGCTCAGGCGCTGGTCGAGGCCAGTTCGTAGGGGATCCCTCGCTCCATCGCTTCCCAGACGTAGTTGAGCACGTCGATGGAGCCGAGCAGGAACCGGCACTGCCCCGTGGCGGCGATGTCGGGCGTTACTTCGAGTACGGAGAGCGGCGCACCCGCCAACCGTCCGAAAAATCCCGCAAACAGCCCGGTGGAGACCGGGCAGCCGCGAGCCTCGGCCGACGCTTCACCCCAATTGTTCGCGTCCAGCATCATGACGGCTTCACTGAGGGAGGACAGCTGTACCAACCCCCAGCCGATCTCGAAAAAATACTCGCGCAGGAGGATCGGAAACCGGTCGTCCAACAAGCGGTCGGGACCGTGCTCGCTACGATCCGCCAGCCACCCTGAGAAATGATCGAACAGCGCTTGCCCCGCGGCGTAGCCTGCGTCGCGGACCGCGTCGGCCGGGATGGCCGGAGGCTCCTGCTGCGCAGACCGCCGGAGCCCGTCGAAAAATTCGACCGGCACCGTGACGGTGCGGGTGGTCCGAGAAGGAAGCGAAGTGGTCATGTACCCGTGACGCTCGCCCAATAAGGTGGTCACGTCAAGCGGGGATGACGTGATGGAGCATGCTGGGGGTGTATCGGTCTGAGCCGCGGAACGTGACCGTCGCCACCGTGCCGGCGGGCGTCACCGCCCCGTTCGCCGGATCAACTCGGCCTCGTCGATCACTTCGATGCCCAGCTCGACCGCCTTGTCGAGCTTACTCCCGGCCTCCTCGCCGGCCACCACAAACGTGGTCTTCTTCGACACGCTGCTCGTAACGCGCCCTCCTGCCGCTTCGACCAGCGCCGAAGCGTCGGTCCGCGAGAGGGTGGGCAGCGAACCGGTCAGCACCACCGTCGCGCCCGTGAGCGCCCCGTCGGCCTGCACCGCGTTCGGCTCGTCGAACCGGACCCCGCGCGCGCGAAGCCGCTCCACCAGGGCGCGAGACGTTGGATCGGCGAAGTACGAGGACACCGACGCGGCGATGATGTCGCCGATGCCGCGGACTGCTCCGAGCTGCTCCGGCGTGCCCTCGATGATCGCATCCATGGTCCCGAACTGCTTGGCCAGCAGCTGGGCGGCCTGTGCCCCGACATGACGGATGCCGAGTCCGAACAGCAGTCGCGACAGCGGTTGCTGCTTGGCGGCGGCCATCGCCGCCACCAGATTCTCGGCGCTCTTCGTGCCGAACCGCTCGAGCGACACGAGCCGGTCCACCGTGAGGTCGAACAGATCGGCCACATCCGCCACGAAGCCGGCTTCGAGCAGCTGCTGAATACGCGCGTACGACAGGCCGTCGATGTCGAGCGCGTCCTTGCTCGCGAAGTGGACCAGCCCTTCGAGCTGACGTCCCGGGCAGGCGACATTCGGACAATACGTCGCCACATCCTCGCCGTAGCGCGTCGTGTGCGACTGACAGCGCGGGCAATGCGTGGGCATCGTCCACGGGCGTTCGCTGCCGTCGCGCCGTTCCGGCACCGGCCCGAGCACGTACGGAATCACATCGCCGGCGCGCACCACCTGCACCCAGTCGCCATCGCGCAAATCCTTCTTCGCGATCTGATCGGCGTTGTGCAGTGACGCATACGTGACCGTCGCGCCGCCCACATCCACGGGCTCGAGCACCGCGAACGGCGTCAGGACCCCGGTCCGTCCGACGCTCACATCAATGCGGGTCAATTTCGTCACCGCCATGTCGGGCGCGAACTTCCGGGCAATCGCCCAGCGTGGCGTGCGATCGTTGCGCACGCCCAACTCGTCCTGCAACGACATGTCGTTGACCTTCACCACGCCGCCGTCGATGGCGAAGCCGAGTTTCGCCCGCGTCTCGTGCTCAATCTGCTGTGCCCATACCGAGACATCGGCCATCGTGTGGCACCGCGCCCGGTTCGGGGCAACGGGAATGCCCCACGCGCTCAGCTGCTCGAGCAACTCCCACTGACTGCGCGCCGGTGCGTTCCCATCGGGCAGCACGGCGGCGTAGCCGAAGAAGCGCAGCGGGCGCTGGGCCGTGATCGACGGATCGAGTTGACGCAACGCGCCGGCAGCCGCATTTCGTGGATTGACGAAAACCGGCTCGCCCGCGGCAACACGTGCTTCGTTCATCTGCTCGAAGCCGGCGAACGGCATGTACACCTCGCCGCGGATCTCCATGAGCGGCGGATGGCTGTCGCCCAGCAACCGCAACGGGATGCAGCCGATCGTACGGATGTTCACGGTGACGTTCTCGCCCTCGGTGCCATCGCCGCGCGTGGTGCCGGCGGTCAGCACGCCGTCGGTGTACGTGAGCGCGATCGCCGCGCCGTCGATCTTCAGCTCGACCGTATAGCCGCTCTTGTGCACCGCTGCGCCCACGACGCGCTCGATCGACTGCTCGAACGCGAGCAGCTCGGCATCGTCGAACGCGTTGTCCAGTGACAACATCCGCACCAGATGTCGATGGCTCTGGAACGCGCTTTGCACTGGTGCACCCACACGCAGCGTGGGCGAATCAGGCGTGCGCAGTGACGGGTATTCGTGCTCGACGCCCTGAAGCTCACGGAAGAGTCGGTCATACTCGGCATCCGAGAGACTCGGACGGTCGAGCACGTAATACTCGTACTGCGCGCGGGCCAGCAGTGCGCGCAAGTCCGCAGCGCGCTGCACGGTAGGGGATGGAACGACGCTCATAGGCGGAATGTATCTCTCAGACGGAGATGCGTCATCCGCCGCGGATCCGGCGGCGGTGCTTCACCCGAACGAACGGATACCACCGAACCATTCACGCGCTCCGGCGCGGGAGGTCGCATGTTCAACAGCGGTACGCAGGATCGTGGTGATCGCAGGGACGGCCGTGCCCTCGGGCTCGGGCTGCTGATCGGCGCCGCGATTGGCGCGGGTGCCGCGTTGCTGCTGGCACCGGCCAGCGGCGAGCAGACCCGTCGTCAGTTGCGGCGCAATGCGCGTCGCCTGGCGGAACAGGGCGGTGACACGCTGTCCAACCTGTGGGACGACGCCGATGAATCGGCCCGTCGCTTCGCACGGCGCGGCCTGAAGCAGGGCCGCAAGGTGGCGGTGCGCGTACGCGAGCGGGCCCGCGACGCCGCGCCGTGGTGAGCGCGGCGGGCGCCTACCGTAGCTTGGCGAGTTCCTCGTTGGCGCTCTTGCGATAGTGCTCGTCATTGGCGTCCTGAAACGGAGCGCGCAGTGCGGCCTGATATGAGGCGCGCGCTTCGTTCGGACGCCCCGCATCGCGGTAGACGCGTGCAAGATCCAAATGGTGCACCAGTCGGTTCGGCTCGACGGTCACGGCGAGTTCCATGTACCGGATCGCTTCCGGCCAGCTGGCCGCACTCAGGGTCTGACCGCCCAGAAATGTTTTCGCGACGGCGCGCATGATGCCGCTCAGGCGCATCACTTCGGCGTTCCAGACGCCGAGCACGTGCAGCGCTCCCGGATGTCGGGGTTGCAGCTTCAGCGCTTTGAGCGCCTCGTCGCGCACTTCGACGGCGTACTTCACACGATCGCGGGGGCTCGCGGCGAGGGCGGTGCGGCCTACCGCGCGTGAGAGCTGGAAATGCCCGTCCGCGTCGTTGGCGTTCAGCATCACCGCACGTCGCGCGTAGTCCGCGGCCCGCCGATAGAACGCCGAGCGCGTCTCGACGTTCGTTTCGAACTCCCCGAGATCCACGGCCTCACGGGCCGCCTTCCAGAGCGCGACGTACGACGTGGGCTCCGTCTGGGCTGCCCGCTCGTAATGGCCGAGTGCCGCCGCCGGACGCCGCGCCGCACTCTCCCGGTCTCCAGCGCTGAGCAGGTCACTCACGCTTTGCGCCGCCAGCGCGCGCGGGCTCACCGGAAGCCCTGGCACTCCGACCGCTACGGCCCCAACAGTGAGGCCCATGGCCAGTCGACGTGCGGCGCGGACCGCGAGGATGTAGGTTGGCTGAATCATGAGGACTCAATGTTGGCACGCGCGCTGATCGAGCGAAAGCGCGACGGCGGTCGAATTACTCCCGCCGAGTGGCGCACGCTCATGTCGCAATATGCGACGGACGAGGTCCCGGACTACCAGATGGCCGCCTTGGCGATGGCCATCTACTTCAACGGACTGGATCGCGACGAGATCGGCGCCCTCACCGACGCCATGCTGCACAGTGGCGCGATGCTCGATCTCGATCATCTCACGATGGCCCGCGTCGATAAACACTCCACCGGCGGCGTCGGTGACAAGGTGTCGCTGGTGCTGGCACCGCTGGTGGCGTGCCTCGGCGTCGCCGTGCCCATGATGTCCGGGCGTGGGCTGGGGCACACCGGCGGTACCCTCGACAAGCTCGAATCGATCCCCGGGTTTCGGACCGATCTGTCGCTGGCCCGCGCCACCGAGCAGCTGGAACGGATCGGCTGCGCCCTGCTTGGACAGACGCGCGAGATTGCCCCCGCCGACCGCCGATTGTACGCCCTCCGCGACGCGACGGCGACGGTGGAGAGCATTCCGCTGATCGCGGCGAGCATCATGTCCAAGAAGCTCGCCGAAGGCCTCACGGGGCTCGTGCTCGATGTCAAGCAAGGCTCCGGTGCCTTTCTGCCGGAGCTCGATCGCGGGCTCGCTCTGGCGCATACCATGATCGAACTGGGTGCCGACCATGGCTGCCCGGTGGTAGCGCTGATTACGGCCATGGACCGGCCACTTGGCCGCGCCTGTGGTAATGCGCTTGAGGTCGAGGAGTCGATCATGGCGCTGCGCGGCGAGGGCCCGCCGGATCTCATGAAGGTCACGTACGCCCTTGGCGCCGAGATGTTGGTGATGGCCGGCGTCGCGTCCGATCGCGACGATGCCCTTCGTCGGATGGAAGTCGCCATCTCGAGCGGCCGCGCCGCGGCCAAGTTTCAGGAGATCATTGCCGCCCAGGGCGGGGATCCCAATGTGGTCGACGATCCGTCGTCGCTTCCCCAAGCCGCCGAATGCGAGCTCTATCTGGCCCCCCGCGACGGCGTGATCGCACAGGTGGAGCCGAGGGCCATCGGCCGCGGCATCACCGCACTGGGCGGGCAGCGCACCACGGTGGAAGACGACATCGATCCGAGCGTCGGGTTCGTGATTACCGCCCGCCCCGGCGACATTGTCCGGGTTGGCGAGCCACTGGCCACCGTCTTCGCCAAGGATCGCGCGGGGGTCGCCGCCGGCCTTGCCGCCCTTCGGGCGTCGATCACGATCGCCGAGGAGGCGGAGCCGCCCCTCCCGCTGATTTCGCATCGGGTCACCGAGGCGGGGGCCGAACGGTACGAGTGAGCGGTAACGGCACGGCGGAACGCGGCGGCCCCACTCCCCGTTTCTCGTCGGGCTGGATACTTTCCATCTCGGCCGCGTTGCGGCTGCCTTTTGACCACCGACGCTCTGCGTCCCCGTCGCCATACCATGATCGCTCCGAAGACGAACAGTCTGCTCAGTCTCGTGGCCGCCGCGGCCGTGCTGCCCCTGCTCGGGCTGTACGGGCTGCTGATGTACATCGTCACGCCAACCCCCACGGGCGGCATGGAGACGACGGTCACCACGATCTGCTACATCGCGTTTACGGTCATCTTCTCGGCGTTGATCACCGTCGCGCTGAACTTCTCGAAGCAGCTGTCGCGTGAAGCGAAGGGTGTGTACCTCACGCCGTAATCACCGACGCCGGAACTCCGGCGCGGGGCGGTAGCGCAAAGGGCGCGGGATCATCATGATCCCGCGCCCTTTCTGTCATAATGCCGGGCCGATGCGAAGCCCCGATACACTAGATGTCGAGATTGCTCACGAATCGCGCGTTCGTTTCGATGAACAACCGGCGCGGTTCGACTTCGTCGCCCATGAGCGTCTGGAACGTCTGGTCGGCGAGTACGGCGTCTTCCATGGTGACGCGGAACATCGTGCGCGTTTCCGGATCCATCGTCGTCTTCCAGAGCTGCTCGGGATTCATCTCACCGAGACCCTTATAGCGCTGGATGTTCACGTTGCCCCGGCCTTCGGGACCCCCGAGACGCTCCACGTAGCCGTCGCGCTCCTTCTCGGTGTAGGCGTAATACTCTTCCTTGCCCTTGGCCACGCGATACAGGGGCGGCTGCGCGATGTACATGTAGCCGGCGTCGATCAGCTCCGGCATCTGCCGGAAGAAGAACGTGAGCAGCAGCGTGCGAATGTGCGCGCCGTCCACGTCGGCGTCGGTCATGATGATGATCTTGTGGTAGCGCGTCTTCGCGAGGTCGAACTCTTCCTTGATGCCCGACCCGATCGCCGTGATGATCGTCCGGATTTCCTCGTTGTTCAGCACCTTGTCGAAGCGCGCTTTTTCCACGTTGATGATCTTGCCGCGCAGCGGCAAAATCGCCTGGAAGTCGCGCTTGCGTCCCTGCTTGGCCGATCCGCCGGCCGAGTCGCCTTCCACGAGATAGATCTCGCAGAGGGCCGGGTCGGAGAGTGAACAGTCGGCGAGCTTGCCCGGCAGGTTGGCCACGTCGAGCGCCGACTTCTTGCGCGTGAGATCGCGCGCCTTGCGGGCCGCTTCACGGGCGCGCGCGGCCGACATTGCCTTGTCGATGATGATGTTCGCCGACTTCGGATGCTCGTCGAGGTACTGCGTGAGCAGCTCATTCATCACGCTGCGCACCGCGCCTTCGACTTCCGAGTTGCCCAGCTTGGTCTTGGTCTGCCCTTCGAACTGCGGCTCCAACACCTTCACCGACAGCACGGCCGTGAGCCCTTCACGCACGTCGTCGCCGGACAAGCGCGTTTCCTTGTCCTTCTTGTTGAGCGTCGACTTTTCCTGGATGTACTTGTTGATGACCGACGTCAGCGCGCTCTTGAAGCCGGTCAGGTGCGTGCCGCCTTCATGCGTGTTGATGTTGTTCACGAACGAGAACACGTTTTCGGCGTAGCTGTCGTTGTACTGCAGCGCCATCTCGATGCCGATGTCGTCGCGGGTCGTGTCGATGTAGACCACGTCCTGGTGCAACGGCTTCTTGCTGCCGATCAGATACGTCACGAATTCCTTAAGGCCGCCGCGGGCGAAGAACACTTCCTCGCGGGCCTGCCCGTCCTTCATTTCATCGGGGCGCTCGTCGCGCAGCGTGATCTGAATGCCCTTATTCAGATACGCGAGCTCCCGGAGACGGCTGGCGAGGGTGGCCCACTCGTAGCGCAGCGTCTCCTGGAAGATCTCCCCGTCGGGCTTGAACCACACCTTCGTGCCCGTCTCCTTCGCCGCCACGCTGCGCATCACTTTGAGCTTCGTCTGCGTGATGCCACGCTCGAAGTCCATGTAATGCTCCTTGCCGTCGCGCTTGATCCACACCTTGAGCTGCTTCGACAGCGCGTTCACCACCGACACGCCCACGCCGTGCAGACCGCCGGACACTTTGTAGGTGTCCTTGTCGAACTTGCCGCCGGCATGGAGCACCGTCATGGCAAGCTCGACACCCGGCATCTTCTCGACCGGGTGCATGTCCACGGGAATGCCACGGCCGTTGTCTTCAACGGAAATGGAATCGTCTTCGTGGATCGTGACGAACACCCGGTCGGCGTGACCGGCCAGCGCTTCGTCGATCGAGTTGTCCACCACTTCATACACGAGGTGGTGCAGGCCACGCGCGGACGTGGACCCGATGTACATGCCGGGGCGCTTGCGGACCGCCTCGAGCCCCTTGAGAACGGTGATGCTGTTTGCGCCGTACCCGTTCTCGGGCTGTTCGCTGCTATTCGCCATGAGGTGGGGATATCCCGAAGAATTGAACTGCTGCAGCCCATCGACTGGCCTGCAAACACAACCCCTGAATATAGTCGATCGGGGCTCCGCAAGCAACTCCGCCGTTGGTTCGCAAGTCGTTGCGAATGAACAACTTGCGGTGGAGTCGCTCTCAGCGTTGCAGCATCCAGCGCAGCCGGGTGACCGGTGGGCGCGACGGGTCGCGGTTCAGCGACCGCAGCAGTTCAGGCTCCAGAAACGTGAGCTCCTGCATCCACGCGTGTGTCTTCACCATCACCACCAGCGTGCCGTCCTGTTGCAGCAGCAACGGCTCCGTCACGGTCGCGATCTGCGCGCCCACCAGCCCCGGCCACTCCGGAATCACCGCCGCCTGCGCCACCCGGTCGGTCAGCCCCGCGTGCTGCAACACCGACGCGAGCACATCGCCCAGCTTCGCGGGCGCGCGTTTTTTCGGATCGGCGCTCATGGGTGCCTCGCCGCGGGCTGCACGACCCCATCGTGCATCGACCGCTGCTCCAGCCGCGTGAAGGCCGCCGGGATGTCGTCCACGCGCGGCACCGCCAACAACACCTGCGACGCGCCCGCGTCCTCCAACAACGCAAGCACACGCCCCGCCCGCCCGAGGTCCAGCTCGGCGAACGGATCGTCCAGCAGCAACAACGGCGGATAGCCCACCGCATCACGCAGCGTCGTCAGTTCCAGCAGGCGCAGCGCGATCGCGGCGCTGCGCTGTTGCCCTGCCGATCCGAACGTGCGCAAATCCCGCCCGCCCAAGAGCAGCTGCAGATCATCGCGGTGCGGTCCCACCATCGTGACGCCACGACGGAGTTCCTGCGCGCGCTGCTGCGCGTACGCGCGACGATACGCATCAGCCTGCGCATCGGCACTCGTGAGCTGCTCGTCCGCGCTCTCGCCACCCGTTGCCGAGTACTTCATCGACACCGGCCGGCGTTCGCCGATCGCCGCCGACAGCTGTGTGAACCGCTCGCTGTGATCGCGCACAAACGCGTGGCGCGTGGCCGCGACCACGCCGCCATGCGCTGCCATGGCCGGCTCCCACACGCTCACCCGCGCGTCGTGCTCGGCACCGCGCGCACCATCCCGCTGTGCGGTGCGAAGCGCCGCATTGCGGCGCAGCAACGCGCCACGATACAGCTGCAGCGCCTGCAGGTACGCGCGCGACGACAGCGCGAGCATGACATCGAGATAGTGCCGTCGCTCACTGGGGCCACCCGCCACCAGTGCCACGTCGGCCGGTGAGAATTGCACCGATGGCACCGCACCGAGCGCGCTCGTGAGGCGCGGCTGTTCCACGCCGTCCAGCGTTGCGCGCTTGCGTCGCGTGCTCCGCTCGAAGCCGACGGACACGACGTGGTGGGCCGACGGCGGCGTCAGTTCGGCGCGCACATGAAAGGCCGGCGCGCCGAAGCGGACCACATCCGCATCGCGCGCCCCCCGAAACGAACGGAGCAGCGCGAGATAGGCGACGGCTTCCAGCAGGTTGGTCTTGCCATGCCCGTTCTCGCCAATGATCACCAGCCCGGCCGAGGGAACCTCGAGGTCGAGCTGCGTGAAGTTGCGGTAGTCCTTGGCGATCAGGCGGGCAAGCACGTCGTCGGCGCGATCAGCGCCCGCTGAACTGGGGCGGGCGCTTCTCGAGGAACGCGCGCATCCCTTCCTTCATGTCCGCTGTGCTCGAGAGCAATCCGAAGAAGTCGGACTCGATCGTGCACCCTTCTTCGAGTGGCACGTCCTGGCCGCGGTTCACCGCTTCGATACAGCCGGCAATGGCGAGCGGGGCGTTGGCCAGCATCGTCGTCAGCACGGCGCGCACGGTCGCGATCAGTTCGTCTGGCGTGGTGACCTGATCCACGAGACCGAGCCGGTAGGCTTCCGTGGCGTCGATCATGTCACCCGTGAGCAGCAGGCGGAGCGCCGCCCCGCGACCGACCAGCCGCGGCAGGCGCTGCGTGCCGCCGTATCCCGGCACGATGCCGAGCTTCGCTTCCGGCTGCCCGAGCTTGGCCTTTTCGCTCGCGATGCGCATGTGGCACGCCATCGCCAACTCGCAGCCGCCGCCGAGCGCGAACCCGTTGATGGCGGCGATCGTGGGCTTGGGGCTCGTCTCAAAGCGACGGAAGATCACCTGACCGGCCCGGGCGCGCCGCTGCGCCTCCAGTGGCGACTGGCTTTCCAGCTCTGAGATGTCTGCGCCCGCCACAAATGCCCGGCCGGCGCCCGTCAGCAGCACCGCGCCCACGTCGTCCCGTGCATTCGCTTCATCGATGGCGACCCCTAACTCGGCGATCGTGGCATCGTTGAGCGCGTTCAGCTTGTCCGGACGGTTGACCGTGATCGTGGCGATACGGTCGGTGACGTCGAAGGTCAGGTACTGATAGGACATGGTGGACGGGTGTGGAGCGGGGTGAAAACCGGGGAATTGCAAATCTACACGGGACGCTGCGATCGACGCTCCGGCCTGCTACGTTTGCCCCGTGCCTCCCCTCTTTGTCGTCGGATGGTCCAGCGACCATCGCGCCCTCCGGATCCTCGATCAGCGTCATCTCCCCGGCGCCGAGGTGATGCGGGACCTCGTCACGCTCGACGAGGTCATCGACGCCATTCGCACCCTCGCCGTTCGCGGAGCGCCCGCCATCGGCGTTGCCGCGGCGATCGGGCTCGTGGTCGCCCTCGAGCAGGAGAGCGACGGGCGGGGCGACCGCGCCCGAGCGCTGCTGGTGCCGTACGCCGAACGGCTGGTCGCCTCGCGACCCACCGCCGTCAATCTGTCGTGGGCGGTCGGGCGACTGGTCGCGATGGCCGCGGCCGTGGGAGACGACGCACTCCTGGCCGCCGTGCGCGCCGGCGCCGAAGCGATCCGAGCCGACGACGTCGCCCGGTGCGAGGCCATCGGGCGGTTTGGCCTCACCATCGTTCCCGACGGGGCGCGGGTGCTGACCCACTGCAACGCGGGGGCGTTGGCCACGGCCGGGATCGGGACGGCGCTGGCGCCGGTGCATCTCGCTCATCGCGAGGGGCGTCGGGTCCACGTCTACGCCGACGAAACGCGCCCCCTGCGGCAAGGGGCGCGGCTCACCGCATGGGAGCTGCAACGCGCCGGTATCCCCGTGACGGTTCTTCCCGACGGGGCGGCGGCGTCGTTGCTGCGCAGCGGTGCGGTCGATCTGGTGATCGTCGGTGCCGACCGGATCACGGCCAATGGCGATGTCGCGAACAAGGTTGGCACGTATGGTGTGGCGCTCGCCGCGCACGCGCATGGCATTCCCTTCTATGTCGCCGCGCCGTGGAGCACGATCGATGCGGCCACGCCCACCGGCGCCGGGATCGAAATCGAACACCGTCACGCCGCCGAGCTGGGCGACCTTCCGGCCGGCGCACGGGTATGGAATCCGGCGTTCGACGTTACCCCGCGGGCGCTCGTCAGCGGTTACCTCACCGATCGCGGCTTCGTGACGCCGCCCTTTTTCGGAGTTGCCGGCGCATGAGCTGCCGATGACGTGCGTGCTCGCCATTGATCAGGGGACCACGGGGACGACGTGCCTCGTGGTCGGTCAGAGCGGACAGATCCTCGGACGCGCGTATCGCGAGATCACGCAGTACTTCCCAGCGCCGGGCTGGGTGGAGCACGACCCCCACGAGATTCTCGATCGTACCGTCGCGGCGGCCCGTGAGGCGATTGCCGACGCGGGGGTCGACCCCGTTGCCATCGGCATCACGAATCAGCGTGAAACGATCGTCGTGTGGGATCGAGCCACCGGGCGCGCCGTGCATCGCGCCATCGTGTGGCAGGACCGGCGTACCGCCGACCGCTGTCTCGAGCTGGCCCCGCACGCGGCGATGATCGCCGACACGACCGGATTGGTCACCGATCCGTACTTCAGCGCGACGAAGCTCGAGTGGCTGCTGCAGCAGCCGGGTATGCGCGAGCGGGCCGCGCGTGGCGAGCTGGCCGCCGGCACGATCGACAGCTGGCTGGTGTGGCATCTCACCGGGGGCGCGTCGCATGTGACCGATCACACGAATGCCTCGCGGACCATGCTGTATGATCTTGCGCGCCACGCCTGGTCGCCCGAGCTGTGCGCGCTGTTCGGCGTCCCGGCCGGGATGCTGCCGCGCATCGTGGCGTCGAGTGGGTTGGCCGGAACGGCCGTGGCCTCGGTCCTCGGACACCAGATTCCGATCATGGGCATCGCCGGCGACCAGCAGGCGGCGCTCTTCGGGCAGGGGGGCTGGCATGCGGGGAGCGGAAAGAACACGTACGGTACGGGCGCCTTCCTGCTGCTCAACACCGGCACGGTGCGTCCGCAGAGCACCACCGGCCTGCTCACCACGATCGCCTGTGATGAACGCGGCGCGCCGGTCTACGCGCTTGAGGCATCCATTTTCATTGCCGGCGCGGCGGTCCAGTGGCTACGCGACGGGCTGGGCATCATTGCCAACAGCAGCGAGACCGACGGGCTGGCCCGTTCGCTCGACAGCAATGAGGGGGTGTACTTCGTGCCGGCGTTGGTGGGACTGGGCGCGCCAGACTGGGAGCCGAATGCTCGCGGCACGATCGTTGGCCTCACGCGCGGGACCACCCGCGCGCACCTCGCACGCGCCGCACTCGAGGCCATGGCCTATGCGACCCACGACGTACTGGGGGACATGCGCACGCAGGGTGGCGTACGATTCGATCGGTTGCGCGTCGATGGCGGCGCCACGTCCAACGACTGGCTCATGCAATTCCAGGCCGATGTCCTCGGCGTGCCGGTCGAGCGCCCCGACCTCGTGGAGACCACGGCACTCGGGGCGGCCGGCCTGGCCGGGTTGGCCGCAGGGCTCTGGGCGAACGGGGACGAATTTCTGGCCGGACGGCATTTCACACGGTTCACCCCAACCGGAGACGCGACGGCCACCGCCGGCTACGCCGGATGGCGGCGGGCCGTTCGGGGCGCGCTCCACTGGGCCCGTGACACCGATCATTGAACGCACAGCTGACGCACGACCGTCCCACCGCTATCTTCTACGAACACCATCCGGACGACGAGGACGGGTCCCGTGAAAGCTCGAAACAAATTTCTGTTCGGCGGCGTGCTGGTGCTTGGTACCGCCGGCTATCTGATGGCCAGCTCGATCGACGAGACGGCCACCTACTACCTGACGCCGGGTGAGCTCGCGAGCAAAGTCTCCGACAACCCGCGTTTTGTGAACACGGGCGTCAAGGTCGGCGCCCGCGTGGTCAGTGGCACCATCGTGCGTGATCCGTCGGGCCGGTCGCTCACCTTCAAAATGACCGACGGCACCAAGACGTACGACGTGCAGTACCGCGGTATCGCACCGGACACGTTCACCGACGGGGTCGATGTCGTGGTCGAAGGCCGACTCGACGCCAATGGCACGTTCCAGGCCACCACGTTGCTGGCGAAGTGCGCGTCGCGCTACGAGAATGCTCCCGAGAAGTACAAGGACACGCCCGGCTACAAGCAGGGCATGCCGGCAACCCCGCGCGCCTAGTTGTTGCGCGCCTGCGCGTAAGCGCGAGGCAACATGATTCTGATTGGTGAGCTGTCGCTCTGGGTCGCCCTGCTGATGGCGGCCTGGACGACCACCGTGTCGTTCTCCGGGGGCCTGCAGGGGCGTTCCGATCTGGTGAAGAGTGGTGAGCGCGCGCTGTACGCGACGTTCGGATTCACACTGCTGGCGTCCATCGGACTGTGGACCGCGCTCTTCCTGCACGACTTCTCGATCAAGTTCGTTGCCTCGTATACGAGCTCGAACCTCCCGAAGATCTATACGTTCACGGCCTTCTGGGCCGGTCAGTCCGGGTCGATGCTCTTCTGGGCATTGATTCTGACGACGTATTCGGCCATTGCGGTCTTCACGAATCGCAAGACGAACCGGGCGATGATGCCGTATGTCACCGGGACCTTGGGCATCATCTGCCTGTTCTTCCTGATGACGATGTGCTTCGGTGCCAATCCCTACGAGCGCCTCGACTGGATTCCGCCCGAAGGGCGCGGCATGAATCCGCAGCTGCAGAACCCGGGCATGGCGATCCACCCGCCCATGCTCTATCTGGGGCTCGTCGGCACCGCGATTCCCTTTGCCTTTGCCATCGGTGCGCTGGTCACCCGGCAGCTCGACGCACAGTGGCTTGGCGCGGTCCGACGCTGGGCCCTGTTGTCGTGGTTCTTCCTGACCATCGGCATCGTGCTGGGCATGTGGTGGGCATACGTCGAACTTGGCTGGGCCGGTTACTGGGCGTGGGATGCGGTCGAGAACTCATCGTTCCTGCCATGGCTCACGATCACGGCGTTCCTGCACAGCATCATGATCCAGGAAAAGCGCGGCATGCTGCGCAAGTGGAACGTGACGCTGGTGGCCATGTCCTTCCTGCTCACGATCCTCGGCACGTTCATCACGCGCAGCGGCATCATCGAGAGCGTCCACGCGTTTGCGCAGTCACCGGTGGGCGACTGGTTCCTGGGCTTCCTCGTCGTTGCGGCGGTGAGCACGGCGTATCTCGTGTCCACGCGCCTGAACGATCTGCAGGCGAATGCGGAACTCGAGAGCATGGTGAGCCGCGAGGCGGCGTTCCTGTACAACAACCTCGTGCTGGTGGGCATCTGCTTCGCCACCCTGTGGGGCGTGCTCTTCCCGATTCTCAGCGAGTGGGTGAAGGGCGACAAAATCACGGTCGGCCCGCCCTTCTTCAACGCGGTGAACGGCCCGCTGGGGCTGTTGCTCCTCGCGCTCACCGGCATCGGTCCGCTCATCGCCTGGCGGCGCGCCTCCACGACGAATCTCAAGCGCCAGTTCACCTGGCCCGTGACCGCCGGCGTCGTGACGTTCGTGGTGCTCTTCGCGATGGGGATGCGTCAGATGTACGCGCTCGTGTCGTACCTGCTCGCCGGCTTCGTCTTCGGTACGATCATTCAGGAATTCGTGAAGGGCATCGGCGCCCGCCAACGGATGTATGGCGAAGGGCTCTTCAGTGCGTCCATGCGCCTGATCGGCCGCAACCGCCGTCGCTACGGCGGCTACATCGTGCACTTCGGCGTCGTCATCCTGTTCTGCGCCTTTGCGGGACTCATGTTCAAAAAGGACCTCACGGCAACGCTCAAGGCCGGCGAATCCGTGAAGGCCACTGACGCCTACGGTCGCCAATGGGTGTTCACGAGCCAGGGCATCTCGTCCTTCGAACAGCTCAACCGCCGGGTGGTGGCCGCGTCGTTCAACGTGACGCGCGACGGCGAGAACATGGGCATCCTGTCGAGCGAAAAGCGTCAGCACGTGAACGCCGCCGGTGAGCCAACCTTTGAACCGTCCACCGAAGTCGGCATTCTCGAGTCGCCGAAGCAGGACGTGTATCTCGTGTTCACCGGTGCGGTCGATCGCGAGACCGCGGCGATTCACATCAACTTCAACCCGCTCGTGTGGTGGGTGTGGTTCGGCGGGATCATCATGGCGTTCGGCGGATTGATCGTGATGTGGCCGCAGGCCGTGCGTGCCGAGCGTGAAGGTGGCTACGTGGCCGAGCTGCCGTCGGAGTCGGCGTCGACCCTGGTCGGGGCAGGCGCGTGACCCACTCGCCCGATGCGCTGCATACGACCCGCCGCCTCTTCCTGACGCGTGCGGGCTCGGTGGCCGTGGTGGCTGCCGGATCCGTGCTGCTGGCCCGCACGGCGTGGGGGCAGGATGCCGCCGAACCGCAGGCCGCTACGGCGCCGGGCGGCGAAGAGATGAACTCGGAGTCGTACAAGCCGGTGGTTCGGCCGGCGAAGCCGAACGCGGTGAAGCAGATGGACGAGAAGCAGCTCGAGGCATTCGAACGCAACCTCGCCTGTCCGTGTCCCTGCACACTGGACATCTACACCTGTCGCACCACCGACTTCAACTGCGGCATTTCCCCGGCCGTCCACGGCGACATTCAGCGCCTTGTCGATGGCGGCTATACTGGCGACGAAATCATGGCCGCCATGACGCAGACGTACGGCGATTTCATTCTCATGCAGCCGAGGAAGCAAGGCTTCAATCTGCTCGCGTGGTTTGCGCCGTTTGCCGCCATCGCACTTGGTGCGGTTGCGATCGGTGCGTTGTTGCGCGGGTGGCGGCGGAACGCCGATGTGGCCGCCGCGACGCGGGCTGCGGCGCCCACATCGATCGACGCGTCGATCGATGCGACGCCCGATGAGCTCGCGCGTCTTCAGGCCGCTTTGCGGGAGGAGCGTTGATGACGCTCGTCGCCTTGCCTGAAGGTGCCGCCCCTCTGGTGCTGGGGACCGTACTGGCACTCGGCGCGCTCACGTTGGTCCTGTCGCCGTTGTTGAGCGGTGAGGCCGAAGTGCGGGCCGACGACGAGAAGAAGGCCGCCAGCGAGGCGGCGCGGATCAAGGCTGCCCGCGCCAAGCGCTCCGGTCGCGGCGACGAGCAGCTCGACGGGGCCGTCGCGGCGCTGCGTGAGATCGAATTCGATCGCGAAACGGGAAAGCTGTCGGACAGCGACTATGCCGAGTTGAAGTCGCGCTACACCCGTGAGGCGTTGGCCGAATTGCGTGCCGCGGATGCCCGCGACGCGTCGGCGGCTTCGGTGACGATTGCGGCAGCGGGCGCCGCGGCGCCGCTGCGTGCCGTTGACGCCGCCGATCCGGTGGAGGCGGCGATTCGCCGCGCGCGCGACAATCAGCGCTCCTGCGGGGTATGCGGTCCACGCCCCGAACCCGACGCCACCTACTGCTCGAGCTGCGGACGCTACCTCCCCGGCTCGTGCTCGAGCTGCGGGACGAGTGTGGATCTGGTCGGTTCACGCTTTTGCAGCGGGTGCGGGGATCAGCTCGCGGCGGCCTGACCCGACGTCGGCGACTTGGCTCGTACACGGCGCCGCTTGCCCTTCGGGGGAAGCGGCGCTGCCGCGTTCCGGGCCTCGCGCTCTGCCGCCTCCACCATCGGGAACGTGGCGCAGCCGGCCGTCACCGGGCACATCCCGCAGCGCGGCACACGCGCCGTGCACACGAGCGCGCCGAGCTCCATCAGCGCCTGATTGTGGGTCCACGTACTTTTCCCGGTGCGCGGCAGCAGTTGCTCGGCGATGAGCCAGAGCTGCTTGAGCCCGGGGCCGGATTTCGGATGCAGGTGCGGTGCAAAGACGCGCTGGAGCACGCGGGCCACGTTGGTATCCACCAACGCCGCGCGCTTCTCGTACGCAAACGAGGCAACCGCACCGGCCGTGTAGGCGCCGACGCCCGGCAGGTCACGCAGCGCGATCGGCTCGCTCGGAATCACCCCGTCGTGTTCGGTGGTCACGTGCTTCGCCAGCGCATGAAGATTTCGCGCGCGCGCGTAGTAGCCCAGCCCCTCCCATGCCTCCATCACCTTCTTCGGCCTGGCCTCGGCCAGAGCGTGCAGATCGGGGAACCGGTCGAGGAAGCGTCGGTAGAAATCGAGCACCCGCGACACTTGGGTCTGCTGCAGCATCAGCTCCGACACCAGAATGCGGTATGGGTCGCGCGTGTGCCGCCATGGCAGGTCGCGTGAGTGCTGCTTGAACCATGCGTGCAGTCGGCGGCGGAAGGCCGTCGCGGCATCGGGCGCGACCGTGAGGTCGATCGGGGCAGGGCGTCGTTTGGCCATCGGGCAAGAACCTAGCGGCCGGACCCCAGAAAAAACAAAATCGCTGGGATGCGAGTAGGCCCGTTCGGTGGCGTCCAGCCGGACCGGGGAATCGTTTCGACGCTGGCCCCGATTCGCACGGTGGCGGGGTTGTCTTGCCCGTCCGGTCCCCGCACCTTCAGGAACTATGCCCGAACCGGTCCGTCCGTCCGATGCGCTCGTGGTGCGCGGTGCCCGCGAGCACAACCTGCGCAACATCAGCGTCACCATACCCCGCGACAAGCTCACCGTCGTGACCGGCTTGTCCGGCTCGGGGAAATCGTCGCTGGCGTTCGATACGATTTACGCCGAAGGACAACGACGCTACGTCGAGTCGCTCTCCGCGTATGCCCGACAGTTCCTGGGCCTCATGGAGAAGCCCGATGTCGACGCCATCGAGGGCTTGTCGCCCGCGATTTCGATCGAGCAGAAATCGGCCGGCCACAATCCGCGCTCCACGGTGGGCACGGTCACCGAGGTGTACGACTACCTGCGGCTGCTCTACGCGCGCACCGGCACGCCGCACTGCCCGAATTGCGGACGCGCCGTGCAACGGCAGAGCCCCACGCAGATTGCCGAGATGGTGCTCGCCTGGCCAGAGGGCACCCGTCTCGAGATTCGCGCGCCGCTGGTGCAGGAACGAAAAGGTGAGTTCAAGGAGCTATTCGAAAGCGCACGGAAGCAGGGGTTCGTGCGGGCCATCGTCGACGGAGAACTCATCGAGCTCGCCGATCCGCCAAAGCTGAATCGGCGGTTGAATCACTCAGTCTCCGTGGTCGTCGATCGACTCGTCGTCCGCACGGAAGATCGCGGTCGGATCACCGACTCCGTGGAGACGGCGCTGCGACTGGCCGAAGGACTCGCCGAGGTCGTGCGCTATGACGGCGCTGAGCCGGTCACGGAAATGTTTTCGGAGCGCTATGGCTGTGCCGCTTGCGGCATTTCCATGCCCGAGCTCGAGCCGCGTCACTTCTCGTTCAACTCGCCGTTCGGTGCGTGCGAGATGTGCAGCGGCCTCGGCACCACGCGTACCGTGAGCGATGATCTCATCCTCGGCGATCCGAGTATCTCCATCCTCGAAGGCGTCGTGCTACCGTGGGGCGAACCCGACGGCTATATGCGCAAGGTCATTCTCCCCGGCCTCGCCAAGCAGCTGGGCTTCGACCTCAACAAGCCGTGGGGGCAGATTCCGGCCAAGGTGCGTCAGCAACTGCTGCACGGCGTCGGTGATGCGCCACCGCGCGCGCGCAAGGCGGTCAAGCAGGCGGTGAAGGGTGCGGCGGCGAAAACGGCCGCGAAGACCGCCGCAAAGGCGGCAGCGGAAAGCACCTGGGAAGGCATCGTCTCCCATGTGCAGCGACGCTACGACGAGAGCAGTTCCGACGGTGTGCGCCTCGAGCTCGAGTCGTTCATGGTGGCGGGGCCGTGCCCGGCGTGCGACGGCCGGCGGCTGCGCCCCGAATCGCTGTCGGTCACGGTGCACGGGCTCAACATCGGGGAAGTCGTCGAGCGCAGCGTGGTCGATTCACTGGCGTTCTTCGATACGGTGCCGGTGCGCCGCGCGGGGCATCCCGGTCTCGATCCCGGCATTGCCGGTCCGATTCTCAAGGAAGTGCGCGAGCGGCTGCGATTCCTGGTGGATGTCGGACTCGACTACCTCACGCTCAATCGCAGCGCCGAGTCGCTCTCCGGTGGCGAAGCGCAGCGCATCCGCTTGGCCACACAGATCGGTTCCCGCCTGGTCGGTGTGCTGTACATCCTCGACGAGCCCAGCATCGGTCTGCACCAGCGTGACAATGGGCGCTTGCTCTCCACGCTCAAGCAGCTCCGCGATCTCGGCAATACCGTCATCGTCGTCGAGCACGACGAGGAAACGATCCGGGACGCCGACTATCTCATCGACCTTGGTCCGGGCGCCGGCAAGCATGGCGGCGAGGTGATCGCCGCCGGTTCCGTGCAGGATGTGATCGATACGCCCGCCTCGATCACGGGACAGTATTTGCGCGGCACGCGGCGCATCGACGTGCCGCAACAGCGCCGACCGCGCGATGTGGCACGCATGCTGACCGTACAGGGCGCGCGCGAACACAACCTGCGCGATGTCACGGCCGAGTTCCCGCTCGGATTGTTCGTGGCGGTCACCGGTGTGTCCGGCTCGGGAAAGTCCACGCTCGTGACCGATATTCTCCAGCGCACGCTGTCGCGGCATTTCTTCCGGGCGCGCGTGCTGCCGGGTGCGCATACGCGCATCACCGGCCTCGAGCATCTCGACAAGATCATCGACATCGACCAGAGCCCGATCGGACGGACGCCGCGATCGAATCCCGCCACGTATACGGGCATCTTTACGCCGGTACGTGAGCTGTTCGCGGAGTTGCCTGAATCGAAAATCCGCGGCTACGGTCCCGGTCGTTTCTCCTTCAATGTGAAGGGCGGCCGCTGCGAGAGCTGTCAGGGTGACGGGCTCGTGAAGATCGAGATGCACTTCCTCCCCGACGTGTTCGTCCCCTGCGATGTCTGCAAGGGGAAGCGGTTCAACCGTGAGACGATGGAAGTGCACTTCCGCGGTCGCAGTATCGCCGAGATCCTCGATCTCACGGTCGAGGAAGCCTGCAGCGTGTTCGAGAATCAGCCGCGGATCCTGCAGAAGCTCGAGACGCTGCGCGACGTGGGGCTGGGCTACATCCACTTGGGCCAGAGCGCGACCACGCTCTCGGGTGGCGAAGCGCAGCGCGTGAAGCTGGCGACCGAACTTTCGAAACGTGATACCGGGCGTACGCTCTACATCCTCGACGAGCCGACCACCGGTTTGCACTTCGAAGACGTCCGTGTGCTGCTCGGGGTGCTGCATAAGCTGGTCGATCGGGGGAATACGGTCTTGGTCATCGAGCACAACCTCGACGTGATCAAGACGGCCGACTGGATCGTGGATCTCGGGCCGGAAGGCGGCGTGCGCGGTGGCACCATCGTGGCGCAGGGCACACCGGAGGAGGTCGCTCGCGTCAACGAGAGCCACACCGGTCGATATCTGGCGCCGATGCTCGGCGGCTGACGAGAGGCACGGCCTGCGCGGCCGCGGTCGTCGGTGCCACCACAATCTGTGGACGCCGAACAGCAGGCGCCCGGCGACAGCTGCCGGGCGCCTGCTTTCTGTTGTCCCGATCGGATGGCAGGTACATTCCGTGCATGGTCTCTCTCCTCGACATCATCGGCCCCGTCATGGTGGGGCCGAGCAGCTCGCATACGGCCGGCGCCTGCCGTCTCGGTCTGCTCGCACGCTGTCTGGTCGGCGGCACGCCCGAAAAGGCACACATCGAATTGCACGGCTCATTTGCCCGAACGGGGGAAGGCCATGGTACCGACAAAGCGATCGTCGGCGGCCTCATGGGCTTTCGTCCCGATGACGAACGCCTGCGCACCGCGCTCGACATCATGGAGCGCGAAGGGCTCGACTTTCAGTTCGAAAAAACATCGCTTGGCGACGACGCCCATCCGAATACGGTGCGCATCTCGCTGGAACGTGGCGATCGTACCGCGCAGATGGTTGGTGCATCCCTGGGCGCCGGGCGCGTGATGGTGACCGAGATCGATGGGTATCCGGTAGAGATTCCCGGAAATCTTCACACCATCGTGCTGGTGGCCGAAGACGTGAAGGGGTCGATCGCCCGGATCGCCGGCATTCTCGCTGATGCGAACTGCAACATTGCCACGCTCAAACTGTCGCGGAAGGAGCGAGGCGGCGATGCGTTCATGGTCATCGAAGTCGATGAACAGCCGGACGAGTCCGTACGTGATGCCATCCGGGCACTCAGTTGGGTGACGTGGGCGTTCCGTCTCGACAAGGTGAGTGCCTGATGTATCGAGCGCTGGCTGATGCCATTCGCGACGCGGAAGCGCGCGGTGTGACGCTCTCGCACGTTGCCCTCGAGGTGGAAGCGAAGGATCAGGGCCGAACGGTGGAGAGCATCCGCGACGCATTGCGTCGCGCGCTGGTGGTGATGCGCGAAGCCGTCGATCGCGGCATGATCGGCGATCTCAAGTCGTCGTCAGGTCTCGTGGGGGGGGACGCCGCCAAGCTGCGCACCGGCCCCGATGGGCCGCTGGCCAATACCCCGTTTCGTGACGTGCTCGCGCGTGCGATCGCCGTGCAGGAAGTTAACGCGGCAATGGGCGTCATTGTCGCCGCACCCACCGCCGGCGGCGCTGGCGTCCTGCCGGCCGTGCTCACCGGCATCGCCAAGGCGCGTGGGATCGATGATGAACGGGTCATCGACGCACTCGCCACGGCCGGGTTGATCGGGGCCGTGGTGGCCGAGCGTGCTTCGCTCTCCGGTGCGGAGGGGGGCTGCCAGGCCGAAACCGGTGCCGCGGCGGGCATGGCTGCAGGGGCAGCCGTGGAGATGCTGGGGGGCTCACCGCGTCAGGTCGGACACGCGACGGCGCTCGCGCAGCAGGGGACGCTTGGATTGGTGTGCGACCCGCTCGGCGGACTCGTTGAGCTGCCGTGTGTATTTCGCAACGCCACCGGGGCCGCCATCGCGATGGCGGCCATCGAAATGGCGATGGCCGGTATCGAGTTCGCGATTCCCGCCGACGAAGTGATCGATACCATGGGCGAGATCGGTGCGAGTATGGATGTGCGCTATCGCGAGACCGCGGGTGGTGGGCTCGCGGCTACACCGACCGGCCGTCGTCTCGCCAAGGAGCGGTTGTACGAGATCAAGCGCGCCGGTGGCTGAGCGGCGGCTGGTAGGACGGTCGGTGATGCTGTCGCTCGCCCTGTTGATGGCGTGTACCGGCGATCGCTGGGCCGTGCCCGGAGAACCGCCGCTCCGTGAACTCGCGCGAGCCGGTGCATTCGGTGATCGGCGGCTCAAGGAGGCATCGGGTGCGGTCGCCAGCACGAGTGAACCGGGTATTTTGTGGTCGCAAAACGACAGCGGGAACGACCCCGCGCTCTTCGCGTACGATTCGGCCGGCTCGCCGCGCGCCATGGTCCGGGTTCGCGATGCCGAGAACACCGACTGGGAAGCGATCGCGCTCGGCCCGTGCGCGAGCGGCTTCTGTCTCTATATCGGCGATGTGGGCGACAACTATGCCGTCCGGCGTGAAGTGCACGTGTGGCGCATTCCGGAGCCGGTCACCGCGGTGGCCGCTACGGCATCAGCCACGTTGCTGCGCGTCGCGTATGTCGGCGGTGCGCGTGATGTGGAGGCACTGTGGGTCGCTCCCGACACCAGTGTCTGGTTCGCCACGAAGCGTCCGCAGCGTGACGCCAACGGCCGGCTGCGTCCCTCGCAGCTCTATCGCGTGCCGGCGGCGGCATGGGGAGCCCGCACGATCGTCACCGCGGAGTTGGTGGATTCGCTGCCGATTGTGCCTGGCACGTCCGTCTCGCGGGATTGGGTCACCGACGCATCGCTCTCCTCCATCATGCCCGACGGCCGCCGGAGGCTGGCGGTCCTGACCTACGGGTCGGTCTATGTGTTCGATGCCGACCCGGTCACCGGTCGCCCCGGTGCGCCGGTGGCGCACTGCGCGGTGCCGCCGGGTGAACGCAACGCTGAGGGCCTCAGCTGGCTTCCCGACGGGCGACTCATGATCGTCAACGAAGGGCGAAGCGCATCGATCTACCGAGGACGGTGTCCGTGAGGTGATGCGGCCGACGGCCGGTCTGCCGTTCGGATCATGCAACGGCCGTACTTTGTCGGTACAATTCGAGACGCTCGGCGAAACGAACCGGCGGGCCCCGCCGTATGGACCGATATCCGAACCTCAAGGAATCGAACATGGTCACGCAAGAAGATATCGAGGCATTCCTCGATCGACTGAGTGCCGACGGCGCCTCCCATCAGGAACTCGAGCCTGGGCTGTGGGTCGTGCGCCCCAGTGGCGCGCTGGAGTTCGACGTCGTGGTCACCTACAATCCGCCGGTCGTGCTGCTGCGGGTCAAGGTAATGCCACTGCCCGTCGACCCCGCCGAGCAGGCGGCGCTCAATCGCCGCCTGCTGGAACTCAATGCCGGCGACCTACTGCACGGGTCATATGGCATCGATCAGGACAACGTCGTGCTGACCGAGGCACTCGAACTCGCGCATCTCGATTTCGAGGAATTTCTCGCGTCGTACGAAAGCATGACTCTCTCGCTCACATCGCATCTGCGTGAGCTGGCCGCCTTCCGCGAGGCTCGCTGAACCATGGGTATCTTCGACCGTCTCTCGACTCTCATCAAGTCGAATCTGAATGAGCTCATCTCCTCGGCGGAAAATCCCGAGAAAATGCTCAATCAGATCATCGTCGACATGCGCAACCAGCTGGCCAAGGCCAAGCAGCAGGTTGCCGCGTCCATCGCTGATGAAAAGCGCCTGAAGGATCAGGCCGACGCTGAATTCAAGCTGGCCGACGAATGGGAGCGTCGCGCGATGCTCGCGGTGCAGGAAGGGCGCGACGACCTTGCGAAGCAGGCGCTCCTGCGCGGCCAGGAGCACCTGGAGCACGGCCAGCAACTCGCCAGCACCTGGGAAACGCACCGCATGGAAACGGAGAAGCTCAAGCAGTCGCTCCGCGACCTGAACGACAAGATCGAAGAGGCCAAGCGCAAGAAGAATCTGCTGCTGGCGCGTCAGCGTCGAGCGGAAGCGCAGGCGCGCATCTCCCAGACGATGTCCGGTCTCTCCGACAATTCGGCGTTCGATGCGTTCAATCGCATGGAAGAGAAAATCACGGCCAATGAACGACAGTTGCAGGCCGCGCAGGAGATCGACGAAGAGTTCAGCGGCGATCGTCTCGCCGGTGAGTTCAAGCAGCTCGAGCGCGCATCGGGCGGCGTGAACGCCGATCAGCAGCTCCTCCAGCTCAAGCAGCGTATGGGCATGCTGGCCGCCGGCGCGCCTGCGGCGTCGCGTCAGCTGGCCGCCGGCGCCACGGCCGCCGCCGCCGCGGCACCGGCCCAGTTGGCCGCCGGCCCGGATGCGGCCGCCGAGCAGGCCAAGACTGGGGAAGCCGAGTTGATCGCCGAAATCGAGCGCCTCAGCGGAACCCCGCCGAGGTCGTGATTCACGAGGTCTCAACGCCACGGTAGATTATCGAATCCCTACCGGTCGCCGACGGCGGCTCCCTCCCGGGTGCCGCCGTTGGAGCATTCGCCCATCCGCCCCATGGCTCTGTCGCGTCGCTTCCTGGTCCTCGCCGAAGGCAGTTTCGGCCCGCTCAGCTCCAAGACCGCCAACGCGTGCATTCGATATGTGCCGGATGAAGTCGCCGCGGTCCTCGACCGTGGGACCGCCGGCCGTATCGCGCAGGACGTGCTCGGTTTCGGCGGCAACATCCCGGTCGTGGCGGACTTCCCGTCCGGGCTGGCGCATCGTCCCAACGCACTGCTGATCGGCATCGCCCCGGCCGGCGGCCAGTTCCCCGATGCGTGGCGCCCGATCGTCTGCGACGCGTTGCGCGCCGGGCTCGATGTCTGGAGTGGCCTGCACACGATGTTGGGTGACGACCACGAATTCGCCGCGCTGGCCGCCGCATCCGGCGCCACGATCCGCGACCTGCGTCGGGCGCCCTCGACGCTTGGAGTTGCGTCGGGGCTCGTCCGCGACCTCGACGCCACCGTCGTGCTGACGGTCGGCACCGATTGCAACATCGGGAAGATGACGGCGCAGCTGCAAGTGCAATCGTCGGTGCGGCAACTCGGGCATCGGGTGAACTTTGCGGCCACCGGACAGACGGGCATTCTGGTGGAGGGGCGCGGCATTGCGGTCGATGCGGTCATCGCCGATTTCATTGCCGGTGCAGCCGAATCGCTCACACTCGAAGCGGCCGAGGGGGCGGACATCGTGCTCGTCGAAGGGCAGGGGTCCATCATTCACCCCGCCTACTCCGGCGTGACGTTGGGACTCATGCACGGCGCGCTGCCGCATGCGATGGTGCTCTGCGCACAGCCGTCCCGGACCACAATCCACCGCAATCCGTGGGTGCCGATCCCTTCGCTCATCGACATGATCCGCTTGTACGAAGGTGCCATGGAGTCGCTGCGTCCATCGCCGGTCATTGCGGTCGCGCTGAACACGTTCGATCTCGACGACCGCGAGGCACGCAACGCCATCGAGCGCGTCCGATCGGAGACCGGCCTGCCCACGACGGATCCCGTGCGCTACGAGCCCTTGGTCATCGCGGAAGCCATCTCCGCGTTTCATCTCGAGCGCCTCGCCGAGCACGTGTCCGGCGGCGGCAGCACGGCGGTGTAGTTCGCCCCGGCGAAATGAATTGAACCGGTCCGCAAGGATCGGGTGACATGCGATGGGGGACGCGGCGCCATCGTCTCCCCCATGACACAATCACGACTGCTGTCGGTGGCCCGTGCCCACGCCGAAATCACAGCCGGCATCCCCGGATGCTGCGCCATGAGTGTCCGCGTGCTCGACGACGTCACCATGCGCATTCATGCCGGCGAACTCTGGCTGCTGCAGGCGACCGAGGCACTCGGCCAATCCATGCTGCTCGCCGCACTGGCGGGGCGCGAGCACTCGCCGAGCCATCGGTACATCCGCTCGAAGCGGGAGCCTGCACCCGGGCTTCGGATTCGCCGCGCGGCCGTGCATGTCGAGGCGATACCGCACATCATGCGCGGCTGGCAAGAGGGAGACGCCCCCGGGGGCGCACCGGCGTCACGCACGCTGTACTTGCTGCGCGCGACACGTGCCGGTGCACTCACGCGTCACGACGCATCGGAGTGGCGGCGATGGGGGAGGCAGACGCACGAGCGCGGCGACGGCGTGGTGATCGCCTGTCCGGCCATGCCGCCGACCACAGACCGCAGCCGTCGCGTACCACCCGGGCGCGCCACCCATGAGCCGACGGCATTGTACGCGGTGGACGCCATGCGGGTGCGGTCCCGCACCATTCACATCCTCGAACTGCGAGCGGGGCGCCTGCACATGGTGCAAGCGCCCCGCCGTTCCTCCACGAGCGCGGAGTGACCTAGTGCCCGCCCAGCGCGGCCCCCGTGGTCTGCGGGCGATAGTAGCGACGCTCACGCGCCGACCGCTTCCCGTCCATGCCCCACAGCGTCGACTGAATCATGATGCCGCGCATACGGCGCGTGTGCTCCGGCGCCGGCACCGCGTACGACGCGCCCACGCGCGCCGGCTCGGGCGCGGCCGGCTCCCCGGCGTACTGCGCCTGCCACGTACCCAGCTTCACGAGGCCGTCGGGCTTCTGCATGATGAACACGCGGCCAACCACCGGCTCGCCGTTGATGATCGTCTGACCGGTCGCCGGGTCCACCGGCCACGTGGCCGGCGCCTGCGGTGCCGGCGCGTCGACGGCAGCGGCCTGCATCATCATCGCGCTGTCCGCCACGGCCATGGAGTCCGGCATCGCCGTCGTATCGGTGCGTGCCGTGCTGTCTTGCATCGCCGAGTCGGCGACCACGGGCTCAACCGCCGGCGCGGCGGCGGGCGGCTGAGCCGGTGCCACCGACGGTGGCGTGGTCTGCTGTCCACCCTGACTACGGGCCGCCATGGCGACCGCCACGAGGGCGCCGATGCCGACAACGGTGGAAACGCGCGAGACGAGGCGCGGGCGATCCTGACGAGGCTTCATGGACACGGTCCGTGTTGGAGGTGGGGGAGCAACAAGGGTGACTTACCTTCTACATTCAACGAACGCAAGAATTCGTCGGGAGATCCCAACCAAATCCCGCACCACGACCGCCTTCACGCCGATGCCTGAATTCCGCCTGTACAACACGCTCGCGCGCCGCGTCGAGCCGTTCGCACCCGCCGATGGACAGACGGTGCGCATGTACACGTGTGGGCCGACGGTCTACAACCCGGCGCACCTGGGCAACTTCCGCACGTTCCTGTTTGAGGATCTGCTGCGGCGCGTCATCCGGCTGGCCGGCTGGCAGGTCGAGCAGGTGATGAACCTCACCGACGTCGACGACAAGATCATCCGGAAGGCCGTCGCCACCGGCGCCAATATTCTGGAGGTGACGGAGCCGTTTACCGAGCTCTTTCATCGCGACCGGCGGTATCTGCGCATCGAAGATGCGGAGCGCTACCCGAAGGCCACCGAGCACATCCCCGAGATGATCGAACTCGTGGAGCGTCTTGTGGCCAACAACGTGGCGTATATCGCCGAGGATGGCTCGGTCTACTTCGCGATCGATCGCTTCCCCGAGTACGGCAAGCTGTCGCAGCTCGACAAGCGCGAGGTCCGCGCCGGCGCGCGCGTGGCACAGGACGAGTACGCCAAGGAAAACGCGCAGGACTTCGCGCTGTGGAAGGCCGCAAAGCCGGAAGACGAAGCCACCGGCGCCGCCTGGGATTCGCCCTGGGGTCGCGGACGCCCCGGCTGGCACCTCGAATGCTCCGCGATGGCCATGAAATACCTCGGCGAAACGTTCGACCTGCATGCCGGCGGTATCGATCTCATTTTCCCGCACCACGAAGACGAGATCGCGCAGTCGGAAGCCGCCACCGGCAAGCAGTTTGCCCGCTGCTGGTGCCACGGGGAGTTCCTGCTCACCGACGGCGCCAAGATGGCCAAGCGGGTCGGCAACGTGGCCAACGTGGTCGAGATGCGCGACCAAGGGATCAGCGGCACTGCGTACCGCCACTTCGTCTTCAACGCGCACTACCGCAAGCAGCTGAATCTCGGCGAAGACTCGCTCGAGCAGTCGCGTGCCGCCGTCAATCGCATCGGCGCCTTCGCCTTCCGGCTGTCCGAGGCCACCACCGGCACCGCGGCGCTGGCCGATGCGGCCACGCGGGCCGAAAAGGCGTTCCTTGAGGCACTGTTCGACGACTTGAATGCCCCCGAGGCATTGGCCGCGCTGTTCACGTTCATCAGCGAAGCCAACAAGGAACTCGACGAGCAGGGGAGCGACCTGCCGGCGCTGGAGCGGGCGCGGGCTGCGTTCCGGCTCATGGACAGCGTGCTCGATCTCGTGCCGGAGCAGGATGTCGACGCCGAACTGGCCGCGTGGGTCGAGGAGCGCCTCGGGGCTCGTCGAGCCGCGCGTGAGCGCCGGGACTTCGCCGCGGCTGACGCGGCGCGCGCCGAACTGACCGCCCGTGGCATCCTGATCGAGGACGGCCCCGAGGGGACGCGCTGGCGGAAGGGGTGAACTCCAACGGGTATCCGCGCGGGGCTGCTTGAATTCGGGGGCCCGTCGGATTATCCTGCTCGTCTTGTCCGGAACGGGCCGTACGCCCGTTCTGCTGACGTAGCTCAGTTGGTAGAGCAGCTGATTTGTAATCAGCAGGTCGTCGGTTCAATCCCGACCGTCAGCTCTTTCAAAGCTCGGCAGCCGCGCCCGCCATGGCGCGTCGG
>CANHNQ010000033.1 GCA_947462095.1 Gemmatimonadota bacterium
CATAATGACGATGCTTGCGCAGGTCGGACAGGATACCGGCCTTTTCGCACTTCTTCTTGAAGCGCTTGAGCGCACGCTCGAAATTCTCGTCCTCGTGGATGATGACTTCGGACAAACGAAACCTCGTAAATGATGGCGTGACAGACACGTTGCGATAGAACGACAGCCTTAAATCCTACCCATACCAACGGGGGAGGTCAAGGCGCAACCCACGATAATTCCAGAGGCAGATGACCAATTAACCGGGCGGCCAGTGCATCGTCCGCCCGCCAAGCACATGCAGGTGCAAGTGGTGGACCGTTTGGCCGCCGTCCTTGCCGGTATTCGCGACGACCCGATACCCGGCGTCCTCCATCCCCTCCAAACGGGCGACCTCGGCCGCCAGCAGCATCAGCGCGCCCAGCTCGGCCCCGTCGGTGGCCTCGGCCAGCGAGGCCACGTGACGCCGCGGGATCACCAGCAGGTGGGACGGGGCCTGCGGAAACAAGTCGCGGAAGGCGACGCCATATGCGTTGCTGGCGACAAGCGTCGCGGGGATGGTCCCACCGACAATGCGGCAGAAGATGCAGGCGTCTGACATCAGAACTCGCGGGGAGCGGAACGGGGAATGGACGTGGCACCGATCGCCGTGCGGGCGATCGCCAACGCAGCAACGGCAGCGGTCTCGAACCGAAGGATGGTCGGCCCCAGCCGAACCGGACGGAATCCGGCAGCGACGAGCGCGCCGAGCTCGTCTTCCTCGATTCCGCCTTCGGGCCCGATGGCCAACACCATCGGCTCCTGCAGCGTCGGCGCGGCGTGGCCAACCATCGGCGCGCCCGCCGGATCGAGAACGAGGCGGTCTCCCGGCGGCGCCGCCAACAGCGCGCGCTCCAGCGTGGCCTCCGGGAAGGGCTGCGGCAGCCACGCCCCTTCCGACTGCGCCAGCGCGCTCGTCATTCGCGCCATCACCTTTTGCTGAAAGGCCACGCCTTCGCCGCGCGGCGACACGCTCCGTGACCGGCGCCAGAGCACCGGGCGCCAGCTCGTGCAGCCCAGTTCACAGGCCTTTTCGGCCAACCAGAGCATCCGGTCGCGGTCCGCCACCGGCACGAGCAAGTGCACCTCGGGAAGCGGCGGGATGACCGCGACCTCGCCGATCTCGATGTAGGCCTGCGTCTTCGTGAGACGGACGAGCTGTCCGGCCCCAACGTGTCCCTGGCCGTCGCGGACACCGACCACGGCCCCCGAGTCGAGCCGCAGGACGCGCATGTGCCGCGCCGCGTGCTCATCGAGCACGCACGTCGCCCCGACCGCAAACGGCTCGGTCGTGATGAAGTTTGGGCGACCGGCGGCTACGCCCTCGCGATCGAGACCGACCACCAGATGTCCTCCGCATCCTCATCGAGCACACGCCAGCCCGTGGTGGCCAGGACGGCGAGCATCCCCTCGCGCTCCTCCTGAAGGATGCCGCTCAGGATCGCACCGCCATCGGCCGTGAGGGACGCCGCAATGATCGGGAGCAATTCAACCAGTACCGACGAAATGATGTTCGCCAGCACGACACGGACCGGCGCGAGCAGCGGCAGGAGGGCGCCGGCGTCCGCTTCGAAGACATGGACCCGGTCCGCGACCCCGTTCCGCATCACGTTCTGCTCCGCATCGGGAATCGCTTCACCATCCAGCTCCACGGCGTACACACGCGCGGCGCCCAGTTTGGCCGCGGCGATGGCCAGCACGGCACTGCCCGCCCCCAGATCAGCAACGATGTCGCCGTCACGCATGACGGTGGGAAGCAGGCGCACCACCCCGCGCGTCGTGGCATGCTCGCCCGTCCCGAACGCCATCCCCGGCTCGATCACGATCGTGCGCGCGGGATCGCGCCCCTCAGCGAGCCACGGCGGCGTCACGGTGAGCGAGCCCAGCTCGTGCGCATTGATGCGAGACTTCCACGCTTCGCTCCAATCGATATCGGGCACCGGCGCCGTCTCGATGGTCACGCCGTCGTCGGCCTCGGTGAGCGCGAAGTGCACGGCTTCGAGATCGGTCGACGGCGGGAAGTGCGTAACGAGTGCGGTCCCGTCTTCGTGTACACCCTGCGCGCCGACCGCAAACAATGCCGCCATACACGCGGCGCGACTGCCCTCGTCGTGACCCGGGCTGACGCGGACACTGACCCATCGCAACGCGGCCTCAAGCACCGAGCGCCTCCTTCATCTTCGACCAGAAGCCCTTCTCGCGCTGAGCCGGGGCTTGCCCCTGCAGCGCCGCGAGCCGTTCGATCACAGCCTTCTCCTCGCCCTCGACGTCCTGCGGCGTCCAGAGCTGGACCTTCACGTGCAGGTCGCCCGTCCCCGACGCATTGACGCGCGGTAAGCCGCGGCCACGCAGATGAAACACGGCACCACTCTGCGTTCCCGCCGGCACGCGCAGCGACAGATCACCGGTCAGTCCGGGAACGCGCATGTCCGCTCCGAATACGAGCTGCGAGTACGTCACGAGCGCTTCGCAGAACAGATCCTCACCGTCGCGGTCAAAGCGCTCGTCGTCCTCCACCTCGAACACGACGAGGACATCCCCTTTGGTGCCGCCGCGCGGCCCCACATTGCCCGCGCCCCGGAGTGTCATGTACTGCCCCGTTGCCACACCAGCCGGCACCTGAATCTTGAGCGTGCGCTCGGCCCGTGCGCGACCTTCGCCGCGACATTTCTTGCACGGCGATGCGACGACGACCCCTTCACCGGCGCACGTCGGACACGGGGCGACCGACACAAACTGGCCAAAGAACGATCGCTGGGCGCGGCGCACTTCGCCGGCGCCGCCGCACGTGTTACACGTCTGAGGCTTCGTACCAGGCTCGGCACCTGATCCTTCGCACTTGTCGCACGCCTCCAGCACCTTGAGCACGACGGTCTTCTCGACACCGGTCGCGACTTCCGTGAGCGTGAGCGGCAGTGGCAGCTTTACGTCCGCGCCTACACGTGCGCCGTTCCGCCGGCCGCCGCCCTGACCACCGAACAGATCGCCGAAGCCGCCGAAATCGCGCATGAAGATATTCAGCGCGTCCGACAGATCGACGTGCTCGTACTGCTGCTGCTGAGCACCACGCAGCCCAGCCTCGCCATACCGATCGAACGCGGCACGCTTCTGTGGATCACGCAGCACATCGTACGCTTCGGTGATCGTCTTGAACTTCTCCTCAGCCTCCTTCGCGCCGGCATTGCGGTCGGGATGCCACTGCATCGCCAAGCGACGATACGCCTTCTTGATGTCGTCGTCGGATGCATCGCGCGGCACACCCAGCACCGCGTAAAAATCGGCCATGTCAAAACCCGGAAAAACGCGCTGCCGGTGAGCGGCGCAGTCGAACGACGGGTGCCGGAAACCGGCCGCCCGTCGGTGAACTCAAAGTCGGACTGAAAAACCTACAGCAAATATCGACCGGTCCGCCTGCTCGAAGCGAGGGGACGACCGTCAGCAGAGCAAATCGGACACGAGCCGGGACGTGTGCCCGACGAGCGCGATCACCTTGTCATACGGCATCCGCGTCGGACCGATCACGCCGATCACCCCACTCAGCGAGCCCGCCTGATACTCGGCCGTCACCACCGTAAACGGCTCGAGACGCGGGTCGCCGTGCTCATTGCCGATCGTGATCGAAATCCCATTCGCCCCCGGCTTCGCTTCAAGTAACGAGGCGACCTGCTGACGGGTTTCCGTGAGCTCGATCAACTGCCGGAGCCGCTCGCCGCTGGCGAATTCGGGCTGATCCGCCAGCAGCGACGGCTGGCCGAGCACGACCGTCTCAAGCGGATCCGCCACACGCCCGAACACCTGCTCGCCTTCTTGCACGAAAATGTGCAGCAGCTCCGCGGTCTCCGGCTTCAGCTGAATGTCACGCAGCCGAGAGGCAAGCGTCGTGCGGATCTGCTCGAGGGTGAGCCCGGCGAGCCGCTCGTTCAGAACGATGGTCACTTCAAGCAGGGCCTCGTCGGCGATCACGCCGGGCACCTCCACGAACACCGTACGCACCGCTCCACCGTGCAAGGTGAGCACCATGAGCAGGCGCTCAGATGAGATGCGAACCAGCTCGATCTGCCGAAGCGTTGCCCGTTCGAAGCGCGGCCCCAAGGCAACCCCCAGCTCCTGCGTCAGGACTCCCAAGGATTGTGCGGCCCGGCGGAGAATCGCCTCAATGGCCGATCCGCCGGCCGAGATGTCGGCATGGAGCCGCCGCTGCGCATCGCCGGTGATCGTCTCCACCCGCATGAGCGAGTCGACGTACACGCGATAGGCCTTGTCCGTCGGGATGCGACCGGCCGACGTATGCGGATGAAAGAGAAAGCCCTTCTCTTCCAAATCGCTCATCGTGTTCCGGATCGTCGCCGGGGAGATCCCCAAGCCAAAACGACGCGACAACGTGCGCGACCCTGCGGGCTCGGCCGTTGCCACGTAACTGTGGATTACCGCTTCCAGTACCTGTCGCTCTCGCTCGGAGAGCTCCCCGCTAATTGCCATAAGTGTAACGCTACGAACGACTTCGGAGTGCTGTCAAGTCGGCGGCCAGGGCATCGAGCCGAAGCCACCCGGAGGCGGTGCACCGGATACGCGATCCAGCGGTCTCATCAACAAACTCGATCCACCCCTGCCGACGCCACGTGGCGACGCGGGCTTCCTCACCTTCCCGAAGCTCCAGTCCGTCGGTCGTGCGCAATCCAAGGTACACCAACTCGGCCTCACGGTTCTGGCTGGTCAGCGTTTCCGCCCCGTCCCGGGGATCCAATCCACGGGACAGCGCCGATTCCCAGGCCGCGAGCGCCGCGAGATTCCAGCGCCGCTCCGATCCGTCAAAGCCGTGCGCCGACGGGCCGATGCCCAGATAGGGCACGTTCTGCCAGTACGCGCTGTTGTGCCGTGCGCGCCGACCGGGCCGTGCGAAATTCGACACTTCGTAGTGGTCGAAGCCGGCCGCTCGCAATCGTTCGTGCGACTCGAGAAACTGCCGCTCGTAGACATCTTCCGGCGCCTCCTCCACCTCGCCTCGCGCCTGCCATCGACCCAGCGGCGTGTGCGGCTCAATGGTGAGTCCGTACAGCGAGATGTGGTCGGGGGCGAGCGCGAGGAGTCGCGTGATATCGTCGCTCCAGTCGCGCTCCAGAGTGTCCGGCGCGGCGAAAATAAGGTCCAGCGACATCGCGTCGATGCCGCCTGCTCGTAGCGTATCGACCGCCCGCAGGGCCGCATCGGCATCATGTACACGATGCATCCACGACAGCACGCGGTCGTTGAAGCTCTGCACGCCAAGGCTGACCCGATTCACCCCTGCCCGACGCCACGCTGCAACCGCCTCGGGCGAGACATCTTCCGGGTTTGCCTCAAGCGTGACCTCGGCCTGTGCCTCCAACCGAATGTGCTGATGCAACGTCGCGAAGAGCCGCTCGATGCCCTCCCCCCCCAAGCGCGACGGCGTGCCACCGCCGAGGTACAGGGTGGTGAGCGCCGCGCACGAATGCACCGCACCTCGGAGGCGCAGCTCGGCATCCACCGAATCCGCGAACGCGCGCCACGGCACGTGCTTGCGGACCGCGATCGCAAAATCACAATAACTGCAGCGCCGCGCACAGAACGGCACATGCAGATACAAGTGTCGATAGCCCACGGGTGGAGCTGTCGGATCGCTCACGACACGCTGACAGACGGATGCACCTGCCCCGACGGCCCGAAGCAGACGAGCCCGTCGATCTCGAGCGTGCTCAAGACCGCCGCCGCTTCACGCGGTCTGAGCTGCGCGGCGGCAGCGACTTGATCGATGTCACGCGCACCACGCTGCAGGGCGTCCCAGCACCGCGCCGCATCACCATCGAGCGCAACGTGCGTGGAGACCGCGCGGTCGATGCGCAGCAGGGCCAACACATCGTCGACGGCGAGTATCGGCTCGGCGTGCATCTTGAGCAGCGCGTTGCTCCCCGCCGAGGACACCTCATCGATGGCGTTCGGCACACACGCGACGGTGCGGTTCAACTCGATGGCATGATCGGCCGTGATCAACGCACCGCTTCCCTTTCCCGCCTCGACCACCACCGTAAGATCGGCCAACGCCGCGATGATGCGATTGCGACGCGGAAACGTGCCGCCGTGTCCGGAGTCACCCGGCCGCTGCTCGGTCAGCAAGAGGCCGTCGCGCGCGATCCGTTCCTGCAGCGTACGGTGGGAGCGGGGATAATGCACATCGAGCCCCGTGCCGAGCACGGCCACCGTGCGCCCGCCGGCGGCCAGCGCCGCGTCGTGCGCGGCGCCATCGATCCCGCGCGCCAAGCCGCTCACAACGGTCACGCCGGCGCGCGCGCACGCGGTCGCGATGGCCCGCGCCACACGCAGTCCGTAGGCGGACGCCGCCCGGGTTCCCACGATGGCGACGGCCGGCGGGAATGCGCTCGCCATCGTCCCCTTCGCATAAAGGACCGGGGGGGCGTCGGACAGCTCGCGCAGTCGCGCCGGATAGCGATCCGATCCGGCCACGAGCGCCTCACCGCCAATGCGTTGCAGATCCGCCAGAATGCGATCGGCTTCACGCGTCGCCGGATCGCGCCGTTCACTGGACACCGACCGAAGCGCACGCGCGGCATCGCCATGCAGCGACAGGAGCCGCGCCACGCCAACGTCGCCAAGCCCAGCGATCTGGCGGAGCGCAATCACGTCACGCTGCGCCTGCTGGTGCACTGCCGCCCCCGTCGACGGTGGCGTCGACGGAGCCATCGCGTCGTCAGGGAAGAAACTGCGCATCGCGTGCCGGCTTCTCGGCTGCCACACGCATCGCGAGCAGCTCACGCCACCACGCGTCGAGCACCACATCAAGCCCCATCCGTCCGGCGGCACTGATGGAATACATGCCGAACGCACCCGGTGCTTCGATTTCCGGGACGTAGTGCTCGCCGAGCAAGTCGAGCTTGGTGAACACCACGCAATAAGGCTTCGCCGCGAGCTCGGTGGAATACGACGAAATCTCATGCCGCAGCTGGTCGAACTCCGCTTGCCAATCTTCCGCATCGATGGGGATCATGAACGCGAGCATGCGCGTGCGCTCGATGTGGCGGAGAAACCGGAGCCCGAGTCCCTTCCCTTCCGATGCCCCTTCGATGATGCCGGGAATATCGGCCACGACGAACGAGCGATGATCGCTGAGCGGTACGACGCCGAGGTTTGGCGACAGCGTCGTAAACGGATAGTCGGCAATTTTCGGGCGCGCCGCCGAGATGACCGAGAGCAGCGTGCTCTTTCCTGCGTTCGGCTGGCCGACCAGACCGATGTCGGCGATCAGCTTGAGTTCGAGTTCAAGCGTCCGCGCCTGCCCTTCTTCGCCCGGCTGCCACTCGCGTGGTGACTGGTGCGTAGGCGTCACGAAAAAGGAGTTGCCCTTGCCGCCGCGACCACCCTTCGCCACGAGAATGGTGTGCCCATCCTCCATGACTTCCCCCAGAAACTCCTGCGTGTCGGCGTCGCGCACCACCGTTCCGGGAGGGACGGGCAACACGATGTCCTCGCCGGAACGTCCCGTGCGATTCGAGCCTTCGCCATGCTGCCCGCGTTCGGCCTTCCAGGCGTCGCGGTACGTGTAGTCGAGCAGCGTGGTGAGGTTCCGGTCGCCGCGCACGATGACGTCGCCGCCTCGTCCGCCGTCGCCACCATCAGGACCGCCCATCGGCGCGAACTTTTCGCGACGGAACGACGTCTGTCCCGATCCACCGGTTCCTGCTTCGACCTTCACGAGTACGCGATCTACGAACATGAATCACTTCCGAAACGAGAAAGGCAGCCGGCCACCGAGGCGCCGCCAGTAACCTGCGATTGCACTACGTTGATGATTGTCATCCGGCCGAACGTGTCCGCCGCACGACGTGCCCCGCCCTACCGGCCCTGCACGCGCGCCCACAGAGCTACGTAACGACGCGTGTCCTCTTCGTCGATCAACGGCGAGATCACCTGCAAGGCAGCCGTCACCACCACGGCCGCGGCACCCGCATTCAACGCGCCATGCAAGTGCGAATGCAGTTGCCGGTCCTGTCGTGCGATCGCGCACGCAGCGACCACACACAACTCACGGCGTGCCAAATCGAGCAACGGCCGGCCGAGCACCTTGCCGTATCCTTCCGTGATCATCCACCGGTCCAGTGCCGGATGCAGTCCACGAATGTTCACGCGCAACCGATCGTAGAATTCCCCGTACACCGTGGCGCACGTCGCCTCGCCGCGTTCAGAAAAATCCATCACCGCACGCTCCGCATCATCGCTCGATGCAGGCGCGCGACGCCCTGAAATCCGACGCCACTCCCGCGCGGCGTTGAGGGCGCGCGGGAACCCGGCGAACAGGTACGTTTGCAAAATGACTTCTTCAACCCAGATCGGGTCGACTGCACCGTTCACCGCCGACAGCTCCGCGCGTACGTCGGCCTCGCGTCCTCCCGCGAGCACCGCCGCGAGCCGGACGAGCGCCGCCGTCTCCACATCAAGTGCCTCAAGTGTAACGGAGGCATGTCCGCGGACCGTCATCGAATCCACGCCAACCGTCTCGTCCCGACGCGCCTCTCGCATGGCTCCGTCGAGGTCACGAGACATGACGGTGCGCCGGCGCGCCGAGTGGTGCCACGCTCACGAACACTTCGCCGACCTGCTCCCCCCGCGTGTTCCGCACCGCGCGCACCGCGGAATCGCGCAGGCTCTCCGGCAGCGGTGACGGTAACGCGCCGTACTCGGCCAGCATCGCCAACACGGCCACGAACTGCGCGCGCGGCGACCCATCCTCGACCTTCAGCGCGAAGCCGATCCCACGATCGATGATCGCGAACGTGTGCACGCCTTCCGCGCCGAGCTTGCAGACCACGTTGCCGCCCACGGCCTCCATCACGCGCGTGTCGAAGCGGTCTGTGCCACCGACCAGAAACGGATGCGACGTCATCGCCTGCAAAATGCGCCGGCTTGGCTCGTCGCCGTGCGTGGACGCATGCGCGAGACGCGCATACGAAAGCGCCATATTCGCCAGCGGGAGCGAGAACACGGTCACGCCGCACCCATCCACCCCCACCCCGATCGCCGCCGGTCGGATTCCCGCCCAGGTGGCGATGGTCGCGAGTGCCGTCCGCTGCACCAGATGGGCTGCTTGCTCGTAGCCGCTGGTCGGTTCCCCCCGCAGTACCGCCTGCGCGAGCATGGCCGCGTGCTTCCCCGAGCAGTTGTTGTGGAGACGCGTGAGCCGGTCGCCAGACTCGCGCAGCAGCCGTACGCCGCGCGACGCCAGCGGCTCATGCGCGCCACACGCCAAATCCCCCTCTTCCAGACCGATACCGGCCAGCATCGACTCGGCCAGCGCCACATGCTCCGGCTCACCGCCGTGCGAGGCACAGGCCAACGCCAGCTGGGGGGCCCCCCAACCCAGGCGCTCCAAGCCGCCCGAGCGAACGAGGGGCATGACCTGGAACGGTTTGGCGCATGAGCGCCACCACGTCTCCGTGAGCGGCGCGCGCACGCCCTCGAGCAGCGTACCGTTGGCGTCCACGACGGCCGCGTGTACGCGGTGCCTCGACTCGACGGTGCCACCACGAGTGACCACGACGTCGAACAGGCGCTCCTGACGCGCCGGCCCGAACACCACCGGCGGCGTCGAGGCATACGGCCCGTTCGCGGACGCGCCCTCCGTCTCGCCGTGCGGCGCGGCGGCGCCAGAGAAGATCGATCGAGTTTCACTCACCCCCGAAAGATAACCGTGGCGAAGAAGGCGAGTTGCCCCCCGTGACGCGTTCAGCTCATCTCAGCCTTTGGCACCCCGCCGGGTACGGCCCGACGCCAGCAGAACGCCGCTGAGGACCAGCCCCCCGCCCACAATGGTGCCGATGCCGGGCACCTCGGCGATCCCCGGAAGAAAGGCGGCCAGAATGGTGGCGCCGATCGGCTCACCCAGCGTGGTGAGATTGACCACAAACGCCGGCAGGTGGCCGAGTGCCCAGTTCATACCCGTGTGGCCGAGGAGCATGGGCCCGATCGCCAGACCGGCAAAAATAGACAACTCCCGGCGGGGCTGCGGCAGCAATACCTCTCCACTGGCCATGGCAATCGAGAGACACGTCAGGAAGGCGGCGCCATAGGCGATCGCCACGTACGGCCAGACGCCAACTCGCTGGCGGAGCCGACGCCCGATCAGGTAGTAGAAGGCAGCCGTCACCGCGCCGATAAGCGCGAGCAGATCGCCAAAGAGCGCGCGGCCTCCACCAGCGGTCGACCCTCCTCCCGATACGGCGGTGACGATCCCCGAGAGTCCCCCGGGGACGTCGGCCAATCCCACCACCAGTGCACCAATCACGGCGAGAACCACCCCGCCCCATTGGCGACGGCTGGGGCGCTCGCGCAGCCAGAGCGCCGACACACTCGCGATCAAGACCGGCTGCAGATTGACCAGGGCGACCGAGGCCGCCACGCTGGTGTAGCGCAGTGACGCGTTCCAACTCCAAAAGTGGAGCGCCAGCAAGACACCGGCACCGACCGCGAGCAGGAACTCCCGCCGAGCCAGCAATGACCACTCGCGCCATGAACCCGTAACCAGCAATACGGCGGCGACGATGAGCATGGACAAGCCCAGGCGCCACGTCGCAATCACGATGGCGGCGCTCGCGGAGAGCCGGATCAACGGCGCGGCGAAGGAGATGCCAATCAGTGACGCGGCCAGGACCAGCACCGGCGAGCGGCGCGATACCAGTGACTCGCGTGGGGATGACGAGGCGGACATCGGGGCGGAGAGGGACATGGGAACGGGACCACCGGTGACGAAGCTAATCGGGCCGACTAGCTTCCCCGCCATGACGCCCACCATCTCCCGCGCCCGGCTCGAGACACTGCTGGCCGACGCCGCCTCGCAGCATGTGGTGATCATCGGCGACGCCATGCTCGATGTGTACCTCCGTGGCGACGTCGATCGCATATCGCCCGAAGCGCCCGTCCCCGTCGTACGGGTTCGCGACCGCAAGCTCGCACTGGGGGGGGCGGCCAATGTCGCCCAGAACGTCGCCGCCGTTGGCGCCGGATGCGACCTCGTGGCGGTGGTCGGCGATGATGTGCCGGGGACGACCCTGCGCGAGCGACTCGAAGCCGGTCGCATGGAGTCGCGGTCGTTGGTGACCGTAGGGCGACCCACCACGACCAAGACCCGCGTGATGGCGCGCTCGCAGCAGTTGGTGCGTTTCGACGAGGAAGATGACGCGGACCTCGATAGCGCTGATGTGACGCGCGTGCTCGAGGCCATCGAGCGGGCCATGCCGCAGGCGACCGCGCTCGTCTTCGAGGACTACAACAAGGGCGTACTCGTACCGGCCGTGATTGAAGGGGCCATCGCCTTCGCGCGCGCACGGAAGTTGCCGATCGTGGTCGATCCCAAGTTCCGCAACTTCTTTGCCTATCGAGGCGCCACCGTGTTCAAGCCGAACCGTCGGGAGCTTGAAAGCGCACTCGGCGCCGCCGTCGACTTGGAGCACCCGGCGGCGCTGCCGGACACCTTCGCGCGCCTCGGGGTTGAGCACCTGCTACTCACCCTCGGTGAGCGCGGCATGGCGCTGGTCTCGTCGGACGGCGTGGTACATCGCGTGCCGACGACGGCTCGAGAGGTCTACGATGTGGTCGGTGCCGGCGACACCGTCACGGCCTATCTGGCCACCATGCTGGCGGCGGGTGCAACAGCCCTCGAGGCAGCGATTGTCGCGAACTATGCCGCCGGAGTCGAGGTGGGCAAGCTCGGCGCCGCCACGGTCACCCCGCACGAGGTCCTCGAAGCGTACGACGCGCACATTGCCGACGGTTGACATACATTTGCCAAGGGTGGCGGAGCATTGCCGCGTCAGGTCCGGTAGCTTAGTCGGTTAAAGCGCTCGACTCATAATCGAAGGATCGTGGGTTCAAGTCCCACCCGGACCATACGCCTCGGTGCCTCCGCACCGAGGCGATTGTCTTTTCGGCGGCGGACAGGGGCTTCCCACCGTCGATCCCCTCCGTTACGTTCTTGATCCGCGCCACGAGTTGTCCGGGGCGGAGTGGTTTCGGGCGTGTAGCTCAGCTGGTTAGAGCGCTGCTTTCACACAGCAGAGGTCCGGGGTTCGAGTCCCTGCACGCCCACTTCAAGATCAACAGCACTACAAACGGCCGCTCATCAGTGATGATGAACGGCCGTTTGTGTATCCAAGTCCCTCAGCGAACGATCAGAAGGCGTCGACCGGTACCGCGGGGGGCTTCACCCGCTCCACGCCACGGAGCACGGTGATCCGCGCTCCGGCTTGCCGCAACCGACCGATCGTACGGTCATCAAGGCGAGCCCGCAGTACGATCACATCTTCGTCCGTACGCTGGTCGAGCACTTCCCCGTCACGATGCATCTCCGCCATCATCCGCCCGTTGGCCGCCGGCAGCCGCACTTCGAGCACCGGGCGCTGGCGTCGAAGACTGTCCAGCAGCGAGGCGCGTAGCACATCAAGCCCACCCGGCTCAAGCGCAGAGACGAACAGCGAATTGGGCATCAGGTTCGCCACACGCTCGCGAACGGCGGCGCCCTCATCAGGCGGCAGCAGGTCCATCTTGTTCAACACGTACAGCTTCGGTTGATCGGCCAGGCCGAGATCCGCCAAGACGCCATCGACCACATCGCGCTGCTCCTCCCAGACCGGATGGCTTGCGTCGATCACGTGCAGCAGCAGGTCCGCTTCCTTTGCCTCGGAGAGGGTGGCGCGGAACGAGGCGACCAGATGGTGAGGCAGCTTGCGGATGAACCCCACGGTATCGGTCAGCAACACCGTGTACCCGTCACCCACATCGACCTCACGCGTGAGCGGATCGAGGGTGGCGAACAGACGGTCCTCCACGAACACCTGCACGTCGTTCGCCATCTGGCGCAGAATCGACGACTTGCCGGCATTCGTGTAGCCGACCAAGGCGACCCGGTAATGCGCCTTGCGTCCTTCGCGCTGCACTTCGCGCGCGCGCTCGACATCGGTGAGCCTCTCCTTCAGCACACGAATGCGGTGCTGAATGAGACGACGGTCGGTTTCGAGCTGGGTTTCACCCGGCCCACGTACGCCGATGCCGCCACGGAACTTCTCCAAGTGGGTCCACATGCGCGTCAAGCGCGGCAAAAGATACTGCAGCTGCGCCAACTCCACCTGCATGCGCGCCTCGCTGGACCGCGCCCGCGTGGCGAAAATATCGAGGATCAACTCCGCGCGATCCATCACCCGCGTACCGACGATAGCCTCCACATTCTTACCCTGCGCCGGCGTGAGCTCGTCGTCGAAGATCACCAGCGTCGCGCCGAGTTCATTGATCCGCAGCTTGAGCTCCTCGACCTTACCGCTGCCGAGGTAGGTCGCGGGATGCGGCCGATCAAGCGCCTGCGTGAGCCGACCGACCACGATCGCGCCGGCCGTATCGGCCAGACGGGCGAGTTCTTCGAGGTGTTCGTCGGACTGATGCCGGGCGTTACCACGCTTCGACGGTGCGCTGACGAGCACCGCGCGCTCGACTGGCGGCGTGAGGGAGATGATCTCGCGGCTGATGTGCGTCTACCTGTCTGAGAGGGCGAAGCCGATCAGCGCCCGTTGCCGGACACTGAGGAGTAGCGTCCCGTCCGATCATACGGCCGGGTGAAATTGCCAAGCGGAGTCGCAACGGTAAAATCACCGCGTACCCGATAGTTCACGGTACCGGCGGACAGCAGCGACCGCCCGGCAGCGCCCAATCCGGCGTAGGTGAAACGTACCGGCAGGCGCACCAGCGAGGAGTCCTTCTCCTGCACGACGAACCGCCCATCGAGTGCACCGCCGCCGAGCTTCACGGTATCGACGTCAACCTGATAGGTCATGTTCAGCGCGTCGAGCTTGTAGCCATTCGGGTTGTACACCGACAGCACGACGTCCACGCTCCCGCCGGTGAGTCCGAGGCCCGTCACGGTAAACGCCCGGAGCGTCACCACCGGTTCCTTGAAGGCTGCACGTCCGAGTGTAGCGCAGGCAGCGCCGCCCGTGGTCAACGCGACGACCGCCCCCGCCGTCATCCAACGCCGTACCGTCCTCGGCATGCGCATCTCATCGCCCCAGAAACTGAAAGGTCTGCTGTTCTTGCCCGCGGCGCCCGGAGTTGCCGACGCACCGTGTTTCTCAATGGTACCCGACCCGACGGCCGTGTTCCGTTACTCAACCACAGGCGGTCCGCCCCGCTCCGCCCACCAGGCGAGACGTTTGGCGATCTGCTTCTCTTCGCCGACCGGCAGTGGATGATAGTAGGTCTGCCCTTGGAGTTCCGGCGGCTGGTACGCCTGCGCCACGAAGGCACCGGGATGATCGTGCGGATACTCATACGGCACACGTCGATCCGGATCCGCGCGCAGGCGCATTTCTGAATTCAACAGGTGCGCCGGCACCGGCACCGACGGCGACTCCGCCGCCGCGGCGCGGGCCGCCGCCCACGCGAGATACAGACGATTCGACTTCGGCGCGACCGCGCAATACACCGCCGCCTGCGCGACCGCCCGTTCCCCTTCCGCAGGACCGAGTCGACGAAACGTGTCCCACGCCGTCATCACGATGGCGATCGCCTGTGGATCGGCCAGGCCGATGTCCTCCGTCGCCATGGCCGCCAGCCGACGCAGGAAGATCTGCGGGTCTTCACCCGCTTGCAGGCCGCGCGCCAACCAGTACAACACGGCATGCGGGTCACTGCCGCGCAACGATTTGTGGAATGCCGAGAGCACCGCCGTGCGGTCGACGTCCACGCGGTCGTAGCTCACGACCCGCGTACCGAGCGCATCCGCGAGCGCATCGCGCGTCACCGCCGCGCCCACCGGAAGTACCTGCGCCACGGCCTCAAGCGCGCCGAGGGCGCGGCGCGCGTCGCCGTCCGCCTGCTCCGCCAGCCAGCGCAGCGTCTCCGGATCCGCCTGGAGGCGCTGCCCCCCGAGGCCTTGCGACTCGTCGGCCAGTGCGCGTGCACACACCGAGACCACGTCGTCGGCCGTCAGGGGACGCAGTGCATACACGCGAGACCGCGACAGGAGCGCCCCGACGACCGCGAACCCGGGCACCTCCGTGGTGGCACCACAGAGCGTGATCACGCCGTTCTCGACGTGCGGCAGCAACGCGTCCTGCTGCGACTTCGCCCAGCGATGAATTTCGTCGATAACCACCAGCGTGCGGCGCCCTTCGTAGCGGCGACGGTGCTCCGCCTCCGCGACGATCTCGCGCAGACGCGGGATTCCGTCGGTCACCGCATTCAGCACGACGACGGTCTGCTGCGTGTAGCGGCCGATGAGGCTGGCGATCGTCGTCTTGCCCGTGCCACTTGGCCCAGTCAGGATCACGCTACCGATCGCGGCGTTGCGGATCGCATCACCGAGGGGGCGCCCGGGAGCCAGCAGATGCTGCTGCCCAACCACGTCTTCCAGTCGCGTTGGGCGCATGCGCGCGGCCAGCGGCTCCGGCGAACTCGCGGAGAACAGTGTGCCGCTCATCGTGCGCTCACGGGGGAGACGGCAGTCAAGCCGAGGCGCGCGACTGCAACGCTCAGGGCCACGGAGAGTTCAGGCGATGGGGGGAGCTCGGAGCGCCGCGGTGTCCACACCGGCATCGGTGGTGCGGCCCGCTCCGCCAGCCCCAGTCCGTCCAGGAAATAGTACCAGCGGTCGGAGCGCGAATAGATCACCAGCAGCAATTCCGGGGTGAGCGAGAGCTGATCGTCCGGACCGAACACTGTCAGCTCCACCCCCCCATACGTCGCCAGCGGAAAACGCAGCCGTCCGAGCGCGTCGCGCACATCCGGCAACGCCACGTCGAACCCCACCCACTCGGTACCAGTTCGAATGTCGACCATCGCGACGTCGACGGCAGGATCCAGATGCACTGCCAACGCGTGGAGCAGATCGACCGCGCGCTCGGCCGTGGCACCGATGAGCGCAACCGAGACGCCGTCGCTGTCGGAGGCGACGAACCAATCCGACCACGGTCGGAACCGCCCGGCTTCCTCACCGCCTGCGGGCGACATCGCGTTGCGATCAGGGAGACTCATACGGACCGTCAGACGGTTTCGGATTCGCTCGCGAGGTCCCGAGCGATCTCGAGGAGCGCGTGATGCGTGTTGCGGGAGGGATGCTCGATCACCCGTTGCAGCAGGGCGTGCAAGATCCGTCCCAACGCCGGCCCCGTGGCGATGCCCTCGCGGCGCAGATCGTCACCGTCCACCGCGAGGTCGGCAAGCTCGATGGGCTCACGGAACGCGATCGTGAGCAACCGACGGTGAAGGCGGCGGACCAGTGCCGGCGACACCACGTCCGCCGCACTCCAATGCGCCGCCCCTAAGCGCACGAACGCGGCCACCCGCAGTCGCCCAACGCCGGCGGCCAGCCGTCGCAGCTCCGCGTCGTCGGGGAGGCTCCCCGATGCCAGTGATGCCGTGAGTGACGGCCCATATCGGCCCCAGCGCTCCACCAGCGTCGACACCGTGGCGATCTCCTGCTTGGAGAAGCGGAGGTCTCGGAGGGCGCGCTCCACCTGCCGACCCTCGATGTCACGGAACAGCGCGGCGAGGCGCAGGGACTTCCGGAGCGGTCGACCAGGCAAACCGGGACGAGGCAAGGCGTCGATCGCGCGCAGTGTCCGATCGGCCACGTGCGCCAGCGTCGGGACAACCGACGCGAAGGCCCCCGCGTCGCGCCAGCGGGCGAACGCCGTGGATGGCGCCAGCACCTGCTCCATGGTCTTCTCGAGCTCCTGCTTCACTCGCTCCGGCGACAAACGCGTGAGGAACGGCGCACTCCGCACGATGGCCTGCCAAGTGTCGTGCTCGATCTCAAAACCGAAACGCGCCGCAAATCGGATCGCGCGGAGCGCTCGCAACCGGTCTTCCCGAAGCCGCGACTCGGCCTCGCCAACGGCCCGCACCACCCGACGGGTCAGATCAATCTGGCCGCCGAACGGGTCGTGCAGTCGGTGGTCGATCGGGTCGTAGGCAATGGCGTTGATCGTAAAATCCCGCCGAGCCAGATCCTCGTTCAGCGATGCGCCGAACTCCACGACGGCGTGACGGCCGTCGGTCTTCACGTCCCGGCGGAACGTCGTGACCTCATGCATGCGGTTGTCGCGGTCGAGCACACCGATGGTCCCGAATTCAATCCCGACCGGCACGGTCCGCCGGAACAGTTTGCGCACCTGCGTCGGAGTGGCCGCCGTGGCCAGATCCCAATCCAGATGGGCCTCGCCCAGCAGGGCGTCACGCACGGCTCCGCCGACGCACCACGTTTCAAACCCCGCCTGCTGGAGCGTGCGAGCGATCTCGATGACCTGGCCGGGGGCGCGCAAATGGAGGCCAGCGGCCGAGTTCGTTATCCGCAGAGCACGCTCCCACCATTCACATTGAGAATCTCACCGGTCACGTGTCGAGCCAGCGGGCTCGCCAGAAAGAGGACAGGCCCGGCGATATCTGAAGGCGAGGCGACGCGCCCCAACGGAATCGCCGCCTCAATCCGCTCACGTCCGGTGGCGAACGGCTTTTCAACGGCTTCGGTATCGACCCATCCGGGAGCCACGGAGTTGACGGTGATGTCTCGGCTACCAAGCTCAACCGCAAGCGACTTAACGAAAGAGATCATCGCTCCCTTGGTTGCCGCATAGTCCGCGTGACCCGCCTCCCCCCGTTGCCCAGCCGTGCTGGAGATAAAGATCATGCGTCCGCCATCACTCATGACGCGGGCCGCAGCGCGCGCGCCATAGAACATCCCGTCGAGATTGGTCGCCATCGTGAAGCGCCATCGATCGTCATCCAGCACCGACACCGGCAGCGGATCGGGCGGCCAGAACCCGGAGTTTCCCACATAGATATCCACACCACCAAAGAGATCCACCGCTTTATCCACAAAGTCGTCATTGGCCGATTTTGTGGACAAATCACCCATGTGCAAAAATGATTTACTTCCGCGTTGTGTGATGTCGGCGATGACCGCCTCCGCTTCGGTGACTCGACTCCGGTAGGCGATCCCCACATGAGCCCCCGCCTGCGCGAGCAGTCTCGCCACCGCCGCACCGATCCCGCGCGAACCGCCCGTAACCAGGGCGCGCTTGCCTTGTAGTGAAATCATGTCGTTCCGATCCTGAGGTGGTACATCACATGGGAGTATCTAAACAACTAAAGAGCAACAGTTTCACGAGGCAGCGCGCCACGTACACTACAGCGTCTGTTCAATTGCGTCGCAGATCGCATGCTGGATACACAGGTGAATCTCCTGTGCACGGTCAGTTCGATCTGTGGGAACCATGATGGTGTGATCCGCAATCGTCCGCAGCGCTCCCCCGTTGCGCTTCGTCAACGCCAGCACGGGAATCCCCAACGCCTTGGCGGTCTCAGCCGCGCGAAGCACGTTGGGCGAGTTGCCACTGGTCGAATGAATGACGAGGAGATCTCCACACTTCCCCAGCGCCTCAACTTGGCGCGAAAAAATGTGATCAAAGCCAAGATCGTTCCCCGCTGCGGTGATCAGCGACGAATCGGTCGTCAGCGCAATCGCGGGGTATGCCCGACGGTTGCGCATGTAGCGAACGACGTACTCGGTGGCCAGATGCTGGGCGTCAGCAGCCGAGCCCCCGTTTCCGCAGAACAGCAAAGTGCCCCCCTGCTTTACGGTAGCCCGGACCATCTCCAATGCCCGCTCGATCTCAGGCGCCAGATCGCGCGCGACCAGCTCGGCCGTTTCAGCGAGTTCGGCCAGGGCGGCCAGTAACGGGGCGACGGACGCGTCTGCCGGGTCCTTCGAGGCGTGTTCGGCGTTGGTCATCACGAATAATGGTTCAGGAATCGATCGCGTCAGCGACCGAACAGGCGCTTGAGACGTCCGAGAAAACCGCTTCGGAAGGGCGGAACCGGTAACGGATCTTCGTCGCCGAGCACGCGCTGGGCATTGGCCCGGAGTAGCAGATCCATCTGTTCATCGGCCCCCAGTTCCGTCAGCCAGTCACGGGCGGCCCCAAGGGAACGACTGTCTCCATGATTGTCGGAGGCGAGGATATCGATCAACCCTTCAGCCAGCATCGCCTTGGCAAGGTCCGCCGGCGCTCCGCGACCCATCAGCACCGATGCGTCGGTCTGAATGACCACGCCAAGTGCTCTCCATTCCCGAACGAGCTCGACGGTGCAGCCGAAATACCGCTCGGGGTGCGCAAGAACGGGCGTTCGCCCGCTGCGGGCGAGCCGACGCAACTCGCCAGTCGCACCACGGGGGAGACCACCCCGGGTGAATTCGACGAGTAACGCGCGGGAGTTGCCGAGCGACAACTCGGGCGCGGTGAGATCGACCCCTGGGCTGTCGAGCATGATCTCCCACCCCAACTGAAGCTCGAGGCCGACCGGCGCGACCGCCCGCAGTTGCCCGAGGAGGTCGCAATGGCGCGCGTATGGTGCTCGCGCGGCCTGACTCGCATTCAGATGCGGCGTACAAACGAGGACCGTGACGCCTTGGGCGGCGAACCGCTGCAGCACGGGGATCGAGACGTCGAGGGATGGTGAGCCATCGTCGACGCCCGGCAGCAGGTGCGAATGCATATCGATCATGACGCGTCCCTCCTGCTGGCGTGGCGCGGCGATGGGGACATCGCTCGCATGCGGCGGCGGCTCAGGCGCCCAATGATCCGGGCAGCGCGGCGATACGGGCGAGGGCTTGGGCGGCTCTGCCATCGAGCCGCGCCGGCTCATCGGCGGCGGCCTGGAAAGCATAGGTCACCAACGCATCGACGGCGAGCAGGTCCAGCGCCGTCGCACGCGACGTCGAGCCGGAAGCCAACAACGCATCGAGCAACCGCTCGCCTGCGTCGAGGCAGGCCTCAGGCACCTGCTCCACGGACAGATGCGCGAAGGGCTGCAACAGCACCGACAGCCGAACCCGCAGCCCGTCGGGCGGCGCCGGCGAGAGGGCGTCAAACCACCCACCAACCGTGCGCACGATCGGATCCGTCACGCTCACCTCGCCGTTCGTCGCGCTCACCCGGCGGATGCCAGGCGAGCGAAGATCTCGACGGATGCCGTGATCGCCGCATCCAGCTTGTCGGCGTCGACACCCGCCTGCGCCATGTGCGGCTTTCCACCGCCACGCCCGCCAACGGTCGCCGCCACCTCGCGCACCACGATATCGGCGCGCAGTCCACGGTCTCGCGCATCGTCGGTGGACACGGCGAGCAACGCGCCTTTGCCATCGGACAGCACCGCGCCCAACACGGCGACGCCGCTCCCGAGTGCTTCACGGAGAGAGTCGCCGAGCGACTGGAGCGCCTTCACGTCGGCGACCTCGACACGCGTGGCGATGAACCGCACTCCCTGCACTTCGGCCGCCTGGCTTGCCAACTGCTGCGCCACGCCGCCGCCAGCACCGCCGCGCATGGCCTCATCCAGACGCTTCTCGAGCTGCTTACGCTCGTCGATGAGCGCGTCGATCTTCTTCTCGATCTGGTCGATGTTCGTGGCCGTACCGGCCATCGGCACCTTCAGCCGTGACGCCACCTGTACAAGCGCCCGTTCACGCTCGGCGAGGAACTGAAACGCACGCGGACCCGTGACGGCCTCGATGCGCCGCACGCCGGCGGCCACACCGCCTTCGGAGACAATGCGCATCAGGCCGATCTCTGCGGTATTCCGGACATGCGTACCGCCGCAGAGTTCGACCGACAGATCGGGGATTTCGACCACGCGCACCACGTCACCGTACTTCTCACCGAACAGCGCCATCGCACCATGTGCCACGGCATCGGCGTAGGCAGACTCCCTCGTGTTCACCGGCGCGGCCGTCCAGATGCCGGCATTGACCTGCGATTCGATCGCGACAAGCTGGTCGTGCGTGAGCGGACCATGGTGCGTAAAGTCGAAGCGCAGACGGTCTGGTGAGACGAGCGAGCCGGCCTGGTGCACATGCTCGCCAAGGACGTCGCGCAGCGCCGCGTGGAGAAGATGCGTGGCGGTGTGATTACGCTCGGTGTCATGCCGACGCTCACGGGGCACGACGGCGTGGGCCGGACCGAAGGCGATCTCGCCGGTAGCCGTCCCGATGGCCGCGATGCGGCCATCCAGCTTCTTCACATCGGATACGCTCACCGACCACCCGGCTCCGGTGATCACGCCGTGATCCGAGACCTGGCCACCGGACTCCGCGTAAAACGGGGTGTCGTGCAGCATCACCGCCACCCGCCCATCGGGCAGCGATCGCACGGCGGTCACGACGGTATTCACGTCGATCACGTCGTAGCCGACGAAGCGGCCAAGCAGCGCGGCGTGCTGCTGGTCGTGCGTCCACTGCGCGGGATCGCCGAAATCGTCGGCGCTCACGGCGATCTGGCGCGACTTCCGCTCGTCCTGCGACTGCTTGCGCTGGGCGGACAACGCCTGTTCGAATCCGGCAATGTCCACGAGATACCCGCGCTCCCGAGCCATCAGCTCGGTGAGATCAATCGGAAAGCCGAACGTGTCGTACAACCGGAACGCGTCCTCGCCGGACAGGGTACCGCGCAGATTCGTCGACCCCTGCGTCGAAGCGGCCGGGGCCAGCTCTTCAAAGCGCGTCATCCCTGCATCGATCGTGGTGAGGAAGCGCTCTTCTTCCGCACGTGTGGTCTCGAGGATGTGCTTCCGACGCACGTGCAACTCGGGATACAGCTCGCGCATGGTATCCACAACCACGTCGACCACGTGGACGAGGGTGGGCTCACGACGGCCCAGCAGCCAGGCATGTCGGACCGCACGGCGCAGAATGCGGCGCAGGACATAGCCGCGTCCCTCGTTGCTCGGAAAGACACCGTCGGCCAACAAGAAGGCCGTCGCGCGCGCATGGTCGGCGATCACCCGGAACGAGGCTGGATCGATCTCGCGGCCGTCCTTACCAACCGCCGTACCCAGACCGACCCCAGGACGATAGGGGTAGCCGATACCGACGATTTCCTCGACCTTTGCGATGAGCGGCTGGAAAAGATCCGTGTGGAAATTGTTCGTGACGCCCTGCATGACGGCGGCGATGCGCTCAAGCCCGGCGCCGGTGTCAACCGACGGCTTGGGGAGCGGCACCATCGTTCCATCCTGCTGCCGGTCGAACTGCATGAACACGAGGTTCCAGATCTCCAGGAATCGACCAGCCTCGGCGCCTTCGACGAAGGCATCGAGCGAGTAGTCCACGATCTCGGTATTCGTCCACTCTCCGTGCGCGTCCTTCGGAAACGCCCAGTCGGGCGCCATGTGCGCAAGATCGACGTAGATCTCGGTGCACGGACCGCACGGACCGGTATCGGCCATCTGCCAGAAATTATCCTTGGCGCCGAGTCCGTAGATGCGGTTGTCCGGCACGTTGGCCACGTCCTTCCACAGCTGACGCGCCTCGTCATCCTCGTGAAAGACGGTGACGCGAAGGTGCTCGCGCGGAATCTTCAGATCTTCAGTGATGAACTCCCAGGCGAAGCGGATCGCATCGCGCTTGAAGTAATCACCGAATGAGAAGTTGCCGAGCATCTCGAAAAAGGTGTGGTGGCGCGCCGTATGCCCGACCTGCTCGAGGTCGTTATGCTTGCCGCCGGCACGCACGCATTTCTGGGATGTCGTCGCTCGCCGATTACCGTCGGGGGCGTCCTCCATGCCGAGAAAGACCTTCTTGAATTGGACCATCCCGGCGTTCGTGAACAGCAGGGTGGGATCATCGGCCGGTACGAGCGCAGAGCTCGGGCGGATGGCGTGGCCATTCTTCGCGAAGTAGGCCAGGAATCGGGCGCGGATTTCGGACGCAAGCATAGGCGTGCAAATATAGGCGAGAGTAGGCGCTTTGTGCGGGGGCTACTCGCTCGCGGAGTCAAATTGCCCGCCGAGCACCTCGCGAAGCACCCGCCCGATCACGCTGCCGCCGAAGCCGCGGCGCTGCAGAAACGCCACCAACCGCCGCCTGAGGACGGTGGGCTCTTTGACTCCCAGTGCCCGAACCCGCTTCTCCGCCAGCGCGCGGCATGAGGCGAACTCGTCGAAGCCATCCTCACGTATGGCCGCGCTGACCGCCTCGTTCACCATCGCCCCCTCGACGCCCTTCCGCCGAAGCACCTGACGGACCCTGGCCGGCGCCTCCCCACGCCGGAGCCGCGCGGCGGCCTCGGCGTGCGCGACGTCCTCGTCGGACAGGATGCCGCTGGCGCTCAGCCGGTCGAGCGCTTCAGCAATGAGTGTGCGATCGGGCTGCAGCCGTCGGAGCCGGAGCTCCAACTCGCGACGCGTCTTGCGGCCGCGCGCGAGCGCATTCACCGCGCGGTCACTGAGGTCCGTGATCACGGACTCGCGGCTGAGATACGCGACCGAGTCGGCCGTCAGCTCGACCCCCGCCCGTGTTGCGCCGGTGTCACTCAGGGCAGCAATCGCCACGGTGAACATGCGGCCGTCGGTGAGCGTGAGCACGAACCGCCCCGGTCGACGTGACGATTCCAGCACGGTTTTGACGGTGCCGGGCCCGCTCCCTGGCTCAGGAGGGGGTACGAAAAGAGCCGAGGGGCTACTCACAATGAGCCGTGGTGATCCGGGCACCACTTCACATTGCAAGCCACCCCTCGGCCCTCTCTTCGTTCAGACATGCCGCAGATCCCGCGAACTACTCCTCGGTCTCTTCGGGTGCGCCGGGCGCTTCGGCCGCCTTCACACCGAGCAACACCTTGACCTTCTCCTCGATCTCGGCCATCAGCACCGGGTTGTCCTTGAGGAACATCTTCGCGTTCTCACGGCCCTGTCCGATGCGCTGCGTCCCGTAGCTGTACCAGGCACCGGCCTTATCGATGATGCCGGCTTCGGAGCCGATATCGACGAGCAACGACGTGTGGCTGATTCCTTCCGCGTACATGATGTCGAACTCGGCCTGCTTGAACGGCGGGGCGACCTTGTTCTTGACGACCTTCACACGGACGTGGGAGCCGATCACCTCTTCCTTGTCCTTCACCGGTCCGATGCGGCGGATGTCGAGGCGCACTGAGGCGTAGAACTTGAGCGCCTTACCACCCGTGGTGGTTTCCGGGTTGCCGAACATCACGCCGATCTTCTCGCGCAGCTGGTTGATGAAGATCACGGAGGTCTTCGAGCGCGCGATGGCGCCGGTCAGCTTTCGGAGCGCTTGACTCATCAGGCGCGCCTGCAGACCGACATGCGAGTCGCCCATGTCGCCTTCTATTTCCGCCTTCGGGACCAGCGCCGCGACGGAGTCGATCACGATCACGTCGACCGCTCCGGAGCGCACGAGAATTTCACAGATCTCGAGCGCCTGCTCACCGGTGTCCGGCTGGGAGATCAGCATGTTCTCCACATCGACGCCCAGCTTCTTGGCGTATTCCGTATCGAGCGCATGCTCTGCATCGATGAACGCCGCCACGCCGCCCAGCTTCTGCGCGTTCGCGACGACATGCAAGCAGAGCGTGGTCTTGCCGCTGGATTCCGGTCCGTAGATCTCGGTCACGCGGCCGCGGGGAATGCCACCAACGCCGATGGCCGCGTCAAGATTGATAGCGCCGGTCGGGATCGATTCGACACGCACTTTGGAATCGGTACCGAGGCGCATGATCGACCCCTTGCCGCAGCTCTTTTCGATCTGCGCGACCGCGAGCGCCAGGGCCTTGCGCTTGTCATCTGCCATCACTGTGCCCGCCATAGATACCGCCATCGTGAGTGGTGAAGCCGCCATGCCCTGGCCCGCCAGAATTTACCGGGAACGCGAGCAGGACCAAGACCCGAATAAAATACGAAGAACATGCGATGTGGACAACTCCCCTGAACTGTCTGATTTCAGGGCAGCAGGAACGCGTTCTCGATGTGCCGAACTCGGACATCTTGACCGAAAATGAGAATCCCGATCACGTCGAACCGATAACGGAAGGCCGGCGACCCGTGTCGATCAGCCCAAACGCGTGCGCTCCGACCGAGTTCCCGGCGCTTCCGGAAATGCACGGCCTCCACCGGATCCCCAAACGCCTCGCCGCGTCGCGCCTTCACCTCCACGAACGCGACGTCGTTGCCGCGTCGCATAATCAGGTCGATATCGCGGTGTCCACTGCGATATCGATGCGCCACGAACTCCCACCCGTCGCGGCGCATCCAACGCGCCGCGATCCGCTCGCCCAGCAACCCAAGCGCCTGTCGTTGTTTCGTCATGGGGGCACAATATCACCGGCGCCCGAAACGCCTGTCACCCGAAGTGCGCAGACGGACTCAAACGAACGCGCTGGCCGAACGCGCCGCGAGGATCGCGGCCGGATCATCACTGATGATCCCCTGAACGCCATGCGTCCAGAGGCGCAGGGCCTTCGCCGGTTCGTTCACCGTCCATATGTGCGTGACGACGTGCGCGCTGCGCACCGCTCGCACGATCGACGCAATCGGCAACGGAATGCCATTGTGCGTCGGTGGGATACAGAGTGCCTGATACCAGGGCGCCGCGATCGGACGACGAAGCAGCGACGGCAACAACAACCGCGCCACGTCGGGTGTGCTCGCCCCGAGCGCGAAGCCCTGCCCGCGCAACGGCTGGGTACTAGCCGGTTCGAACCCGGCCACGATCACACGCTTCTGGATGCCATGGCGCGTGATCGCGGCGGCCAGTGCGGCCGACGCGGCCGGCGTTTTCAGTTCTACGATCAACGGAAGCGTGCGGGGCAGCGCCTCGACGACTTCGTCGAAGGTGGGAATCACGACACCGCGATGACGCCACGGGAATGTGCGACCACGATCCGCCGTGAATCGGGCGCCCGCGTCGTGCGCACGAAGCGCGGAGAACGTCTGCGTCGCGACTGGGCCGTATCCGCTGGTCGTCCGGTCAATCGTGAGGTCATGCATGAGCAACAGCACCCCGTCGCTCGACACCTGAACGTCGAACTCGACGGCATCCACGCCGAGCGCCACCGCCTCCTGCAACGACGCGAGGGTGTTCTCCGGGGCATGCGCGCGATTGCCACGATGACCGATCACGGGGTGAGCCTTCGGATCAAGCAGGATCATGGCGTAAGATAACGAGAAAGGACACGAGGGGGCGGTGCACTGCGTGCACCGCCCCCTCGTGACCGTCCGGCTTCAAATCGTGTGAGCGAGCCGCGGTGAGCGATGACCCGTCACCGTTCGGCGCCGCCCCCAACGGAGCCTAGAACGAGTACTGCAAACGCGTCATGATCATACGCCCGATCTCCGGCACGCCGGGGAACGTACGCACGCGGTTGTCGAACAGGTTCGAGGCATTCACCGTCCACGCGAGCTTCTGCTTGCCCACCGTAAAACGCTTGGTCGCCTGTGCATCGAAGGTGACGGCCTCGGAGACGTTCTCGTAGCAGAACGTTCCGGCCGGCGCCGGCGAGCACTTGCCGGCGCCGCCAGAGGCGGTCGCCGTGGCGCCGGGCTGGCCCGCCGCGATCGGGAAGGCAGTGCCGGTGGCGTAGACGCCCGAGTTGACCGGATACGCTTCGTTGTAGCGCGAGCGCAGTTCGAAGCCGAGTCCGTTCTCGTCGTTCCGGTACCGCATGCCGACCGATCCACGCGAGTTGGGCGAGTTCGACATGAACGGCAGCCCATTCCCGCCGTTCAAGCCACGGAACACATTCTGGCTCTGGTAGCTGTAGGCCAGGTCCATCGTCACGCGCTCCGACGCCGCCACCGTGGTGGCGAGATCGAGTCCACGCACCCACAGCTTGCCGTTGGACGTGAGGTACGTGGCGTACACCGCGTTCGGCGCGGTGTTGCCGTTCGCGAAGGTCACGACACCGACCGGCAGCGACGCCACGCTCGGCGTCAGGGCGCCCGCGACTCCGCTCACGATCGCGCCGATCTGCGCCGCATTCAGGCCGAGCTGCGCGAGCTGCGGGCCGAGGTTGGCCCCGAGTTGCTGCCCGAGGTACCCGCCCAGCTGCTGCGGATTCCCGAAGAACACGTTCGGCGTCGCCAGCGAGGCACCGGTGCCGACGTCACCGCGCTCCTGGCCCCAGAGTGCCACGTCGAAGGTGACCTTGCCGCCCACCGTTCCTTTGTAGCCTACCTCGAACGTGTTGTTGAACGAGGCGGCGAGAGGATCGATGTCGCGGACCGCATCCGGCGTGAGTGCGGTCGTGGCCGAGGTGAGATACGACACGCGCGTCGAGAGATCCGCGTTGGTCGGCGTGCGGGTGCCAAGGTACTGCACCGCCCCGCTGGCCAGCTGCTGGGCGATTGCCGCGGGCAAGCCAGCCTGCTGCAGTGCGCCGGCGATACCGGGCGTCAGGCGGGGCGCCAGCGCCTGAATGGCGCCGGGGAACGCCGCCGCCGCGCTCGCGCCGACGAAACTGCCCTGCGAGGCATACGCCGACTTCATGCAATAGGCGCCGAACGCACTGCCCGTACCGCAGCCGCGGTTGAACTGCCACCCCTGCTTGGGCGGATTACCGCGCGCCTTTACGTCGAATCCGGATCCGCCGGCGTTCGGCGTCTGGATCAGGTCGAGGAAGAACGAGAAGTTGGCCGGGGTCGAGAACGCCCGGTTGTAGGTGAAGCGAATGTTCTGATTGGCACTCGGCTTCAGGATCAGCGCGGCGCGTGGCGAGAAGAACTGGCCGGCGATGACGTTGTTGCCGTCGGCGCGGGCCGCGAGCAGGAGTTCGACCTGCTTGATCGGCTTCGTGGACGACTGGAGGTACGCCCCGTACTCGGTGACGTTGTCCACGAGTTCGTTGCCGCCGTTGATCGTGCCGCCGGTACGCGGATTCGTCCAGATGTAGTCGGCGCCGTACGTGAAGCTCTGCTTCTCGCCGAGATCGAAGCCGTGCTGCAGCTGAGCCGCCGCCACCCGAGACTGATCAACGATCGGCTGGCCGGAGCGCAGCAGGAACGTACCCTTGTCGGATGCCGACGTATCGTTGCCGGCGTCGCTGGAGTTGAGGAAGGCTTGGGCGAACAACTTGTTCCAGCGGAAGCGCTGCTGCAGGCTGAGATAGGTCCAGTTCTTGATCTGCGACGACCCGTTGGCGCCGGTCAGCTCAATGCCGCTCAGGACGTTGGTGTAGCCAAGCGTGCTGATCGCTTCCATGCCCTCACGCGGGCGTACGTCGAGGCGCGCCTCACCAGTGTAGCGCTCAAGATTGAAGTCACGCTTGTTCGGCTGACCACGGCGCGACGCCGGGACGTAGGCCGCGTTCGGGAACACCGTGGGCTCGGACTGGTCGTTGTACTCCCAGTCGCGCCCCCGCATGTATTCGCCCGACAGCTTGTAGGCGACCTTCTCGTTCACCTTGCCGGCATGGCGGAGGCCAGTGCGCAACACCGAGCGCTCGCCGCCGTCGACGCTGATCGTGGTACCCTGCGACTGGAACGGCGACTTCGTGATCACGTGGAGCACGCCGTTGGAGCTGTTCGGTCCATACAGCGCCGACGCCGGTCCGAGGAGCACTTCCATGCGGTCGATGTCCTCGTTGGTGCCCGTGAACAGGAAGGGCACGTTCACGCGCAACGACGGCACACCCGCGAAGCGATAGTCCTGCAGCATGAGCATGCTGCCGCTGAAGGCATTGTTGAAGCCACGTGCCACAACGTTCGCCTGCGCGATACCACCCTTGTTGATGTCGACGCCAGGCGTCGACCGGAGGTGGTCGGTCACGGTAACGGCGGGCCGCTCCTCAATCTGCTGACTGGTCACGGTGAGAATCTGCGCCGGGGCGTCGAGCACCTTTTCAGGGCGGGCGCGGCTTGCCGTGACGACCGTCTGCTCCAGGACATTGGTGCGCGGCGTCATCGCGATGGTGAGTGCCGCACCGGGCTGCACGTTGGACGAGCTCTTGGGCGCAAAGCCGATGGCCGACACGCTCACCGTGTACGAGCCCGCGGGAAGATTCACGATACGAAACGCGCCATCGGCGCCACTGACGGCGCCGTACGACGTCCCACCAGCCACGGCGGCCTTGATCGTCGCGTTTTCGATGGGGCGGCCGCTCTCCGCGTTGGTCACCTTACCCGTAATGGTTCCGGCCTGGGCTGCCAGTCCGGCGGCGACCACAGGCAGCGCGCCAAGCGCGAGCAGGGTCGAAGTCAATACTCGTCGAACGCGAAGCAAAAACATCTAACACCTCGGGAGGGAGGAAGAACGTCGAGGTCCGGCAGCCCGCGGGAGGGAGAGCGGGGAGTGGAGGGACACACGGCACTTACGTTCGCTTGACCGTTACACAACGTCAATAGATGAGGACGCGTCGGCGGTGGCGAATTTGCGCAAATCAGGTCTCGCAGATGCGATCGAGGTCCTGCACGCCCACCAGCACGTCACGCGGTCGCGCGGCCCCTTCGGACGGTGCCAACACGCCGGCCGCCTCCAACTGATCGATGATACGAGCGGCCCGCCCGTAGCCGATCTTCAGCCGTCGCTGTAACAGCGACGTTGACCCCTGGCGATGCTGGATCACCACTTCCGCCGCCTCCCGGAAGCGCGCATCCCGGTCGTCGGACGCACGATCCGCATCCTCATCATCGCCGCCGTCGCCTTTCGCTTCGAGGGCGCGCACCGTCTCCAGAATGTCCGGTTCGGCCGAGAGCCCCTCACCCGCCTCATGACGGGCGCGGGCATCTTCATACCACTTGAGCAGCCGCTCCGTATCCTCACTGGAGAGATACGCGCCCTGTAATCGCGCGGGCTCCGACTTCCCCGGCGGGATGAACAACATGTCGCCGTTCCCGAGCAGCGCCTCGGCGCCGGCCCCGTCGATGATCGTGCGACTGTCGACCTGCGAGGCCACGCGGAACGCGATCCGGCAGGGGAAGTTCGCCTTGATGAGGCCCGTGATCACGTTCACGCTGGGGCGCTGCGTGGCCAGAATCAGGTGAATACCGATGGCGCGCGCCTTCTGGGCGAGCATGGCGATGGGGGTTTCGACCTCCGCCTGCACCGTCATCATCAGGTCGGCCATTTCGTCGATCACCACGACGATGTACGGCAATACGCCGCCGGCATAGGTGCGATCCTCGAAGGCCACCTCGA
>CANHNQ010000034.1 GCA_947462095.1 Gemmatimonadota bacterium
GACCGCAGGGCGCGCGAGCACGATGCGCCGCACGCGCTTGCGCATCAGCGCATCGACGGCGGCAGCGACCGCGAGATACGTCTTGCCGGTGCCGGCGGGGCCGACGCCGACCACGATATCGTGCTCGGCGATCTGCTTGAGATACTCCGCCTGCCCCGGTGTCTTTGGCTGGACACCGCGCCGCGCCCCCGGCAGCACCAGCGCACCGTTGGTGGCTCCCGGCGCTTCGGCCGGACGTTCCGTCAACGACAGGCGCAGCACGTCATCCGCGTTGAGCGGCTTGCCATCGCGCACGAGCAGGACCATGGCGGTCGCGATGGACTCCGCGCGCGCCACGTTGTCGGTATCGCCGGTAATCGTGAGGCTGTCGCCCCGCAACGCGACCCGGGTCCCCGTGGCCCGTCCGAGCTCGACGAGATTGCCGTCGTTGACCCCGGCGAGCATCTGCATGTCCGCGCCTTCAACCGAGACGCGCGTCGTCGCGGTCTCCGGGGCGCGCTCGTGGCCGTTCACGCGTCAGTCCCCGTGACGGTCAGGTGCAATTCCGCCAGATCTTCCGTCGGCACGGCGACCGGCGCCCCCTCGAAGAGTGAGCGAGCCGCCGTCGTCTTCGGGAAGGCAATCACGTCGCGCAGCGACGGTGCCCCCGAGAGCAGCATCGCGATCCGATCAAAGCCGAAGGCAATGCCACCGTGGGGCGGTGCGCCGGCCCGAAGCCCTTCGAGCAGGAAGCCGAAGCGCCGCTCCTGATCCGCGACGTCCCCGATGCCGAGCAGCGAGAACATCCGCGACTGCATGGCCGGATCGCTGATACGAATGCTGCCGCCACCGAGCTCCGTCCCATTGAGAACGACGTCGTAGGCCAAGGCGCGCCAGCGGGCCGGCTGATCGGGGAACGCCTGCATGTCTTCGGGATGCGGCGCCGTGAACGGATGGTGCACAGCGGCCAGCGCACCGGTGGTCGGATCCTCTTCGAACATGGGGAAGTCCATCACCACGATGAACCGCTGCGCTGCGTCGTCGACGAGCTCCAGGCGGCGCGCGCACTCCTGACGTACGCGATCGAGCGCCGGACTGGACACGCGGTCCGGCGCCGCGACGAAGAGCGCGAGGTCGCCGTCGGCAAGCGAGAGGGCCGCGCGAGCGTCGTCGGTCAAGAATTTGGCCAAGGGCCCATCGTACGCCCCGTCGGCGTGGCGCAGCCGCAGCAGGCCTCCCGCGCCCGCGCTCTTGGCGAGCGCTTCCAGCTCATCCACCTGCTTGCGGCTCCACGCGGCGCCCCCCGGCACGATGAGACCGCGCACCCGCCCCCCGTTGGCAATGGCGGTGGTCGTGACCGCAAAGTCGAGCGCGGCGAACACCGGGGTGTAATCGGCGAGGCGGAGATCGTAGCGCAAATCGGGGCGATCGCAGCCGTAGAATTCCATGGCGTCGCGATAGCTCATCCGATCGAAGTGGGCCGGGATGTGATGCCCGGCCTCCGTCCACAGCGCGCCAATCAGGCCTTCCGCGAGGGCGAGAATGTCTTCCCGTTCGATGAACGAGGCTTCGATGTCGATCTGCGTGAATTCAGGCTGACGGTCGGCGCGCAGGTCCTCGTCGCGGAAACAGCGCGCGATCTGGAAGTACCGATCGAATCCGCAGCACATGAAGAGCTGCTTGTAGATCTGCGGTGACTGCGGCAGCGCATAGAACTCACCCGGATGCACGCGGCTCGGCACGAGGTAGTCGCGCGCACCTTCGGGTGTCGGCTTCGTGAGAATCGGCGTTTCGAGCTCAAGATAGCCGCGGTCGCTGAGGAATCGGCGGGAAACCTGCAGCAGCCGGTGGCGCAGCACGAGATTGTCCTGCAATTCCGGACGGCGTAGGTCGAGGTACCGATGCCGCAAGCGCAGTTCTTCCGCCGCCATCTTTTCGCCGCGTCCACGGGCCACCGGCAGCGCTGGGGTCACGGCGGGACCGACCACACGCAGCGACGTGACGCGCACTTCGACCGTGCCGGTGTGCATGTCGGGATTCTGTCGCTCCGGCTCGCGCGCAACGACTTCCCCTTCGCACAGTACGACCGACTCCACACCCACCGCCGCCGCGATCCGCAACGTGTCGGCATCGCTCCACGCCGGCCCGAAGGCCAGCTGCACCAGGCCGGTGCGATCACGCAGGTCGATGAAGACGAGGCCACCCAGATCGCGACTGCGGTGCACCCATCCGCCAAGGCGAACGGTGCGACCGACGTCCTGCGCGCGTAGGAGGCCACAGGTGTCGGTACGAAGGGATGTGGCGAGCACGGACTGATCTGGCAAAGACGACATTACGCGCGACGCTCCGGACGGGGCAAATCAGAAAGGTGCAGGGGCCGATGAACGACCGCAAACGATGAAAGTTAAACGATTTAGGTCGGTCTCGGTAGCGATGGCCTACCGGCATTCGCTTGACCCGCCAAGGCGGTGACCGTTAGTGTCCCGCATGCGCCGCATGCTCATATGCGGGGTGGTTGCGCTGTGTTGGGCCCGCGGGCTCGCCGCGCAGCCAGTGCCCGCGCGCGATCTTTGGGAGTTTCCGCTGGGCGCCGTTCTCGAGCCTGCCGCGTTGGCGGCCGAGCCGGGCGCCGGGCTCTGGAATCCGGCTGCGTCTGCCCTCCGCCCCGGCGAACGGATCCGCTTCGGGGTCGCCTCGTTGTCGACCGGCGCACAGCAAGGCGTCGATGGCCAGTTGCTCTCCGCGTCCTTTCGACGCGCGTCGGGCACGACCGTCGGGCTGTCGGTCGCCCGGACATCGGTGGCTGGGCTGGTCCGCACGGACAGCGACCCGCAAAGTGTCGGGGACATCAGTTACGCTAGCCTGCTGGCCAGTGCCACGGCCGCTCGGACATTGCTCCCTCATGTGACTGCCGGACTGGCCGTGCGATGGCGAGAAGGGCGGGCCGATCAGGACGTCCACACGGCGATCGCGGCGGATCTCGGAGTGGTGCTGCACGATCTGCCGTGGCGACATGCGCGCATCGCGCTGTCCAGCTTCCTGTGGCGTCCGGGGCGCGAGATCGATGATCGACCGGCGTTCGTGGCGGCAGCCGATGCGCGCGTGGTGGGGCGTTCGGCGTCACGCGAGCTTCGACTCGGTTTCAGTCAGAACAACGTCAATCGCGGCGCGACCGAGCTGGGCCCGTTCCTGTCAGGTCGGCTCGAGCGACTGGAAGTTCGAGCCGCGCTCGTGCGCGGGGCGGCTGGATCAAACGCCGTGACACGTATGCGGTCGGGGCTGGCGGTGTACTATGCGCGGTACGTGGTGGGGGTAGCGCGCGAGGAAGGCAGCTCGGGGCTCGGACCCGTTTACCAGTTCACGCTCAGTTCGATCCTCAAGAGATGATGTCAGCAACGCTCACGACCGAAAACCTGCTCGATCTCGCGCCTGATGCCGCGATGTCGCGACTCCTCTCGTGGCTCAGTGCGCGCGGCGAACCGTCGTATCGGGCGGCGCAGATTTTTGCGCGCCTCTGGCAGCGCCCGGTCCGATCGTTCGACGAGATCACCGAACTTCCCAAGGCGCTGCGAGAGGCACTAGCCCAGTCGTTCGCCCTGCCGGCGCTCGAACTGGCCACGCGCCAGACGTCGACGGACGGCACCGAGAAGTTCCTGTTCCGGATGGCGGATGGTCAACTCATCGAGACGGTGTCCATTCCCGATGGGGACCGCCTCACGTTCTGCATCTCGTCGCAAGCGGGATGCGCGCTCCAGTGCGCATTCTGCGCGACCGGCGCGATGGGCTTTCAACGCAACCTGATGCCGTCGGAAATCGCCGGGCAGGTACGGGAACTGCGCCTCCTGTCACCGCCGCTCATCCCCACGAATATCGTATTCATGGGGATGGGCGAACCGATGATGAACTGGAAGGCGGTCGATCCGACGCTGTCGCTGCTGAACGACCCGCGCGCCTTGGGCATCGGGGCACGGCACATTACGATTTCCACCGTTGGCGTGCTGCCGGGGATCGTAGCGTTGTCGGAACGCCCGGAACAATTCCGTCTGGCCATCTCGATTCATGCGCCGAGCGATGAGTTGCGCAGAACGTTGATGCCGGTGAACACGAAGTACCCCCTGGCCGACGTGATTGCCGCCGCCGCGCAATTCGATCGCCGCGTGACGTTCGAATACGTGATGCTGGGTGGCGTGAACGATCAGCCCGCACATGCCGCGCAGCTCGGCCAACTGGCCCGAGAGTGCCGCGCCTTCGTGAACCTAATTCCGCTCCATCCTGGTGGTACGATGGGCTTCGTGCCCTCGCCAGGTTCGGCCATCGCCGCGTTCACCCGCGCCCTTCGCGCGCGCGGGGTGGAGACCGCCGTCCGTCGCAGCCGCGGCCTCGATATCGCTGCCGCCTGCGGTCAGCTACGGACGGAGCGTCTCGGTCGCCGGCTTCCAGTCGCGACCCATGAAGATGGTGAGATCCACGTAGCGTAGCGAATCCGGCGCCGTCTCGATGGTGCCCGTGCCGACGGCACGTTGCAGCCGTTCGGCCCAGTCCCGATGACCCGTGTGCGAGATGATCAACGTTCCGCGGCGCGGGTTTCCACGCTCGGTGTCGTATTCCACCACGTCGAAGCCACGGTCGCGTAACTCGAGGGTGGCTCGGCGTGCGTAGCCACGCGTCCCCGAGGCATTGAGTACGCGCACACGCACCCGTCGGTCGGCGGGCGCGCGCGCTAAGGGATCGTCGACCGCGGCCATCGTGCCGCCCTCGGCGCCACCGACCGGCGCGCCACGTGAGCGCCACCACGCCGTGGCGGCTCCGAGCAGAACGGTGGACAGCAACGCGACGATGAGCCAGCCACGTCGCCGCCGGCGAGGCGGCTCCGGCGCCGACATCGACGGCCACCCCGGTGCGGTCGTCATCGCACGCTGTCCCACAGCACAACCGTTTCCGGTGCGAGCCCCTTCCCTTCGCGGATCGCCCACTCGATTCGCATGCGTACGACTTGCCGGAATACTTGGTCGAACGCGAGTGGCACACAGCCCGCGAGAAATGCGCGATCGGCTTGCATGAACGCGCGACCCGGCTCGAGAAAATCGGCCATGTACAAGGCCCGGCCGACACGCGTCCAGTTGGCTTGGCCGACGGTGTGCCATCGAATCGCGTCGAGGACGTCGTCGCGTGCTTCGCCGAGCCCGGACAGCCGGATGGCGGCCGCCGGACCATGCAACATCCCGAACGGGCTCGTGTGATCGCCCGTCTCCCCGCGCAGGCTGGCTTCGTCCGCGTCGCGCAGCGCATCGTGCCAGGTGCCCGCATCCACCCAGGCCTGCACCTCCGGCGGGGACAGCGCAAGCGCCGTGGCCCAGGTGTGCAACAGCGCCACGACGCGCGCGATGTGCGCGCGCCGCTTCTCCGTCACAATCGACCAAGAGGGCAGCACACTGAGCGGCAGCTGGCCACGCACGTCCGACATCGTGGCGCCCGTCAGATGTCGTCGATCGCAGCGCGCAGCGCCGCCGTGAGCGCGATGGCTTCCTGCACGGAGCGCCCGGCGGCGCGCACCAGCGCGCTCCCAACGACCACGCCGTCACCCAGTCGTGCCGCATCCTTGGCCTGCTCCGGCGTGGAAATGCCGAAGCCGATGCAGATCGGCAGCGACGTCGACGAGCGCAGTCGCGCCACCGTGTCGGGGAGGTCGGTCGGTAACGACGCGCGTTCTCCGGTGACCCCCAATCGGCTGATGAGATACACGAATCCGCCACCGTGACGCGCGATCTCCGCCATGCGCGGGGCCGGCGTCGTCGGTGCCACAAGACGCACGAAGTCGAGACCGCTCGCCCCGAACCACGCTTCGCGCGACGGATCGGCACCAACCGGCAAATCGGTGACCAGCACGCCGTCGACACCGGCTTCGCGCGCTCGCGCCAGCACATCAGGGCCGCCGGCGATGATCGGATTGAGGTAACTGAACAGCACGACCGGCACGTCGAGCGCTGCCTCGCGCACGATCTGCAGCGTATGCTCCAGGGTTATCCCATGGTCGAGCGCGATCTGAGAGCTCTGCTGGATGACCGGACCGTCGGCCATCGGATCGGAGAACGGCACCCCGATCTCGATCACGTCGGCGCCGGCAGCGGCGATGCCGCGCAGCAACGTGACGCTCTGGGCGGGATCGGGATGTCCCGCCGTCACGTAGCAGACGAGCGCCCGACGTCCCTCCGCGGCGAGCGCGGCGAACCGCGCCGTGAGCCGGGATGCCGTCGGGACGGAGACGTCAGGCGAAGTACTCACCGATGTTGATGCCATGGCGTAGAGGGTCCTCGGTCCGGATGATGGTATGGACAAATTGGCCGGATGCGTCGCAGGATGTCAGGTCGTACACGCGCAGATCGTGAATTCGGTGACCCTGCGCGTCCGTGATCATGCGCACGAGCGGCCGCGAGAGCGCCGTCGGCTGGGGATTGGCTGCGACGACCATCGCCAGAGCAAAGGAGTCCAGCACCACCAACGTGCCCACCGGATAGATGCCGGTGAGATTGATGAATGCCTTCACGACCACGGGGTCGAGGCCCAGCCGCGTGTTGTCGCGCATGCCGCGCAACACATCCGCCGGTGTCCATGGCGCCTCCTGATAGACGCGCGACGTGGTGGCCGCATCGAATCCGTCGGCGACAGCGATGATCTTGCTGAATAACGACAGGCGACGCGACCGCAACGGCTTGGGGTAGCCCGTCAGGTCGATGCGCATGTGATGCTCATACGCCGTCGTCATCGCGCGCCAGGGACGCGCCGATCCGGTTGGCATCGCGAACAGCGTCAGGACACCCTGCCAGGTGTGGGAGTGGAGGAGCGCGCGCTCCTCCTCGTCGAGCTCTCCGCGCTTGTTCAGCACGTCGAGCGGTACGCGAGATTTCCCGATGTCGTGCAAGAGCGCGGCGAGACCCAGATCGAGCAGCTGAGGCTTGGTCAGCCCGAGGCGACGGCCAAGCGCGACCGAGAGGATGCTCACATTAACGCTATGCACAAACGTGTACTCGTCGAATTCCCGCAGCGTCGTCAAGCCGATCAGCGAGGCCGCATCGGTGAGGATGGCATCGACGATGCCCTGAACCGCACGCTTGACCCGCTTGAGTCCCGCACTCCGCCCGAGTCGCGCCGACGTCATGACTTCGCGGGACACGTCGAGCGACCGCACGTACGTCTGCCGCGCACGTTCCTTTCCGTCCAGCTCCGTCTCCGGCTGATCAGATTCGTCGACCGGCGGAAAGAAGTCGAAGCAATCGACCCCGGACTGTTCAACACGCGCCGACAGCTGCGCAAGGCGCTCCCCTTCGGGATACTCCAGCGGCGGTGCCTGCAGGAACGCGAGCAATACCACCCAGCCACGCGGCGTGGCCGGTCCGACCACGGAAAATCCACCGAGCCCGGCTTCGCGAAGGAGGCCGAGCACGTAGGCGACGGCGGCATAGTTGTCGAGCGTGAGGCGCAGCCGCGTTTCGTTGACGAACAGGTAGTCGCCGATACGCCGCAGTCGACACTGCCCGTCGGCCACCTCCACCCGCTCCGCGGCATGCCCGACATCGGCAATGGCTTTCTGGACCGCGCTATTCTCGATTGGATACAGGCGCACCGCGCGGACGGCGCCGTGCAGTGCCACCACGAACCCACGTGCCGTACGCTGCGCCTGCGGATCGCCGGTCGACTCCCGACCGGCCGCCGCCATCGGGGTCGTCATGCGTTGCCCCGCATGGCGCGCGCGACGGCACTGCGCACCACCACATCCTTCGTATCCGCGGCGCGCTGCAGCGCGGCGACGGCGGCCGTCGACGCAACGATTCCCAAGGCGCGGGCCGCGCAGGCGCGGAGTTCCGCGGGCTCGCGGGCCCCGAGCAGTCCGCGCGCATTCAGCAGCCTGTCGAGTTCGGGGACGCCGGCATCACCACACATGCTGCCGAATGCCTCGAAGAGTGCCATTTTTTCGCTCAGGTCCGCCCCCCTCATCTCCTTCCGCCGCATCGCGTCGAGCAATCGGGGGAGCGCGCCGGCGTGCGCTTTCGCCCCGATGACTCGGAATGCGGCGACACGCACGTCGCGGTCGCTATCATCAATGGCACGCTCGACGGCCTGAAGCGCGGCCGGGGAGGCAATCTCGCCGAGCACCGTCAGCGCCTCGACGCGCAACTTCGGATCGCGGCCACGCAACAGTCGGGACAGCCCCGGCACCGCCGCCGGTGTCGCCAACTGTGCAGCCAGTCGCAGAGCGCCGCGTACGACCACATCGTTGTCATGCTCGAGCAAGTGCGCGAGTTCCATCGTATGCGCGCTGGCCAACCGTGCCGAGGCGCGCTCAATCGAAGCTCGCGCCGGGGATGCGGTCGCGCTGCCGAGCCAGGACACGAGCGGTTCGAGGGCCGTCGGCCGTAGCTCAACGAACAGCCCCTCGAGCAACGATGCCACCGGGGCGCGCGCACTTTCGTCGAGGGCCTGGAGGAGTTGCGCCATAACCGATGGCTCGCTCAGCCGGGCCGGCAGGTCCCGCAGCGCCGTCGTCACGCGGTCGTCCGCCGTCACCCGTCGCGACGCCGTGGACGCCTCACGGAGCGTCAACGCGACGAGTTCGTATTCGCCGTGCGTCAGAAATTCGATCAACAGATGATCGACGATGCGCAACGCTTCGAGCTGTGCATCCGGCGCCGACTGCCCTTCGATCACGTCGAACAGACTCGCCAGTACCAGCTTGCGATGATCGTCGGCGTACTCGCGCTTCAGTTCCTCTTGCAGGTACGCGGCTTCACGCGTGTCAAGGAAATGGAGTGTGCTCTCGAAGTCCTCCACGCGGACGATGCCCGGCGGCGGCCCTTCACCCGGGGGAGGCGACTCCGCGAAGGGAACCGCCAGCGGCGCACTCGCGGGATCAAACACGGCCATACCCGGACGATCCGCACCGCTGACCACTGGCAGGTCGCCGGCGGCAGCGTGCTCAACGTGTCGATATTCGAGTGTGGCCAGATCCGCGACCCACAAGCGCGTGACCAGATCATCGTCGTCGGCGGACGCGGCACGGGCCTTGTGTAGGATGGCCAGCAACGCGTCCAGGTCCGCGGTTTCAAAGCCACTGTGCACGACGAGCGATCGCAATCCATCGCGATACAGCAGCCACGGCAGCCCATCGGTGCCGCGTTCCGCATCGCGATACACGGTCGTCCCTTCCCACACGAAGGCGGCTTCCTTGATCTGGATCTCAAGGGGATTTGCCACGTGCCACACTTCACCGAATGCCGTGCGCACTTTGTCGATCGCGGCCGCCCGCGTCGGGTTGTTCGGCAGGTACAACTGCACGGCACGAAGCGCCTTCGCGAACGCACGTAACGCGTCCTCGATCGCGGCCACCGCCTGCGGCGACGCGGCCACCTCGTGACCAGTCGTCGTCATACCTCGGGCAGCGTGTACTGATTAATCGTCCCGATGTCCTTGTCTCCGCGGCCGCTGACGCACAGCAGCACGGGATCCTGCTCTGACCAGCGTCCCGCTTCCCGCTCGATCCACGCCACCGCATGCGCCGTCTCGAGCGCCGGGATGATCCCTTCGAGTCGGCTCAGCAGCGCAACACCACGCAGCGCTTCCGTATCGTCGATGGACACGTACTCGGCCCGTCCGCTGTCGTGCAACCACGCGTGCTCAGGGCCGACACCTGGATAATCCAGGCCGGCTGAAATGCTGTGCGCCGGATGCACCTGTCCGTTGGCATCTTGCAGCAGGTAGCTGAGTGATCCGTGCAACACGCCCGGTGTCCCACGGGTGATCGACGCGCTGTGCCGCTCGGTGTGAAGTCCTTCACCCGCCGCCTCGACGCCCACGAGCTCGACACCGGCATCGCCGACGAAGCCCGCGAAGATGCCCATCGCGTTCGACCCACCACCGACGCATGCAACGACGGTCTTCGGCAGCGCGCCCGCCCGCGCGAGCATCTGTGCGCGCGCTTCACGTCCGATCACCGACTGAAACTCGCGCACCATGCGCGGATACGGCGACGGCCCGACCACGGACCCGATGATGTAATGGCTATCGTTCACCGATCCGACCCAGTCGCGAATCGCTTCCGTCGTCGCGTCCTTGAGGGTGCGCGTCCCCGACAGCACGGGAATCACCGTCGCGCCGAGGAGGCGCATGCGGAACACGTTCAGCGCCTGACGCTGCATGTCCTCTTCGCCCATGTAGACGACGCACTCCAGCCCGAAGCGCGCGCAGATGGTCGCGGTCGCCACGCCATGCTGTCCCGCACCCGTCTCGGCGATGATGCGGCGCTTGCCCATCCGGCGAGCCAGCATCGCCTGCCCGACCGTGTTGTTGATCTTGTGTGCGCCGGTGTGACACAGGTCTTCGCGCTTCATCCAGACCGGTGCGCCGATGCGCGCGCTCAACCGAGGCGCGAAGGAGAGGGCCGTGGGCCGGCCGACGTACTCACGGAGCAAGGCATCGAGCTCCGCCTGAAACGCGGCGTCCAGCTGCGTGGCGTCAAATGCCGCCTCGAGCGCATCGAGCGCCGGGATCAACGTTTCCGGAACGTAGCGTCCGCCGAACGGGCCGAAACGATCCGTCGGCGCGACGGCGCCGCTCGTGGTATCCACCATAGTCATCGCTGCATCCCTCCGGCCGAGCGTACGGCCGCGACGAACTGTTCAACCAACACCGGATCCTTGACACCCGTCACGGATTCCACGCCTGAAGATACGTCCACGACGTCCGGAGAAAGCAATCGGATCGCATCGATCACATTGGCCGGACGTAACCCGCCAGCGAGGATCACGCGAATCCCTGGCACTGTCCGTCGCAGCGCCTCGACCGCATCCTGCAGTCCGGACCAATCCAATGCGACGCCGGTTCCACCCAACTGTCCGACGACGTGCGCATCGAGCACCACGGCGCCGGCGGCCGCCCCCAGTCGCGCGGCATCGTCCGGCAACGTCGTTCCCGCCACGCGCAGCACCGGCCACACGCTGCGTCCGGTCGCACGACGAATCGCCTCGATGGACGCCACCGTGCATGCCCCGTGCAATTGGGCGATGTCGAGATCGAGTGTGCGCACCGCGACGATGACCTCCTCAGCCGTCTGGTCGCCAAAGACCACGACCCGCTGCACCTCGTGACGGCGCGGGCCCAGCACGGCACGCGCCTGTTCCATGGTGAGCAGCCGGGGACCGCCCGCCATGATGGCACCGAGACAGGACGCCCCGCTGTGGCGAGCGTGTGCGGCATCAGCGGCGCGCGTCAGCCCGCAGATTTTGACCTCGACCGGCACCTCGCGATGAGGACCGGAGACCGCCGCCCCGCTCATCGACGCGCCGTGATGGAGCGCGGCATCGCCGTCAGCGCGCGCACTGACGCCGTGGGATCCGCCGACGCGGAGATGGCGCTGCCGACAAGAATCGCATCGGCACCGGCGACGGCGGACGCGAGGATATCCTCGGCGGTCTGCATGCCGCTCTCCGCCACCGCGACGCAGTGCGTCGGAATCCGCGGGATCAGCGAGGGGGCCGTGGACGGATCGATGACCAGCGTCTCGAGGTTCCGATTATTCACACCGATGACCGTTGCCCCGACCTCGAGCGCGCGCTCGAGTTCTCTCTCATCGCGGATCTCGACGAGCGTCGCCAGTCCACACTCACGGGCCGCATCCATCATGAGCGGGAGTTCAGCGGGCGACAGGGCGCGAACGATCAGCAGCGCCGCAGTCGCGCCACGCGCCCGCGCTTCCCACAACTGCACGGGATCGACAAGAAAGTCTTTCCGAATGGCCGGTACGCCCACGCGCGCCGCCACGGCCGACAGATCGTCCAACGACCCGCCGAATCGAGTGGGTTCGGTGAGCACCGAGATGGCGGCGGCCCCTCCCGCGACGTAGTGCGCGGCCTGGTCGGCCGCATCGATGCCGGGATTGATCGCGCCCTTGGACGGGGACGCACGCTTTACCTCGGCGATCACGCGGATGACCGGACCACGAAGAGCGGCGGCGAAAACATCGGCCGCGGCGGGTGCCGACGGCACGTCGCGGGCAGCGGCCCGAAGCTCGGGAAGCGAGGGGCGCGCGAGGGCCGCCCGTTCATGGGAGGCGCGGGTGAGGTCGCCGAGGGTGCCGGACGGAAAGGTCCACACCGGTCCTGAAGAAAATGCTTGCACTTCGGCCTGTATTCGGTTAGCGTGGCGTTTGGTGGATTCGGCCTGCGTTCGGGGCCAGACTCTGTAGGTCCCCTTTCGTGGAGCAACCATGCCGCTCACCAAGCGACAGCGGGAAATTCTGTCTTTTCTCTCCGATTACAACGAAGAGAATGGATACGCCCCGAGTTTCGAAGAGATCGCGTCGCGATTCAACTATAACTCGCTGGCAACCGTGCACGAGCACCTGACCAACCTCGAACGCAAGGGATACATCAAGCGTTCGTACAACGAGAGCCGTGCCATCGAGATTCTCCCTACCGAGGTGTTTCAGCGGTCGGTGGAGCTTCCCTTGCTTGGCTCCGTTGCCGCCGGTGCACCGATCGAGGCGATGCATACGGGCGAAACGATGTCCGTGCCGGACGGTTTCCTGCGCCGCAGCGGCAGCCATTATGTGCTGAAGGTCCGCGGCGACTCGATGATCGAGGAGCAGATCAAGGATGGCGACTACGTCGTAATCAACGATCGCAATGCCGCCGACAATGGCGAAATGGTCATTGCGATGCTCGATGGCTCCGGCGCCACGGTCAAACGCTATTATCGCGAGCGGGACGGCCGCATCCGGCTCCAGCCGGCCAACGAAACGATGTCTCCGCTGTTCGTGCACGAAGACGATGTGCGCATTCAGGGCATCGTCGTCGGCGTCCTCCGCCGATACTAACCCGCTGCCGGACGTCCGAGGCGGTCCGACTAGCGTCGGGCCGCGTTGGATGCCACACGCAGGCGCTGCAAGGCGGCGAGGCCGACGCCGTCGGCCATGGCGCGCCGGGTCGCCTCCAGCGCATCGGGATAGCTCCCGTCGTCGCGGCTCACATACAACGCCGCCGCCGCGTTCAGCAGGACAGCAGCCTGCGCCCCCGCGGTGCCGCCGCCCCCCAGCACATCCTCGATCAGCTGCGCATTGTGCGCCGGATCGCCACCCGACAGGTCGTCGAGCGAGATCCCCGTGATGCCGTGCGCACCGGGGTCGATCGTCCAGGACACGGTGCGCCCAGCACGCACCTCCATCACGTGCGTCGGCCCCACCGGGGAGATCTCGTCGAGCCCTGGCTCGCCGTGAACGACCATCGCCCGCACGGTGTCCAGCGCGGCGAGTGCGTCGGCGAGTAGCCCCAATCGAGACCGCTCCGCCACACCCACCACCTGACGCCCGGCACGCGCCGGGTTCGCGAGCGGGCCGACAATATTCATCACGGTCGGTACCGCGAGTTCACGGCGCACCGGACCGACATGCCGCAGCGCGGGGTGCATCAGCGGAGCGAACATGAAGACGATGCCAGCGTCGGCCAAAGTAGCTGCCATCGCCGTCGGCGTCGTGTCGATCACGACCCCAAGCGCCTCCAGGACATCGGCACTGCCGGACCGGGACGTGAATGACCGATTGCCATGCTTCGCGACGCGGACCCCCATGCCGGCCGCAACCAGCGCGGCCGCCGTCGAGATATTGAAGGTGGTGAGCGCCCCGCCGCCGGTGCCACAGGTGTCCACTAATTCGTCGGGACGCTCGGACGGCAGGACGATCATCGCTTCGCGCAGGGCTTCGACCACGCCCGCGACTTCGGTGGGCGTTTCTCCCTTCACGCGCAACGCCATGAGGAGGGCAGCCACCTGCACCGGTGTGCCTTCGCCGCGCATGATCACCCCGAAGGCACGCCGCACGCTTTCGGCATCGAGCGACTCATGCGCAGCCAGCCGGCGAATCGCCTGCCCTAAGCTCTCAGCGGACATTGATCGACTCGAGCAGGCGCGCCGAGAGCGCATTCCGTGACATGATCAGCGAGATGACGAGGCCCAGGAGCCGCACACGCTCGACGTCTTCATCAGTATAAATGCCGCGCTGGGCCCGATTCGTAAGATTCAGCACGCCGACCAGATCCCCGTGATAGACCAATGGAAAACTGATGAAGCTTCCGGTGGTGAAGTATTGATCATGGAGCAGCGGATGCTGGGAGGCTTCGCGGACGTCCTGCACCAGCAACGGCTCGCGCGCGGCGGCGACCCGGCCGGCGACCCCTTCCCCGATGCGGATGCGCATGCCCTCCATGATGTTGGGCGCGATACCGCGCGCGGCCGCCAGGTAGAGGTAGTCGGGCTCGGGCGCCTGCAGCATGAGTGAGCATCGCTGGGCCTGCATGTCATCGCCCACCAACGCCAGCACCCCGTCCACCAGCGTTTTGGCATCGCTGGTCTCGGCATCGAGCGAGAGTGCACGGTCGAGCAGGTAGAGCGTCCGAGTCCGCTGCCGGAGCGCTTCGCTGCGGCGATGCAACTCCACATGGGCCTGCTCGAGCTGGCTGACCGCCGAGGTGAGTTGTTGGTCGGCACGTTCCGCTCGGCGCAGCGCTCGCCGAGCCTCCTCACCGGACCGCGCCGCGTCAGCCTGAATCGCAATCGCCTCGTCCGGCGTGAGCGCGGTGCCCTCGCGGGGCGTGTTGCGCGCTTCGCGTAGCTCCGTTTGCAGGGCGTTGAGCTTCCGCACGTACTCGCCGTGCACCCGCTGCGTCACGTCCTCGAGCGTCCGTACGGCCTCTTCACGCGCGTCGCGCTCCGCGAGCCGTACGTACGCGAGATCAAAGAGCGCGACGGCAGGCGCTAGCCGCTCGGTGGTGCGCGTCCCGAAGATCTTGCGAGGTTCGTACAGGGCCAGCACGGCGCCCAGCAGCCCCTCCACCTTCAGCCCGCGCACGGCCAGAATCCCTCCATCGAGCGCTGCTGAAAAGCCGCACAGTCGGGCGTAGTCGGCCGACCGGTCGCTGACGTCGACGAAGGGCCCCCCCGTCAGGATGTTGGCGCGAGCCGCCTCAGGGAGATGATCGAAGGTGGTCTCCATCGACGTTCGGATGACCCGTGCTCCGACCGGGGTGAGGCGGTCACAGAGCATGTCGCGGCGGGCATCGTACTGTAACAACGCGACCGACGCGCCCCGGTCCAACTCGGCGAGGCACTCCCCCAGGGCGATGAGGGCACCGTCGAGATCGGAGGTGGCGGACAGCGCGTACGCCAGCGAGGCAAGTGAGCGAGGAGGCATGACGACTGGAGGAAACGTCAGCGGACGCGACAGCGCAATAGTCGGGCGCCTTTGAACTCGCATCAGTTGAAGCGCGCGCGTGCTGTGCGTAGCTTCCGACCGTCATGGACCCGCGACCGATCCTCCTGGTAACGCAGTATGACGGGGGGCGCTTCGCCGGCTGGCAGCGTCAACCCGTCGTCCGCACCGTACAAGGCGACATGGAAGTGGCCCTCGCCCGGTTGTGCGCGACCGCCATCCCCGCCATCGGCGCGGGCCGAACCGACGCCGGCGTGCACGCGCACGGTCAGGGTGTCGGGGTCCGGGTGCCGGCACGTTGGAATCCCGCGACGCTTCGCCGGGCCATGAACGCGATCCTGCCCAGCGACATCTGGGTGGCCGAAGCGCACCGGATGGATCCCGAGTTCCATCCGCGGCGGAGCGCCATCGCACGCCGATACGGTTATCTTATCGGGACGGATGAGGCGGCACGCTCCCCGTTCCGTCGGCGCTTCGAGTGGGCGATCAGTCACCCGCTCGATCCGGCGGCGCTTCAGGGCGAGGCCGACAGTGTGCTGGGTGAGCACACCTTCCGTGCGTTTGCGGTCGCGCACACGGCGCCGGCTGATGATCACCATCGGTGCATCATTGAGCGGGCTCGGTGGGTCGAGCGCGACGGCGGCTGGGTGTTCGAAGTGGCGGCCAACCGATTTCTCCATCACATGGTGCGTTTTCTCGTCGGAACGATGGTTGACGTAGCTCAGGGTCGGCGTCCGCGCGGTACGATCGCGCGGCTGCTCGTGGCACCCGACAACACCGCCACCTCGGCCCCGGCGCCGGCTCACGGTCTCTCGCTGCGCGAAGTGACGTATCCCGCCGGGCTTTACACCGATGCGTCGTGACCTGGGATCGCCGCTAATGGTGCCGCGTCCCACGCTCACGCTGCTGGTGGCACTCGCGCTCATCGGGTGCGAGGGGGCCAATCCGAGCACGTCGAACGCGCAGGCCCGCACGTTACCAGCCGCCCCAGCCAAGCCCGTTGGACCCGTGCCGGCGCAATCCGTCGACGCGTCGCGCCGGACGGCCATCACGACCGCCGTCGAGCGCGTGGCGCCGGCCGTGGTCACCGTGCAGACGGAAACGGTGCAGAAGGTCCCGGTCGATTTCTTCGAGTACTTCATGGGCGGACGGTCCGGCGAGCGCCGCAACGCCGGTATCGGCTCGGGATTCATCGTGCGCAGTGACGGCATCATCGTGACCAACGCGCATGTGATCTCGGGCGCCACCAAGGTTTCCATCGGCATGCGCGACGGTGCCTCGTTCGACGCGACGGTGGTGGGGATCGACGAAACGAACGACCTCGCCGTCGTGCGCATCAAGGCGAAGGGCCTGCCGGTGGCACCGCTGGGCAGCTCATCGACGCTGATCGTGGGCGAGTGGTCGATCGCGATCGGTAACCCGTTCGGCTTCGTGCTGGGCAACAGCGAGCCCAGTGTCTCGGTCGGCGTGGTGAGCGCGGTCGGCCGTAATCTGGCCGGACGAGGCGACGGCGGCGGGGTGTACGTCGACATGATCCAGACCGATGCGGCGATCAACCCGGGCAATTCCGGCGGCCCGCTGGTGAACGCCGCGGGCGAAGTGGTCGGCGTGAACAGCTCGATTTATTCACCCAGCGGCGGGTCGGTGGGGCTCGGATTCGCGATCCCGATTGACCGCACGAAGCGTATTGTGGAAGACCTGCTCGATCATGGCTCCGTGCGGCAGCCCTGGGTCGGCATCCGGCTACAGACGCCTGACGTGCAGAGCGCCCGCGAGGCCGCAGCCGTCGGCGCGATCGTTGCTCGCGTCGTGCCCGGCTCACCGGCCGACCGGGCGGGTGTGCGCGCCGGCGATCAGGTGATCGCGGCCGGCAGCCGCCCCGTCAAGAATCCGTTCGACTGGGAAGCGCGCCTGCTCGACTTGCGGGTCGGTGAGCGATTGCCGGTGACGGTACGCCGGAGCGGCAGTGAGCTCCGTTTCTCGCTGCCCGTGGCCGACGCCCCCGAGGTCAGCGCGCCCAAAGTCACCGTGCTCCGCGAACTGCAGCTCGTCACGCTCACCGATGTGATCCGTCAGGAGCGCGGCGTCGCGTCAAACGCCGGCGCCCTCGTGTATCGCGCGTCCGATCGGATCCGCGACGAAATCGGCCTGCAGGACGGCGATGTCATCGTACAGGTCGGGCAGACGCGCGTGAATTCAGCCGAGTCGGCGTCGGCCGCTATCGACCGGTATGGCGCGCGCGGACCCGTGGCCGTGGTATTCGAGCGCAATCGCCAGTATCTCCAGACCTCGTTCTCTCTCCGCTGATACCGTGACCGCACCTGACCGCACGTCGTACACCTCGCCGCTCGCCGACCGCTACGCGTCGCGCGCCATGCTCACGCTGTGGGGCCCGCAAACGCGGTACGGCCTGTGGCGTCGGCTGTGGCTCGCCCTCGCCGAAGCGCAGCAGAGTCTCGGAATCGCCATTCCCGAGGCCGCGATTGAGGAGATGCGCGCCCATCTTGACGACATCGACTTCGATGCGGTCGCGGTGTACGAGAAGAAGTTCCGCCATGACGTGATGGCGCATGTCCACGCCTTCGGCGACGTGGCACCGGCGGCCCGGAAATTCATCCACCTCGGCGCCACCAGCTGCTTCGTCACCGACAATGCCGAGCTGATTCTCATGCGCCGCGCCCTGCATCTGCTGCGCGAGAAGCTGCTGGATTCGCTCGACGCGCTCGGGGCATTCGCGCGCGAATGGAAAGACGAGCCGGCCCTCGGCTACACGCACCTGCAGCCGGCACAGCTCACGACGGTCGGCAAGCGCGCGACGTTGTGGATGCAGGACATGCTCCTGGACCTCGAGGATCTCGAGTACCGCATCGCGCAGCTGCCGTTCCGCGGCGTGAAGGGCACCACGGGAACGCAGGCGAGCTTCCTGTCCCTGTTTGAAGGCGATCACGCCAAGGTTCGTGAACTCGACCGCCTCGTGACGATGCGCATGGGCTTCGCAGCCTCGATCCCGGTGAGTGGTCAGACGTACTCCCGCAAGGTGGACGCACAGGTGCTGGGCGTCGTGGCCGGCATCGCCGCCACCGCGTCCAAGTTTTCCGGTGACATCCGCATGCTGCAGGCCTTCGGCGAGATCGAAGAGCCGTTCGAGAAGAACCAAATCGGGTCGTCCGCCATGGCATACAAGCGCAACCCGATGCGCTCGGAGCGGATCGCCGCCCTCGCGCGATTCGTGCTGTCGCTGGAACCCAACGCGAATCAGACGCACGCCGTCCAGTACTTTGAGCGGACGCTCGACGACTCGGCGAATCGCCGTCTGGTGATTCCCGAGTCGTTTCTAGCGACCGACGCAATTCTGGTGCTCATGCAGAACGTGGTGCGCGGCCTCGAAGTGCATCCGGCGCGGATCCGACGCCGTGTCGACGACGAACTGCCGTTCATGGCCACCGAGGAGATCATCGTGCGCTTCGTTCGCGCCGGCGGTGACCGACAGGAAGCCCACGAACTCATTCGCGGTCACAGCATCGATGCCGCCCGTGCCGTGAAAGATGGCGCGCCGCGCAACGACATGTTGGAGCGACTCGCCGCCGACCCGGCGTTCGGCATCCCGTTGGAAGACCTGCAGGCGGTGACGGAGCCGGCGCGCTTCGTGGGCCGTTCCCCCGAGCAGGTCGTGGAGTTCCTCGATGAGCACGTCGCGCCGTGGCTGGCTCGTGAGCGCGCCGGCGTTGAGCTTGAAGAGGTCCGCGTATGAGCACGGCCCTGCGCGCGGCGATGCTCACGACGTCCCTGCCGTTGCCGCTCGTACGCCGCGGAAAAGTCCGTGACGTCTACGCGGTGGACGACGAGCGCCTCCTGCTCGTGACGACGGACCGCATCAGTGCCTTTGATGTCGTCATGAACGAAGCGATCCCGTACAAGGGCGCCGTACTCACGCAGCTCACCGCGTGGTGGCTGTCCCAACTCTCTGGCGTGGTCGCGCATCACCTGCTCTCCGCCGACACCGACGAGATTGTGCGCGAAGTGCCCGCGCTCGCCCCGTATCGTGACGCTCTCGCCGGCCGGAGCATGCTGTGCGTGCGTGCCGAGGTTGTACCGATCGAATGCGTGATTCGTGGGTACATCACCGGGTCGGCGTGGAAGGAGTATCAGGCGCACGGGACACTCGCGGGCGAGGCGCTGGCGGTTGGCCTGCGCGAGAGCGATCGACTCGAGCCGCCGATCTTTAGTCCCGCCACCAAGGCGGAGACCGGCCACGACGAGAACATTACGATCGCCAGTGTGATCGAGTCCGTCGGCGCGGACACTGCCGCCACCCTCGAGCGGTTGGCGCGTACCGTGTACGAATTCGGACGGGCCACCGCCGAACCGCGCGGGATCATCGTGGCCGACACCAAGTTTGAGTTCGGCTGGCGCGACGGACGGCTGCTGCTGATCGATGAAGTCCTCACGCCCGACAGTTCCCGCTTCTGGCCGGCCGACAGCTACACGCCGGGGCGCGGCCAGCCGAGCTTCGACAAGCAGCCGCTGCGCGACTGGCTCGACGTGGAACGACGGGCGGGGCGATGGAACGGGGAAGCGCCAGCGCCGACACTTCCAGACGATGTCATCCGGGCAACGAGTTTGCGCTATCGCGACGCCTTCGCCCGGCTCACCGGCGCACCGATGGATCTGGTGCGGCTCGGACTCCCCGAGGATGCCGTTTGATGTTCTCGCGTGAGGGCTATCCGCTCGTGCTCAGCGCCGCCGGACTGGCCGTCCTGACGTTCGCCGCCGCACTACGCTTCCGCTCGTGGCCACTGTGGCTTGCCGGATTCGTCCTCACGCTCGTCGCCCTCTCGGTGGCGTGGGTCTATCGTACTCCAATCGGAATGCCCACATGAGCCGCCTGGATGCGCGCGGGACCGGCGCCGATGGGATAGAGCGTCCGCGTCGCACGCGCCCCCGTGCCGCGGTGGCGCTCCCCAACGGGTTCACGCTCGCCAACCTCTTCTTCGGCATCTTTGCAATCGTCGCGGCGTCGCGCGGCGACTTCGATGCGGCAGCGCGGTTCATCGTGTTCGGTGCCATCGCCGATACGCTGGATGGTCGCATTGCGCGCGCCACGAAGTCCGGCACCCGCTTCGGTGAAGAGCTCGACTCGCTGGTGGATGCGATCTCGTTCGGCACCGCGCCGGCGCTCATCATGTATTTCGCCGTGTTTCAGAGCACCCGGTGGGAATGGATCTTCTGCTTCTTCTTCACCGCGTGCGCCGTCATGCGTCTGGCGCGTTTCAACGTCGAACAGGCCGGCACGAAGAACACGCACTTCACCGGACTGCCCAGTCCGGCGGCCGGCATGGCGCTCGCGACGTATTACTGGTTCAGCCAGACGCCGCTCTACACCGAGACGATGATTGGCGATCTGCCCTGGCATCAGATGCTGCGCTGGGTCATGCTCGGTCTCGGCATGCTGATGATCAGCAACGTGCAGTATGCCAAAGTACCGACGGTGAATTTTCGCACGCTCAACGGCATCCTCGGATTTCTGTTGGTCGTCGGCACGTTTGTGGGCGTGATCTTCCTGCCCAAGAAGTTCTTCTTCCCTGCCCTGATGGCCTATGTGCTCTACGGCATCGGTCGCACCGTTTTTCTCGGGTTGCTCGATCGCATGCCCGGCGCGCGTGAGGATGACGACGCGACCGAGGATGAGCTCGATGAACCCCTCGACCCCCGACGCCGTCGCCGACGCCGTCGTCCTTCACGACAGAACATCGCGCCGGACGCCGGCCGCGAGGAGCCCTTGGCATGACCCGTTTCCGTTGCGCCATCCATATCGTTCCGCGTCGCGGGATCCTCGATCCCCAAGGTAAGGCGGTCGCTGACGCCCTTCACTCGCTCGGCTTCGCCGATGTGAGTGATGTGCGGGTCGGGCGCCACGTGATCGTGGAGACCGAAGCGACGACCGCGGAGGCCGCGCGAGCGCGCGCCACGGCCATGTGCGAGAAGTTGCTGGCCAACCCCGTGACCGAAGACTTCGAGATCGCGTCGGTGGAGCACGCGTGAAGGCCGGCATCGTTCGGTTTCCCGGCTCGAACTGCGACGAGGACGCCTACCACGCCATCGCCGATCACCTCGGTCACGAGGCGGTGTATCTCTGGCACAAAGATCACGATCTCCAGCACGTCGATCTCGTCATCCTGCCCGGCGGTTTCAGCTACGGTGATTACCTCCGAGCCGGGGCCATCGCGCGTTTCAGCCCGATCATGCAGGAAGTCATCGCCTTTGCGAAGCGCGGCGGGCCGGTGCTCGGGATCTGCAACGGCTTCCAGATCGCCTGTGAAGCGGGGCTGCTGCCCGGTGCGCTCCTGCGGAATGCCAGCCTGCGCTTCGTGAGTGCACCGGTGCAGCTGCGCGTCGAGTCGATCGCAACCCGCTACACGTCGCAGTACCACATCGGTCAGGTCATCTCGATTCCCGTGGCCCACGGCGACGGTCGCTATACGGCGGATGCCGACACGCTGGCGCGCCTTGAAGGCGAGGGGCAGGTCGTGTTCCGCTACGTGAACGCACACGGCGAGGCGACTGCCTCGGCCAATCCCAACGGCTCGCTGCGCAACATCGCCGGCATCGTCAGCGCCGAGGGGAACGTGCTGGGTATGATGCCCCACCCTGAGCGCGCGCTCGACGCGACGCTTGGTTCGACCGACGGCGTTCCGTTGTTCGCCTCAATCCTGGAATCGATGCTCGCCGAGGTGAAGGCATGACCGCCGCGTCCAACGCCCGTCCCGTGGAATCGCGCCCCGGCGATCCGGTCATCACGCCGGCCATGGTGGCCGAACATGGCATTACTGAGTTCGAGTACGAGCGCCTGATTGCGATGCTCGGCCGGACGCCGACGTTCACCGAGCTCGGTGTCGTGAGTGCGCTCTGGAGCGAGCACTGCTCGTACAAGCATTCACGCCCGATGCTGAAGACCCTGCCCACGAAGGCACCATGGGTGCTGCAAGGCCCCGGCGAAAACGCCGGCGTCATCTCCGTCGGTGACGGCTGGGCAGTCGCGTTCAAGATCGAGTCGCACAATCACCCGTCGGCCGTCGAGCCGTATCAGGGTGCTGCCACCGGCGTGGGTGGCATTCTTCGTGACGTATTCACGATGGGTGCGCGGCCGATCGCGCTGCTCAACTCGCTGCGCTTCGGTCCGCTCACGTCGAGCCGTGTCCGCTGGCTCTTTGCCGGCGTCGTGAAGGGCATCGGCGACTACGGCAATTGTGTCGGCGTGCCCACGGTTGGCGGCGAGGTCGTGTTCGACCCCTCCTACGAGGGTAACCCGCTCGTCAACGCCATGTGCGTTGGCCTGATGCGCGAAGACGAACTGATTACCGCGGTGGCATCGGGAGTCGGCAACCCGATCATGGCCGTCGGTGCACGTACGGGCCGCGACGGGATTCACGGCGCGTCCTTCGCCTCGGAAGATCTGTCCGCCTCCAGCGAGGCCAAGCGCCCCATGGTGCAGGTCGGCGATCCGTTCACCGAGAAGCTGCTGCTCGAAGCGTCGCTCGAACTGATTCGCAGCGGCCACATCGTCGCGATTCAGGACATGGGCGCGGCGGGTCTCACCTCGTCGTCGGCCGAAATGGCCGAGCGTGGCGATGTGGGCGTCACGATCGACGTCACGAAGGTGCCGGTGCGCGAGCAGGGTATGACGCCGTACGAGATTCTGCTGTCGGAGTCGCAGGAGCGGATGCTCGTGGTCGCGAAGCTCGGGCACGAAGATGATGTGCGCGCGATTCTGGCCAAGTGGGACCTCGAGGCGGCCGTGATCGGCGAAGTGATCGCCGAACCGGTGTACCGGGTCACCGAGGGCGAGCGCGTGGTGGCAGAGTTCCCCGGCTCGCGCCTGGTGACCGAGTGCCCCCAGTACGTGCTCGAACCGCGCGAGAGCGAGGTCTTGAAGGCGGCACGGGCGCGCCCGGCGCACGCGGTCGTCCCCCTCGACGAAGAGCGCGACCACGCGTGGACGCTCGAGCGCCTGCTGTCGTCGCCAACGATCGCGAGCAAGAAGTGGGTATGGCAGCAGTACGATTCCACGGTGCGCACGAGCACGATGCGCGGTCCCGGCAGCGATGCGGCCGTGGTGAAGCTCCGCGGTACCGACAAGGCCATCGCGCTCTGCATCGATGGCAATGGCCGGCACGTCGCGCTGTCGCCGCGCAACGGCGGTCGCGCGGCGGTCGCCGAAGCGGCCCGCAACGTGGCCTGCACGGGCGCCCGGCCGATGGCGATCACCAACAACCTCAACTTCGGCAATCCCAAGAAGCCGGAAGTGTACTTCCAGCTGAGCGAGGCGATCGCCGGCATGGGTGAAGCCTGCACCGTGCTCGAGACGCCGGTCACCGGCGGTAACGTGTCGCTCTACAACGAGAATCCGCAGGGCGCGATCCACCCGACGCCGACGATCGGCATGGTCGGGCTGATCGAATCACTCTCCCATGTCACGCCCTCGGGATTCCAGTCCCTCGGCGACGACATCGTCCTGCTTGGCGACTGCACCGATGAACTCGGCGCCAGTGAATACCTGCTCGCGATTCACGGGCTGACGATCGGCGAACCACCCCTCTGTGATCCGACGCGCGAACGCGCCCTGATCGACGCGCTGCTCGAATCGATCCGCGGCGGTGCCGTGCGCTCGGCCCACGACTGCAGTGATGGTGGGCTGGCGGTGGCACTGTCCGAGTGCGCCATGGCCGACCGAGACCGGATGTTCGGCTTCACCGTCGATCTCTCGGCGTGGTCCACCCTTCCCCATCGGGCGCTGCTCTTCGGTGAAGCGCACGCGCGCGTCGTCGTCTCCACCGCGGACAGCGCTGCGGTGCTGCACATCGCCCAGCGCCATGGGGTACCGGCGCGTGTGATCGGCACGGTCACCCCCGCAGAGAGCGGCGCGCAGTTCACGATTTCGGACGACACCTTCTCGGCGCCGATGGCGTGGCTCGCGAAGGCGTTTCACGAGGCGATTCCGCTCGCGATGGATGGCGAGACGCCGGCTGAGCATGCGGTGGCCTCATCGCACGCTCCTACCAACGACTGATCGGGAGTTTTCCCATGTGTGGTATTTTCGGCGTCTATGGAGTTCGGGACGCAGCAGCACTGACGCAGCTCGGTTTGTACTCGCTGCAGCATCGCGGCCAGGAGTCGGCGGGCATCGTTGCCGTCGACGATGCGCGGCATGCGCGCGTCAGCCGGGCGATGGGACTCGTCTCGGAAGGATTCGGCGACGCAGAGATGGAGGCGCTGCGTGGACCGATCGCGATCGGTCACACACGGTACAGCACGGCCGGCGCGTCTGCCATCGAGAATGCGCAACCGATCCTCGCGCGCGTGCGGCGGAGCCACATCGCCCTGGCGCACAACGGCAACCTGACGAACGCCGTCGAACTGCGCCGCGACCTCGAAGACGGCGGCGCGATCTTTTCGTCAACCATGGACTCCGAGGCGATCGTGCATCGCATCGCGCGGGCCCATGGGGACACGCCGGAGGCCCGCGTCGCCGAAGCGCTGCAGGGCGTCGAGGGCGCGTACTGTCTGCTGGTCGTGCTCGACGAGACGGTGCTCGTGGCGCGCGATCCGCACGGGTGGCGTCCGCTCGTGATGGGACGGCTTGGCGATGGATGGGTGTTCGCATCGGAAACCTGCGCGCTCGACATCGTGGGCGCGGTCTATGAGCGCGAAGTTGAACCGGGAGAGATCATCGCGGTCGACGCGCAGGGACTCCGTTCGGTGCGCGCCCTGCCGGCGGCCCCCATCAATCGCTGCGTCTTTGAGCACGTGTACTTCGCGCGTCCGGACAGCTCGGTGTTCAGCGGCTCGGTTGACCGCTCGCGCCGTGCGCTTGGTCGTCAGCTCGCCCGCGAATGCCCAGCCCCCGGTGCCGACATCGTCTTCGCCGTGCCCGACTCGTCCAACTCGGCCGCGCTCGGCTTCGCGGACGAATCCGGTACCTCGTACGAGCTCGCGCTGATCCGGAATCACTATATCGGGCGCACCTTTATCCAGCCGACCCAGGCCGGCCGTATTGCCAAGGTCAAGGTGAAGTACAATCCGGTGCGCGAGCTGCTCGAGGGCAAAAGTGTGGTGATGGTCGATGACTCCATCGTGCGCGGCACCACGACACGTGGACTCGTGTCGCTGGTGCGTGCGGCAGGCGCACGCGAGGTTCACATGCGCGTCTCCAGCGCACCCATCATCAGCCCCTGTTACTACGGCATCGATACACCGCGGCGCGAAGAGTTGATCGCGGCGCAGATGACGCATGACGAGCTTGTCCGGCACCTCGGGGTGGACTCGCTCGGGTACCTCTCCATCGACGGCATGCTGTCTGCGATGCCTGAAGGTCCGGATGGATATTGCCATGCCTGTTTCTCGGGGAAGTACCCGACCGCGACGCCGCTCGAGCCCGAGCTCCTGCGCGCCGGCGGAGGCGCTGGGGTTTCCAACGGGTTCGAATAAGCATCGCTCCACCCACTCGCCTCACTGATCGTGCCACTTCCTGACCGGGAGAACTGAATGACCCGCTCCGTCTATTTCTTCGGAAACGGCAGCGCTGACGGTACGCGGGACATGAAGACGATTCTGGGCGGGAAGGGGGCGAATCTCGCCGAGATGACGAATCTCGGTGTACCGGTCCCTCCCGGTTTCACCATTGCCGCCCATCGCTGCGTCTCGTATCTCGCCGATGGGCAGGTGGATGCTGCCTTTCGCGAGGAAGTGACGCGCGCCCTCGAGCGTCTTGAGGACGTGAGCGGGAAACGCTTCGGCGATGCGGTGAATCCCCTGCTCGTCTCGGTGCGTTCCGGTGCCTCGGTTTCCATGCCGGGCATGATGGAAACCATCCTCAATCTCGGCCTCAACGACGAGACGGTCGAAGGTCTGGCGAAGGCCAGCGGCAACGCGCGTTTTGCATACGATTCGTATCGCCGCTTTCTGCAGATGTATGCCGATGTCGTGCTCGGTGTGCCGATCGCGAAGTTCGAGCAGCTGCTTGGCAGCAAGCGCGTCACGAGCGGGGTGACGACGGACAGCGAGCTCAACGCCGATGCGTTGCGCTCGCTGGTGCACGAGTACCTGCAGTTGATCCGGTTCACCACGGGGCACGAATTCCCGATGGATCCGCAGGTGCAGCTGTGGGGGGCCATCGAGGCGGTGTGGAAGTCTTGGACGCTCAAGAAGGCCATCGACTACCGCCGCGTGAACGGTATCTCGCACACGCTGGGCACCGGTGTCAACATCGTGTCGATGGTCTTCGGCAACATGGGCGATGACTCCGGAACCGGTGTCGCGTTCACGCGCGATCCGTCCACGGGCGAGCGTCGCTTCTACGGCGAGTTTCTCGTGAATGCCCAGGGCGAGGACGTGGTGGCCGGCATCCGCACACCGCTGCACATCGACGACATGGCCACGATGCTCCCGGGTGCATACACCGCGCTCATGGCCACGCAGGATCGCCTCGAGCAGCATTTCCGCGACATGCAGGACATCGAGTTTACCGTCGAGCGTGGTACGCTCTATCTACTGCAGACGCGTACCGGCAAGCGCACGACGGCAGCGGCGTTGCGTATCGCGCTCGACATGGTGAACGAGGGGCTGATCTCACAGCGTGAGGCCGTGCTGCGTATGCAGCCGAATCAGCTCGACCAGCTCCTGCATCCGGTCATCAGCACGGATGTGCGCGCCACCGCCCTCGCGGTTGGGCTGCCGGCCAGCCCCGGGGCCGCCAGCGGCATCGTGGTATTCGATCCCGACGTGGCTGAGCGGCGCCACGCGGCGGGCGAGCAGGTGATCCTCGTGCGTGAGGAAACGACGCCCGAGGATTTCCACGGCATCGTTGCGGCGCGTGCGGTGCTGACAGCCCGCGGCGGCATGACCAGTCACGCGGCCGTCGTCGCCCGCGGCATGGGCAAGTGCGCCATCGTCGGATGCACCGCCCTCGAGATTTCTCACGAGCAGCGACTGATGCGCATCGGCGAGCATGTGATCAGCGAAGGCGATTGGATCACGCTCGATGGCGGCACCGGGCGGGTGTTCTCCGGCGACCTCCCCACGCAGCCCAGCGAGGTGATGCGCGTGAACAACGGCGCCCTCGCGGCGGCCGACGCGCCCACCTATCTCGGTTTTGCCAAGTTGATGAGTTGGGCCGATGAAGACCGTCGGCTGCGCGTGCGCGCGAATGCTGACACGCCGCGCGATGCACGCGTCGCGCGCAACTTCGGAGCCGAAGGGATCGGGCTGTGCCGCACGGAGCACATGTTCTTCGAAGGCGAGCGCATCACCGCGATGCGTGAGATGATTGTCGCTCGCGATCTGAGTGGACGTCGCCGCGCCCTCGAGAAACTGTTGCCCATGCAGCGTGCCGATTTCGAGGGGATCTTCCAGGCGATGGACGGATTTCCGGTGACCATCCGACTCCTCGATCCGCCGCTGCACGAGTTTCTGCCGCATGGGGGAGAAGAGTCCACGATGCTGGCCCAGTCACTCGGCCTCACCCGCCCCGAGCTGGCTCGCATCGTCGCCGCGCTTCACGAGACCAACCCGATGCTCGGGCATCGCGGGTGCCGGCTGGGCATCGTGTATCCCGAGATCACCGAGATGCAGGCGCGCGCGATCTTCGAAGCCGCCGTACGCGCACATCGCCGCGGCATTGACGTCCGCCCGGAGATCATGATCCCGCTGGTATCCGACGTCGCCGAGTTCCGGCATCAGCGAGCGATCATCGAGCGGGCGGCCGAGCAGGTGATGGGCGTCATGGGCGAGCGCGTCCCGTATCTCATTGGCACGATGATCGAGTTGCCGCGCGCGGCGCTCACGGCCGATGAAATCGCCACGGAAGCTGACTTCTTCTCGTTCGGCACCAATGACCTGACACAAACCACCTTCGGCCTGAGTCGTGATGACGCCGGCCGCTTCCTGCCGCATTACATCGAGAAGGGCATTCTCGCCGAGGATCCGTTCCAAGTGCTCGACCGGAAGGGGGTCGGCAAGCTGATCTCGTGGGCCGTACGCGACGGCCGCTCCGTCCGAGCCGATCTCAAGGTCGGCATCTGCGGGGAGCACGGCGGTGAACCGCAAAGCGTGGCCTTCTGCCACCAAGCGGGCTTTGACTACGTCTCCTGCTCGCCGTATCGCGTGCCGGTCGCGCGATTGGCGGCGGCGCACGCCGCCCTCACCTGACCATGCTGTCACGCCGCGCACGCATCGCGGTGATCGGTGCCGGCCCGTCCGGCATCACCGCCGTGAAGAATCTGCTCGATGCGGGATTCACCGACGTCGTGTGTTTCGATCGCAATGCTGCGGTCGGCGGTAACTGGCTGTTCCGGCTCGAGTCGTCGCATTCGAGCGTCTTCGAGACGACGCACATCATCAGCTCGAAAACGCTCTCGGAGTACCACGACTTCCCGATGCCGTCATGGTATCCCGACTACCCGTCGCACGAGCAGTTAGCGCGCTATTTCCAGAGTTACGCCGACCATTTCGGCGTCACGCACCACGTGCGCTTCGGCGTCGAAGTCCTGTGCGTGGAGCCGCTGCCCGGTGACCGCTGGGCGATCGCCGTGCGCACGGGCTCGGACGAGTCACGGGAAGAGTTCGACGCGGTGGTGGTGGCCAACGGACATCACTGGCGCCCCCGCATGCCGTCGTATCCCGGCGACTTCAGCGGCACGATGATGCACTCACACGAGTACAAGCGCTCGACACCGTTCGCCGGTCAGCGTGTCCTCGTGATCGGTGGCGGCAATTCGGCGTGCGATGTCGCGGTGGAGACGGCCCGCGTTTCAGCCACGACGGAGCTGTCGTGGCGCCGCGGCTACTATATCGTGCCCAAGTTTCTCTTCGGCCAACCGAGCGACGTCGTCGGACAACGCACGCAGTGGATGCCACGCGTGATTCGTTCGCGGATCAATCAGTTTCTGCTGCGTGTTCTCCAAGGCGCCAATCGTGAATACGGCCTGCCCGAACCGGATCATGCGTTCGGTGCGACGCACCCCACGGTGAACTCGGAGCTGTTCTACGCGCTGCGCCACGGGCACATCACGCCGCGCCCGGAGATCGCGCGTTTTGACGGGCGCACGGTGCACTTCGTCGACGGCTCGCAGGCGGACTACGACGTCATCGTGGCCTGCACCGGCTATTGGATCGCGCATCCGTTTCTCGCGCCTGACGTGGCCGACTTTTCGCGTGGCCCTGTCCCGCTCTACTTGCGCATGTTCCCCGCGCGCCATCCGACGTTGTCGTTCATCGGGCTCTTTCAGCCACTCGGCTGCATCTGGCCGGCGGCCGAACTGCAGGCCAAAGTGCTGGCGAGGCGCCTCTCCGGGTCCTGGACGCCTCCCAGAGACCTCAACGCGGCCATCGCCGCAGAACTGGCCCATCCGGACTACCCGCAGCTCGATACGCCGCGCCACACCATCACGGTGGACTACCACAAGTTCAAGGCACGCTTGCTGAAGCAACTCCCAAGGAACTGGCGCTCCACAGCGACGTCACGACAGGAGACGGGCACGACGGTCGCGTAAACAAAAGCGCCCCACCGCGAATGCGGTGAGGCGCCCAAGTGGAGGTGAGGGGAATCGAACCCCTGTCCGAGACTGAATCGACCCCAGCGTCTACGTGCGTATTCTGTTGATTGAGGTCTCTGTCCGCTGGCCAACAGAAAGC
>CANHNQ010000035.1 GCA_947462095.1 Gemmatimonadota bacterium
ATAACCTACCGTGCGCAGGGCGGAACCATCGAGCCCCTTCGTCACAAGGTAGTCACGAACCGCGTCGGCTCGTTCGCGCGACAGACGCAGGTTGTAGTCAACCGATCCCGCCGGGTCCGCGAATCCTTCGATCGTGATCGTGGCCCCTTTGTAGTGCTGATTCGCGACCTGCGCGAACTTGGCCAGCGCGGCCTCATCATCCTGACGGACCGCTGCGTTGTCGTAGGCGAAGTGCACGGGCATCGCGAACTTCACCTGCCCATCCATGGCCGTGATCTTCGCGCCGAACTCGGTGCGCATCGTGGTGAGATCACTGCGCAGGGCGTTGAGATCCGTGCGCAGACCGTTCACATCGGTGCGCAGCGCCTCGTCGCCCGCCAGGCGCTCGGTCTTCTCGCCGCTGAGCGCGACGCGCTGCTCTTCGAGGCCCTTCCGCACAAAACCCTTCGTGGCGCATGCCCCCAGCGTACCCGCCGCCAGTGCAACCATTACCACAGACTTGACCTGCCGCATGAAATCTCCTGTTCCCATTCGTGTGGTGACACTCGAGTGTCGACGTCCCTTCATCGGGCTCGCGCTGCATACGTCACGCATAACGCGAACCACGAAGAGGAAACTCGTGCCGCCACACGGCATCCGATGTGCCGCGTATCACGCATTCGGTACCAAGGGCCATGCAGTTGTGTGCGGCGTCACCAGCGGCGCGTGGCACACCGCCAGCGCCGTCTTCACGCCGGTGCTTTCGCCAACCACTCTCCGCCGTCGATCACGAAGATCGCGCCAGTGATCCAGTCTCCCGCCGGTGACGCGAGGAAGGCCACCATGTTCGCGATGTCGCGCGGCGATCCCCACCGGCCGAGCGGAATACCCTTCTTCGCGTACTCGGCCATACGCGCATCGGCCGCGGCGAACACGTCGGGGACGCCACTGTCAGCGGGGGGCGTGAACGCTTTGCGCACCCCTTCCGTGGGAATCGGGCCCGGCGCGATCGCATTCACGCGAATGCGCTGCGGCGCCCACTCCACGGCCAGCGTGCGCGTGAGTGCGTCCACACCGGCTTTGGCGGCCGTGGCGTGCGCCATCATGGGCCAGCCGCGATAATGCAGCGTCATCGAGGTGCTCACGATGCGTCCGCCCCCCTGCGCGGCCATGATCGGGTACACCGCCTGCGAGCAGTAGAAGGTGCCGTAGAGATCGATCTCGACCACACTCTTCCACGCGTTCGGCGACAAGGTCGCGCTCGGCGCGTAGAAGTTGCCGGCGGCGTTATTCACGAGCAGGTCGATCCGCCCAAGCTGCTGCGCCACGCCATCGACCGCGGCCTTCACCTGCTCAGGATCGCGCACGTCCAGCTGCACTGCGGTCACTTTGCCGCCGCGCGCTGCGATGTCGGCACGCGCCACCTCGAGATTGGCCGGCTTGCGACTCGCCATGACCACGTGCGCGCCGAGCTCAGCGAGCAACTGCGAGATGCCGAGACCGATGCCGGTGCCGCCCCCCGTGACGAGGGCAACCTGCCCCTCGAGCAGACCGGGGCGGAAGATGGACGCCATGCTCGTGAGATCGGAACCACCAGTCGCGTCAGTCATGCATTCTCTCCGGGGAATGGAACAGCGAGGTCATCGGGAGTTACCGGGTCAAGCAGCAGGGCCACTTGTTCGTCGAGACAGAAGCTGCGACGATGATGCGGTGTGAGCCCGCGTTCGTCGAGCGCCGCGCGGTGCACCGCGGTGCCGTAGCCGCTGTTGCGCTCCCACGCGTAGCCATCGTATCGCGCCGCGAGCGCGTGCATGAGCCGGTCGCGCGTGACTTTGGCGACGATGGAGGCACAGGCAATAGCGTAGCACTTGGCGTCGCCCTTCACGACCGCCGTGTGCACGACCCCGAGCGTCCGGAGCGGCTTGCCGTCGACAAGCACGTGGTTCGGCGCGCATCCGAGTCTGCCGGGCACGCGGGCCAGCGCCCGCCGCATGGCAAGGACGGTGGCGTGGTAGATGTTGATGCGGTCGACCTCGCGCGCGCTGGCGGCGCCCAGCGACACCACGAGTGCCTGCTCGCGGATGCGGGCGGCGAGGAGCACGCGGGTGGCGGCGTCCAGCTTCTTGGAGTCGTCCACGCCGGCGATCGCGCGGCGATCGGGGGGCATGACGATGGCGCATGCGACAACGGGGCCCGCAAGCGGGCCCCGTCCGACTTCATCCACACCCACCAGGAGCGGTCCGTGCTGCGCACGCAGGGTGCGCTCGATCGGGGTCCACCGGGCCACGTGGGCCGGCTTCCTGGTGTGGCGTGAAACGCGTGAGTCTTACGCGCCGCGAGGGGCGCGCACGACCTTACGCTCCTTGATACGCGCGGCCTTACCCGTCACGTCGCGGAGGTAGTACAGCTTCGCACGGCGCACGGCGCCACGGCGAACCACGATGATCTCGGCCACCATCGGGCTGTGGATCGGGAAGATACGCTCGACGCCGACACCGTTCGAAATCTTCCGCACGGTGAACGTCTCGCTGACACCACCACCACGGCGCGCGATGCATACGCCTTCAAACGCCTGCACGCGTTCCTTGTCGCCTTCCTTCACGCGCACGTTGACACGCACGGTGTCACCCGGGCGGAACGGCGTCACAGCCTTCATCCACTCTTTCTGCGTTTCGATAAACGGATGCATAGTTCTCTCCGGGGCCAAACCGCGCCCGGTTCAGGTGCTGCAGATCCGGCGGTCCGACGTCGATCTGCGTGAAGCCGAAGCCCGTGCAGCGAACGACACCAACACCAACGGTGCGAGAGGCCATGACGCGGACTGGGAGCGAAGTCCCCCGATCCGGAACCGACGTGGCATCGCCGCCCGGTAGATTCCGGGGACGCACAACAATCTCGAAAAACCGGTAAAACACTAGAGCTTCAGAAGATACCAGCGGAATTGGTGCTGGCGCTAGTGGGCCGCCCGCCGGTAGAGTTGGGCGCAGGCCCGTGCCGGGCCCCTCGTCCGCTCCCCCAGTGCCGCCTCTCCCGTGACCTCTCCGCTCACGCCCGACCGCCAGACCGCCCCCCTGACCTATCCCGCCACGCGGAAGGTCGACCAGGCGGATGACTATCACGGCACGCTCGTGTCCGACCCGTTCCGATGGCTGGAAGACGACACCTCGGCCGACACGAAGGCATGGGTCGAGGCCCAGAACCGCGTCACCTTCGGGTATCTGGACCGGATCCCCTACCGCGACGCCCTCCGGGCCCGGCTGACGGAACTGGTGAACTACCCCCGATACTCCGCGCCCGTCGTCAAGCAGCACTGGCACCTGTTCACCAAGAACGACGGGCTCCAGAACCAGGCGGTGTACTATCTCCAGAACGGCGCCGATGGCACCCCGACGGTCCTGATCGACCCGAACACGCTCTCGGCCGACGGCACGACACGCGTGGCCGGGCTGACGTTCAACAAGGCCGGCACCCGCATCGCCTACATGCTGAGCCAGGCCGGCTCCGACTGGCAGCAGATCCGCGTGATGGACGTGGCTACCCGTGAGCACCTCCCCGACGTCGTCGACTGGGTGAAGGTCTCCGGGCTCGCTTGGCACGGCGACGGCTTCTTCTACAGCCGGTATCCAGCGCCCGCGAACACCGACGCCGCCTTCTCCTCAGTGAACGAGGACCATCAGGTCTTCTTCCACGTGTTGGGCACGCCGCAGTCGTCGGACCGCCTGATTTATCAGGACCGCGCGAACCCGCAACGGTTCCACACCGTCGGCACCACGGAAGACGAACGCTACGCCGTGCTCTCGATCAGCGACCGCGGTCAGGGACACGACGGTAACGCCCTGCACGTCATGGACCTCACCGCCGCGGCGCCCGTCTTCACGCCGATCTGGACGGCGTTCGACGACCAGATGGACGTGCTCGACAACGTGGGCGATCAGCTGCTGGTGTTGACCAACCGACACGCGCCGAATCAGCGCGTGGTGCGCATCGATGTCGCCGCGCCCGACGAGGCGACCTGGACCACGGTGATCCCCGAGCGCAGCGAGCCCGTGAGCGGCATGTCGACGGGTGGCGGTCGCCTGTTCGCGATGTATCTGAAGGACGTGACGACCCGCGTGTACGTGCACGCGATCGACGGCACTGTCGAGCGCGAGATCACCCTGCCCGGCATCGGCACCGCCGGGGGCTTCGACGGCGAGCACGACGCGACGTCGGTGTACTACAGCTTCACGTCGTTTACCGCGCCGATCACCGTGTATCGCTACGACCTCGCGTCGGGGCAGAGTACGCCACTGCGCGAGGTCACGCTGCCGTTCGATCCCACCCGGTTCGACACGACGCAGGTGTTCGTCACGAGCCGGGATGGCACGCGGGTGCCGGCCTTCATCGTGGCGAAGAAGGGACTCGTGCTCGACGGCGCCAATCCGACCATGCTGTACGCGTACGGCGGATTCAACGTGTCGCTGCCGCCCAACTTCAGCGCCATGCGCGTGGCGTTTCTGGAGCAGGGCGGCGTGTACGTGCAGGCCAACCTGCGCGGCGGCAACGAGTACGGCGAGGCCTGGCACCAGGGGGGCATGAAGGAGAAGAAGCAGAATGTCTTCGACGACTTCGTGGCGGTGGCCGAGTGGCTGTTCGCGAACGGCTACACCTGCAGCGACAGACTCGCCATCGCGGGCGGCTCCAACGGCGGCTTGCTGGTGGGCGCGATCATGACGCAGCGTCCCACGTTGGCGAAGGTCGCGTTGCCGGCCGTCGGGGTGATGGACATGCTGCGCTTTCATAAATTCACGATCGGCTGGAACTGGATCGCCGACTACGGGTCGAGCGACGACGCCGAGGGCTTCCGGTACCTCTACGCCTACTCGCCGCTGCACAACCTGCGGGACGGCGCGGCCTACCCCGCCACGCTCATCACGACCGCCGACCACGACGATCGCGTGGTACCGGCGCACTCCTTCAAGTTCGCGGCGCGGCTGCAGGACGCGCATCGCGGCCCGAACCCGGTGCTCATCCGGATCGAGACGCAGTCGGGGCACGGCAGCTCGTCGCTCACCAAACAGATCGCCGAAATGGCCGACGAGTACGCGTTTCTCTTCGAGAATCTTGGCGTCACACCGGTGTTGCCGGTGCCCTGACTGTTGCCGTTCCGGTGCGCTACTTCACCGGAAACGGACGCGGTGCCGGCAGGTCGTCCGCGAACCGCCACGGCGCGGCGCCGTCGCGCGTGAGCCGGATGTTGGCCAGCCGCGCGCGCACCATCGCGATCGGCATCGGTCCGCCCTGCAGCACCGCGTCATGGAACGCGCGGTCGGTCATCTTCTTCGACATGACCAATTCCTTGTAGAGCGCGCGCAGCTGCAGGCCGCCCAGCATGTAGGCCGCCTGATAGATCGGCGAGTACGAGCCATTGAACGACCGCCGCACTTCCCCTTCGGCGTTGGCGCGCTCGAACGGCACCTTGTCCACCACGTACTCGATGGCCTGCTCCGGCGTCATCTTGCCGAGGTGAAAGCTGAGCGAGAACACGATGCGCGCACTGCGATGCATGCGCCACGCGAGGGCGCCAAGACGATCTTCCGGCGTGACGTGGAAATCATGATCCCACAGGAACATCTCCCAATACAGCGACTGCCCTTCGTTCCAGAACGGCGTGGAGAACAGGCGACGATGCGCATTGTAGCGTGCGGTCATGAACCCCTGCAGGTGATGACCGGGGTTGAGTTCGTGAAACACCGTCGCGCGAGAGAAGAACGGGTTGTTGCCGCGCATGCTCATCAGCTTCTCTTCATCGGTCATATCGGCGGTGGGATACGAGACGAGAATGAGATCGCCGCCAAGGAAGAACGGCGAGACCCGTTGCCGCTCGGGCGGCATCATCTCCATGCGCCAGTCTTCCCGCGCCAGCGCCGGAATCGTGACCCAATCGTGCTTGGCGAAGAACGCGTCGGCCTCGTTCGCGAGATCGCGAATGAGATCCGGCTGCTTGCCGGGCTCGACGTACATGTTCTTCACCTTTTCCATCGCCGCCTTCCAGTCATCGCCGAGGCCCAGCTCGCGCGCCGCCTTCTTCGCTTCCGCGAGACTGAACGCGTACTCCTTCTCGGCGATGGCAATCAGTTCGTCGGCGGTGTACGGAATCATGGCGTGGCGCAGATCGGTCGCGAGGCCTTCGGCGCCGATGGGATCGCCGATGATCGGCTCGTTGGCGGCCGCCACATTGCGGGGCGCCGTCGCGGCACCGCCGCCACCCTGCCCGCCCGCTGCGCCGGCAACGACCGGCGCCGGCGGCATGCCGACGATGCGCGTGCGAATCGTGGTCGCATAGCGCCGCATCGCCTCATCGAGCTTCTGATACGGATTGGTGGCCCACCACGAGAACAGTGGATCGTATCCGTTGTAGTAGCGATACCACACGCCCACGGTGTTGCGGATCTGATCGAGCTGATCGGCGGCGCGATTGCCGACCGTGCGCGAGACCTTGGGCGCCGCCGCACGCGGGGCACGCGGGGCGCCGTTGACGCTGTCGCCGGCGGGGCGCGCCGGCGCCGGCTCCAGGAGGGCGCGCAGGCTGTCCACCGTCCTGGTGACATCGGCCAGCATGCGGGCCGACGCCTGCGCATCGATCGTCCTGAGGTCGCGACGTGCATCCTGCAGCGCGAGCACGCGATCGGCGAAGGGCATCAGCGGCAGCATTTCCTTGCGCTGCACCTCCTCGCGATCCATCAGCTCGAGCTGATAGCGCAGATGATTCTCCAGCAGCACGTAGTCCGCCTTCCCCTCCTGTGACAGCTTGTCGAACGCGAGCTCGCCCAGCCGGTTTCGCCATGAGGTGTAGAACGCACGGGTGCGGGTGCGCTGCGCGGGCGAATCGGGGGCGTCGTAGCGACGCTGGAGCACCTGCTGATCGGATGCGAAGCGCGAGATCACCTCGGCCATCTCGCTGGTCCGTACCGACACCAGTGCGCTCAAGGCCGGCACACTGGCCGCCGGATCGACCGGGAAGTTCTGCTGGGTGGTGGGCTTCACGCCACCGGGCTGTGCCGAAAGCCCCAGCGGGATCGCAAACATCGAGGCAGCGGCCAGCATCACGCGCGACGAACGAATCACAACGGACTCCTGCGGGTCGGGGAAGCGTTCACCGGGGGGCGGCGCAACGCGAACAGTTGGACTTCGGGGACGCCATCATCCTCGTCGACGGCGCGGCCCAGCACGTAGTCGAGGCCAATCTCGTACACGTCCAGCGCCGCCGGCAGCACCACCTCGGCAACGGTGCGAGCATCGGTCGCGAACACGCGCCATGTTACCACGGCACTGTCGGCGCGCGGATAGTCCTGCACCCAGAGCGTGTCGGCGGCATCAACCCTGAGCGCGCGATAGGGCGGAAGCGTCTTCGGCAACGTCATCGCCGCATACTGCTCGGTGGTCGACTTCCGGCCGCGCTCGCCGAACTGCGACACGTCGCTCTCGAGCGCCGCGAGCAGCCCGGTCGTGTCCGAGTCGCCCGTGCCGATCCGCACGGTGGGGGCCGACGAGACCGTCCAGCGGCTCGGCGGCCGCTGGGCGTGCAGGGAGTGCATCGCGAATGCCCACGACTCATTCAGCGCGAGTGCCGTGAGCCAGTTCAGCCCCAGACGTCGGACGGAGCACATCACGGAATGTTCCGGCCGCGTCGCACCGTTGGCAAGCACGGACTCGGCGAGTGGCATCGTCGCCGGGCGACTTTGCCGCACGACAGCGGCTCGCGTTCCCTCCGCGGCACCGTACATTCTCCCCGTCGTGCGTCCATGCCGCTGCCGACCACCGTTCCGCCCTCCCCCTGCCGCCCGCCATGCTTCGCCGCACGTTCCTGCAGGCCGCCAGCGCGCCCCTCGGGCTCGCCGCCATCCATCGCCTCGCACCGCCGGCCGACGACGACGTCGACACCCCGGCCTCCGACACCCCGGCGTCCAGTGCGGCCGTGCACACCATGCCACGCGCCTCGATCGTCGTAATCGGCGCGGGCGCCTTCGGGGGCTGGACGGCGCTGCACCTGCGCGAGATGGGCCACGACGTCACGCTGCTCGATGCCTACGGCCCGGGCAATTCGCGCGCCACCTCGGGCGACGAAACCCGGCAGATCCGCTGCGGCTACGGCGATCGTGTGCTGTACGCGCGATCGGCGCAGCGGGCGATGGTGGCGTGGCACGAGCGGGAACGCGAGTTCGGCGTGGCGCTGCTCAACCCCACCGGACGGCTGCAGCTCGCCCCCGACTGGACGCCGTCGCTGCGCGCCACGCAGGCCACGCTGACCACGCTCGCGGTGCCCTTCGAGGCGATGACCGACGACGACTTGCGGCGGCGCTACCCCCAGATGAACCCCGAGGGGATGGGGGTCGGCCTGCTCGAGCCGGGCGCACTGGTCATTCGCGCCAAGCAGGCCATGCTGGCGGTATCGCAGGCGTTCCAGCGCAAGGGCGGGACGCTGCGCATCAGCCGTGCGCAGCCGGGCACCACCGACGGCGGACGCCTCGTGGACGTACGCCTCGACGACGGCTCACGCCTGGCCGCCGACACCTTCGTGTTCGCCTGCGGACCGTGGCTGCCCAAGCTCTTCCCTGCCCTGCTCGCGCCGCGCATTCAGGTGCCGGGGCGCGACGTGCTGTACTTCGGGCTCCCGGCCGGCGATCAACGGCTCGCCTTCCCGAACTTTCCCAACTACTCCGAAGAGCGCTACTACGGCTTCGCCAGCATCGACGGCCGAGGCTTCAAGGTGTGCCCCACCACGGGCACCAACAGCTTCGACCCGGACGTGGACGAACGGATCATCAGCGCCACCGAAGTCCGCCGCGCCCGCGCCTATCTCGCCCAGCGATTCCCCTCGCTCGCGGGACAGCCGATCACCGAATCACGTGTGTGCCAACTCGAGAACACCGCCGACGAGCACTTCATCATCGACCGCCATCCCGAGATGGCCAACGTGATGATCGCCGGCGGCGGCTCCGGTCACGGCTTCAAGCACGGGCCGGTGATCGGGCGCTACATCGCCCAGCGCGCGCTTGGCGAATCAACCGACGGCGACTTCGACCACATGGTGCGACTCGCGCGATAGCAGCGCGCGCCGATCGACCGCCGCGCGACAACGGCACGGCGGTCCATCGATTGCGCGCTATTCGGAGGCGATGGTTTCGAGCGCTTCCCAGCGCGCCATCAGGATCGGGATCGCGGCTTCCAGTTCCGCCACGCGGCTCCGCACACGGGCCAGCGCCGCGGCGTCTCGGACCACCACCGGGTCAGCGAGTGACACGTACCCCTGCTCCAGCTCCGCCTCGCTGGCACTGATCCGGTCCGGCAGTGCCGCCAGCTCCTGGGTCTCCTTGTACGACAGCTTGCGTTTCTTTGCCTTGGGCGTGGCCGGCGCCTCCACCCGCTTGGGTGGCGCCGACGTGACCGCCACCGGGGCGGGTCGCTGCCGCAGCCAGTCGGTATAGCCGCCCACATACTCGCGGATCACCCCCTTCCCTTCGAACACCAACGTGCTTGAGACAACAGCATCGAGGAAGGCACGGTCGTGCGACACCAGCAGCAGGGTGCCGGTGAACGCCGTGAGCAGGGCCTCGAGCACATCGAGCGTCTCGATGTCGAGATCGTTGGTGGGTTCGTCGAGCACCAGCACGTTGAACGAGCGCGTAAAGAGCCGCGCCAACAGCAGGCGATTGCGCTCACCGCCGCTGAGCGCGCGCACCGGTGTGCGGGCCCGATCGGGACTGAACAGAAAATCCTGCAGGTAGCCGTTCACATGCCGCTGCTGCCCGCCGATGGTCACGAAGTCGGCGCCGTCGGCGATACTGTCGAACACGCTCTGCTCGGGGTCGAGCTGCTCGCGACGTTGATCGAAGTACGCGATCTCGAGATTGGTGCCATGACGGATCGAGCCGCTCTGAGGCGTGAGTTCGCCCAGCAGCAGCTTGATGAGGGTGGTCTTGCCGCAGCCGTTTGGCCCCACCAACCCCACGCGATCGCCACGCATGATGGTGGTGGTGAGCTCGGAGACAATCGGCTTCGGCCCATGTGCAAAGCTGATCGCATGCGCTTCGATCACCATCCGTCCGGAGCGCTCGGCATCCTGCGCCTGCGCCCGCGTGGTGCCGACCCGCTCACGTCGCTGGGCACGCTCCACTCGCAGCGCTTCGAGCCCGCGCACGCGCCCTTCGTTGCGCGTGCGTCGCGCCTGAATGCCGGTACGGATCCACACCTCTTCCTTCGCCAGCCGCTTGTCGAACTCTTCCCAACTCTTCGCTTCCGACGCCAGCATAGCGTCCTTGCGCTCGAGGTAGGTGTCGTAGTCGGTGCCGAAGTCCACCAGACGGCCGCGATCGAGCTCCACGATGCGCGTGGCCACGCGGCGGAGAAACGCTCGATCGTGCGTCACGAAGATGAGCGTGAGACCGCGCGACGTGAGGTACTCCTCCATCCACTCGATCGCTTCGATGTCGAGATGGTTGGTGGGCTCGTCCAGCAGAATGACGTCGGGCTCGCACACGAGCGCGCGCGCCAGCAACGCCTGACGTGTGCGGCCACCCGAAGCCTGTTCGATGCGCGCCTCGGGATCCAACGCCAAATGTTCGAGCACCGTTTCGACGCGGATGTGCAGCTGCCACGCATCGGCCGAATCGAGCGCGCGATGCAGCCGGTCGAGTTCGCGCAGCGCGCCCTCGGAGTGCTCCGTGCTCACGCGAATCGAGGCCGCGTGATACTCGGTGAGCAGGCGACCACGATCGCCCAGCCCTTCGGCCACCACTTCGAACATCGAGCCGGTGAGCGCCAGCGGCATCTCCTGATCGAGCCGCGCCATCGTCACGCCGCCCAGCTTCACCACGGCCCCGCTGTCGGGCACCTGTGTGCCGTCGAGCACCTTCATGAACGTGCTCTTGCCGGCGCCATTGCGACCCAGTAGACAGACCCGCTCCCCCCGCTCGATGGCGAAATCGGCGTGGTGGAGCACGGGGGGACCCCCGAAGGCGACACTGACGTCCTGCAACGATACGAGCGACATGCCGCACATTAGCTTGCAGCCATGGCCAATGCGACGGACACACCACGTTCGGATCGTCATTCCGCGTCCCGGTCGGTGCTCCTGTACGACGGCGACTGCGGATTCTGCGCGCGCAGCGTGCAGTTCGTGCTGCGACATGAGCCGCCGGCGGCCCGGGCGCGTCTGGCGTTCGCACCGCTGCAGGGACCGTTCGGAAGCCGCGTGCGTGCCCAGTTCCCGGAGCTGCTCGGTGTGGATTCCGTCGTGTGGTACGACCCGACGGCGCCATCGGTGCGGGTTCGGAGCGCTGCCGCCCTTGCCGCCGTGGCCCACCTGGGGGGCGTGTGGGCCGTGGCGGCCGCGCTGGGCCGACTGGTGCCCGGGGTGCTCAGGGACGCGATCTACGAGCAGATCGCCCATCGTCGGTTCGAGATCACCCCCCCAGCCTGCCTGCTGCCCAGTGCGGAGGAACGGGCTCGCTTCCTTCCGTAGTTCTCCACCGGGACGATAGTTTCCCCCATGTCTCTTCCTCTCCCCGAGTACGATGGGCTGGATGGCCTCGCCATCGCCGATCTGGTGCGCCGTCGTGAATTGAGCGCGGCCGATGTGACCGAGGCCGCGCTGGCCCGCATGGCCGCCCGCAATCCTCGGCTCAATGCCGTGGTCCGGCCGCTCGACGCGATGGCCCGCACGATGGCCGCCACGGTCGATCCCGACGCGCCCTTCGCCGGCGTGCCGATGCTGATCAAGGACCTGATGACGACCATCGCCGGTGTCCCCACCAGCAACGGGACCCGGGTGCTGCAGTCCATCATCCCCGACCACGACAGCGAACTCGTGGCCCGTTACCGGGGCGCCGGCGCGGTGTTCATCGGCAAGGCCAACACGCCGGAACTGGGGCTCACGCCGTTCACCGAAAGCGAAGCGCTCGGCCCGGCCCGCAACCCGTGGGATCCCACGAAGACCACCGGCGGCTCGAGTGGTGGCTCAGGGGCCGCCGTGGCGGCGCGCATCGTCCCCATTGCCCATGGGGGTGACGGCGGCGGCTCGCTCCGCATTCCGGCGTCGTGCAACGGCGTGTTCGCCATCAAGCCCACACGCGGTCGTCTGCCCACCGGCCCCGACATGGGCGACGCGTGGCGCGGCTTCGTCCAGGAGCATGTGATCACCCGCAGCGTGCGCGACTCCGCCGCCATGCTCGATGCCACTGCGGGCGAAGACGCGGGCACGCCGGTGGCGTGTCCACCGCAGGCACGTCCGTACCTCGACGAGGTCACACACGAGCCGGGACGTCTGCGCATTGCCGTGACCACGACGCCGTTCTTCGGCAGTACCGTGCATCCCGACTGCGTGGCCGCCCTTGAAGACGCCGCGGCGCTGTTGGAATCGCTGGGGCACGATGTGATGTGCGCCGAACCCGTGGTCGATGCGCACTCGCTGTCGCAGGCGTTTCTCACCGTCGTGGCGGCCGAAGCGCGCGCCGACATCGAGTGGATCGGTGCGCAACTCAAGCGCGCGCCACGCAGCGACGACGTGGAGCTCACCACGTGGGCGCTCGGTCTCGTGGGCAAGGCGGCCAGCGCCGCGGACTACGCGACATCGGTGCGCACCCTGCAAATCGCCGGGCGCACGGTCGGCCGTTTCTTCACGAACTACGACGTGCTGGTCACGCCCACCCTGGGCGCGCCACCGTTCACCATCGGCGCGCTGCAGCCGAGTGCCGCCGAGCGGGCCATGCTGCGCGTGGTGGCCGGGCTGGGCCTCGGCGGGGTGCTCAAGGCGGCGGGATTGCTCAACGAGACGGCGAAGAAAGTGTACGGCTTCATTCCGTACACTCCGCTGTTCAATGTCACCGGACAGCCCGCGATGTCGGTGCCGTTGCACTGGAACGCCGCGGGGCTGCCGATCGGCACGCAACTGGTGTCGCGCTTCGGCGACGAGGCCACGCTGTTCCGCGTGGCCGGTCAGCTGGAACGCGCCCGCCCGTGGGCCGGGCGCATTCCGCCGCTGGTGTGATGCGTGATCTGATACGCGAGCTGCTCAGACGCTGATTACATCTTGGTCGCGGGCTTCAGCGTGGCGCCGACCAGGCGGCCCACGCCGCCCAACGTGGTCTGCGCGGCATTGAGTCCCAGTCGGAAATCCTTGTCGGTGTAGGTGGACCATACGTCGGTCGGCTGGTGCCAATGCGGGTTCCAGCCGCTCCCCGTCTGCGTGCCGCGCTCGTTTTCGCGCAGACTGATCGCGGGGATCAGGTCCTGAAACGGGCCGGAGTCGGTGTTGGTCATGTGCGGACCCACCTGCGCCGGGTAATCGGTGGCGTACTTGGTGTTCGACTGGTGCAGCGCCCACGCCAGCTCAGACGACGCCTTCCACATCTTCGAGCTGATCTGGAACTCGATGTTCACGTCGGCTTCGGGACGCTGCTCCTTGGCCATGGTACCATCGGCCTTCGGCATGCCGTGATCCCACATCATCATGTCATGCTGGATCATGCCCAGCCACTTGGGCTCCGGATACTTCCCGGATCCCTTGGGTGACTCGATCCCCTGCAGCTTCTCGCGCTGCTCGATGTAGGCGCGCGCGCCATTGAGACCGCTCTCTTCGTTGTTCCACAGCACGAAGCGAATGGAGCGTTCGGTCTGCACATCGGGATTGCTGAAGACGCGCGCCAGTTCCATCACGAGCGCCGTACCCGAGCCGTCGTCGTTCACAGCCTCGCCCCAGCCGATGCCGTCCATGTGCGCCCCCACGATGTACATCTCGTCCGGGTGCGTGGTCCCGATCTTCGTGCAATACACTTCCTGCCGCTCGCCCGGCATGCTCGGCTCGGCGTTCAGCGCGCGCAACGTCGGGTCGGGCTGCAGCAGTGAGTCGTTGTTCACGCCGGTGCGCGTACGGATGCCACGATTGCGCCCACCACCCGACGCCTGCGTGGCCGGCGGCCCCACGCGACGGAGCGGCGGCTGCCCGGGCGCCGGTGAAGCGGCCGCCGGCGGCGGCGTGGTCGGACGCTCGGCCAGCGTGGGCGGCTCGTAGCGATAGATGATGCGCTCGGTGTTCGAGCAGCCGTAGCTCTTGAGCTGCGCTTCGATCCAGTCCACCGCGTCGCGGTTGCGCTTCGTCCCCTGCTTCCGGTCGCCGAACTGCGTGAGCCCCTTGAGCGTGGTCTTGTACCGCTCGAGGTCGAGTCGCGCGACCATGAGGGCCACGGGATCGGTGGAGTCGATCGGGGCGATGGCCGGCGGAAGCACCGGCCGCTGGGCCAGTGCCGGTGAGGCGGCCAGCGCGACAACGACGGCCGAGACGGACAGCGAGGAAATCGTGCGCATGATTGGGCGAGTGGAAAGGAAAGGGCGGCGGGAGGTCAACTCATGCTGACGTGCCGAACCCGACAATCGTTGAGGTCAGCGCGGTGGTGGTCCGCAGGGCGGCGTCGCGCACGGCGCGGATGCATCGGCCGGCGAAGCGCCGGCGACAGGCTCGGCCGACAACGCCGCACGAAGACTTCCCACCAGTGTGCCACGATTACCGAAGTCCCAGCCGGCACCGTAGCGCAGATCGGCGATCACGAACTGTGGGCTCTTGGGCGTCGTATTCGCCCGCGGCACGATCACCAGCGTGTCGGTCCACTTCACCGTGGGCGGTTGCATGGCATTGGTGAACGCCATCACGGCGAACGTCGTATCACCGCGTTTATCGACGCGGCGAATGCCAAATGAGGTGTTCCCTTCGAACAGGCTGCCGAACAGGTCGCCGTCGATGAACGGGGGCTTCTCCCGCGGCACCAGGCGCGCCACCGAATCGCGCGCATGCCGCGCTTCGATCAGCAAGCCGACCAGCGTGGGATCGAGATACGGCTGCACGGCGTCGAGCGCCAGTGAATCGGGAACGCCACGCACGCCGAGGCCGTCCAGCAGCGTGTAGAACTGCGCGGCGGTTTCGGAGGGCGATGACGGCGCCGATGGACGACAGCCGGCGGCGACGGTGAGCGCGACGATGAGCGACACCGCCACCGTTCGCCGCCGCTGAGACCCTGGGCCGCTCACTTGGGCATCCCCGGCTTGGTGCGACGTGGCACTCGTGAGGCCAACGGCGCCGGCACATACGACGGCACAAAGCGACAGCCCTTGGCGGGGTCGTACATCGGCTCCACGTTGGCGCAGGATGCAGCCACGGCCGTGGGCGTGGGCGCCGTGCCCTGCTCGATCCACGCCGACAGTGCGCGCATGGCACTCACATACTGCGCATCGCTCAGGTAACTGTGCTCGCTGTCCTGCGTGAACAGCTGCACCAGCGCCGTGCCACGGCCGGCGCGCTCCATCGTACGGCGGAACGTGTCCTCGAGCTCCACGAACGCCGTGGGATCATCGATGGCGTGCATGGTGAGCACGGGCACCGGTATGCGGCCGGTGGGATCCGCATCGGCCGCGAACGTGGCAACCGCCACGGAGTCGGCGGCATACCGCGCGACCTTGTCGTTCACGGCGGCCCCACCCGCGTACACCACGCCCGTCGTGGCGAACGGATTCGCGCCGTTCGTTCGCTTGGTCACGATGTCTTGAAAGTGCCAGGTGCCCCAGTTCAGGTGCGCGATCAGCGTGCGCTCGGGCACCTTCACGGCGGCGAGAATCGTCGCCAACCGCAGCGCCTGCTCCGGTGATCGCGCGGCTGCCGGCTTCCGCACGCCGGTGCACGTGTCCACGCGATCGGCCAATTGCGCCCGCGTGAGCTTCGCGCCCACCGGCAAGCCTTGCCAGAGCGGATACGGGGGGTCGACGGCGCGTGGGTGATCGCCACAGACCGCCTGATACACCACGCGCAGATCCATCCGGAAGTCGTACGACAGGCTGGCGCCACCCAGCACACCGCTCGTGAGCAGCACCGCATCGTATGGCACACGGCCCTGCGCATCACGCGCCACGAACAGCTCAGCCGTGCGGGCTGCCACGCCGGCGCCCCACGATTGTCCGTGCAGGATCGTGCGCTCGGGCACGCCGAACTGCGCGATGAATAACTGCCGCGACCGCTCGACGTCGTCCGCCGCCGACCGCACCGCGACACCGCCCTGATGGTACGTGCTCGCTACCACGGCGAAGCCCATGCGCGTCCAGATGTTCCAGCGCGTGAGATCGTCGGCACTGCCCTTCGCATCGGGGGCACCAAGGTCAGGGCCACCATGCGCGTGCACGACCAGCCGCTTATTCCACGGCGACGGCATGGCGATCCAGTAGAACGCACCAGCGCTGTCCTTCCCGAGCGCGCACTGCGTGGTGGCGGGAATGCCTTCGGGACACGACGCGGGCTCGGCGCGGGCGCCCTGCGCGCCGACCGATCCACTCGCGAGCACCAGCAACGCCGCCGCACGCCGGACGTGGCGCGTCATACCACCAACCATCATACCGCCAACCGCGCTGATGCCATCGTCAACGCTTTGCGGCGCAACTCGCTGCGCAGCAGCCACAGCGCGAACGCGGCCTGCAGCGTCATGGTCAGGACGGAGAGATACCATACCTGTGTGAGCTGAAAGCCCGCACGGTGCGACAACCAGTACACCGGCACGGCGAAGGTGAGCAGGCGCGTGCCGCTGGCGATCAGCGACGGCACGGTGTTGCCGAGCGCCTGAAACATGCCGCCACACGTGAACAGGAGTCCCGACGCGACGAAGTTCCACGAGATGGTGCCAAGGAACTGCGTGGCGACCGCCAGCACTGGGGCTTCCTGCGTGAAGCCCTGCACGAGCATCTCGGGGCGCCACTGACAGAGCAGCGTGAGCAACAGCATGGGGATGCTCCCCATGATCGCGGCCCACGTGAAGGTGTCTCGCACGCGATCGAGATGACCGGCCCCCATGTTCTGGCCGGCCATCGGTGCCGCCGAGAAGGCGACCGCCATGGCCGGCAGAAAGAGCGACTGCATCACGCGTGACCCGATGCCGTAGCCGGCCTGCGCCTCCGGCCCGAACGGCTTGATGGCGGTATAGATCACGGCGGTGAACACGAACATGAGCGCGAATTCCGCGCCGGGGGGCACGCCGATCTTGAGCATGCGCCGGAGCACATCGGTGCGCACCGCCAGCAGCTCGCGCCGGAAGGAGACGTAGTGCTCGAGACGCACGAAGTACAGCAGCATCACGATCACGCCGATGCCGATGGCCAGTGAACTGGCGAGGCCGGCGCCGGCCACACCGAGCGGGCGTCCCGTGCCCCATCCGGCAATGAGAATCGGCGCGAACACCACGTTCAGCACCACCGTGAGCATCTGCACCAGCATGCCCGGTTTCACGATGCCGGTGCCGCGCAGCGCGCTGCCCATGGAGACCAACGCGAACTGCAGCGCGAGCCCCGGGATGTACCAGCGCAGATACGACGTGCCGGCCGCGATCGTGTCAGCGCTCGACCCCAGCGCCCCCATGTAGCGGTCGCACAGCGCATACCCGCCCACCAAGGTGCCGAGGCCACACGCGAAGGCCCAGAGGACGCTCTGATTGAACACCATATTCGCGTCGGGCTGATCCTTGCGCCCGACGGCGTGCGCGATGAGCGCCATCGTGCTCACGCCGAGGATCTGCGTGAACGACATGATGATGAATTGCACGTTGCCCGCCGCACTCACGCCCGCCACCGCGGCATCGCCCAGGCGCGCCACGAAGTAGAGGTCCACGAGGTAGTACAGCGTCTGGAAGATCATCCCCAGGGCCATCGGCACGGCGAGGCGCACGATATGGCGGGGGATCGAGCCGGTGGTGAGATCGTTCACGGCTGAACGCTGTCACCCCCGCGCGCCCTTGGCAATCGCCCGCGCGCGCTCTTGCCCAAATCGTGATCGCGTGCTGATTTCCTTGCCTATGCGCACTCACGCCCTGCCCCGCCAGTCCCCCCGGCGTCTCCTCGCCCTCGCCCTCCCGCTGCTGCTGGCCTGTGCCCCCAAGGGCGACGCCGCGCCGGTGATCGGGCTGATCACGAAGACCGAGTCGAATCCGTTCTTCGTCAAGATGAAGGAAGGGGCCGAACAGGCGGCCACCGCACAGGGGGCCACCCTCATCGCGGCTGCCGGCCGCTCGGACGGGGACAACGCCGGCCAGGTGACCGCCATCGAGAATCTCGTGGCGGCCGGGGCCAAGGCCATTCTCATTTCCGCGAGCGACTCGAAGGCGATCGTGCCCGCGATCAAGAAAGCGCGCGATGCAGGCATTCTGGTGATCGCGCTCGACAGCCCGACCGATCCCGTGGACGCCACTGACGCACTCTTCGCCACCGACAACTACAAGGCCGGGCAGCTGATCGGCCAGTATGCCAAGGCGCGGCTGGGCGCGACGCCGGCAAAGATCGCCACGCTCGACCTCATCCCCGGCCACCCCACCGGCGCGCAGCGCCACAACGGATTCCTGAGCGGCTTCGGACTTCCGTCGTACGAGAAGGGGCGTAACGAGCTCGCGCAGCCACCGGAAGTGGTGTGCATGACCGACGCCATGGGCGACCAGGCCAAGGGGCAAACGGCGATGGAGAACTGCCTCCAGGCGCACCCCGACATCAACCTCGTATACACCGTGAACGAGCCGTCGGCCGCCGGCGCCTTCACCGCGCTGCAGAAGGCCGGCAAGGAGAATGGGGTGCTGATCGTCTCGGTGGACGGCGGGTGCCGCGGCGTGCAGGCCGTGCTCGACGGCGCACTGACCGCCACCGCCCAGCAGTACCCGGTGCGCATGGCGGAGTTGGGCGTCAACGCGGCGATGACGTTCATCAAGACCGGCCAGAAGGCGAGCGGCTACGTGGACACCGGCGTGCAACTCATCGCCAAGGACAGCGTGGCCGGTGTGGCGAGCCTCGGCGCCGATAAGGCCCTCGCACTCTGTTGGGGCGACAAATGAACGCACGGCGGCTGGCCGTGGCCGGTCCGCTCGTTGCGTTATTGGTGGCCTGTACGTTTTTCGCGCTCCAATCGCCCCGCTTTCTGACGGGCGCCAATCTGTCGCTGGTGCTGAGTCAGGTCATGGTGGTGGGCGTGCTCGCCATCGGGCAGACGCTGGTGATTCTCACCGGCGGCATCGACCTCGCCTGCGGCATGATCATGGCGCTGGGCTCGATCGTCATGAGCCTGCTCGCGGTGAAGCACGGGTGGCATCCGGCCTTGGCCATCGCTGGCGGCGTAGGGGTGACCACCATCGCCGGCATGATCAATGGCCTGCTGGTCACCCGCATCAAACTCCCGCCGTTCATTGTCACCCTGGGCACGATGAACATCGCGTTTGCGATCACGCAGCTCGTGTCGCGGGCGCAGACGTTTACCGATCTGCCGCCGCTGCTCACGTGGCTGGGGCACAGCGTCCGCCTGGGAACCACGCCGATCGCCTTCGGCGCGCTGGTCATGTTGCTGCTGTACGCGCTCGCGTTCGTGATGCTGCGCGAGACGGCGGCGGGGCGACATGTGTACGCCGTGGGGAACAACCTCGAGGCCGCGCGCTTGTCGGGCATCAACACCAACCGTGTGCTGCTCCGCGTGTACATGCTGTCCGGTGTGTGTGCCGGTGCGGCGGCGCTGTTGTCCATCGCGCGCACCGGGGTGGGTGATCCGCAGAGTGGGCAAACGGAGAACCTCGACACCGTGACCGCCGTGGTGCTGGGCGGCACGAGCCTGTTCGGTGGACGTGGCCTCGTATTGGGATCGTTGATCGGCGCGTTGATTGTGGGCGTGTTCCGCAACGGCCTCACGCTGATGGGCGTGTCGTCGGTGTATCAGATCCTTGTCACGGGCGTGCTGGTCATTCTGGCCGTGGCCACCGATCAGTGGTCGAGGAAGGCGTGAGGAGGGTGGCGTGAACGACCAGACTGCTCCGATGGTGCTCGAGGCGCGGGGGTTGGTGAAGCGCTACGGTCACGTGACCGCGCTCGATGGCGCCGACTTCGACGTGCGCGCGGGCGAGATCATGGCCGTGATCGGCGACAATGGCGCCGGGAAGTCGTCGCTCATCAAGGCGCTGTCTGGCGCCGTGATACCCGACCGCGGCGAGATCCGGCTGGATGGCACGCGCGTGCACTTCACGGGTCCCCGTGACGCACGACGCGCCGGCATCGAGACCGTGTATCAGGATCTCGCGCTGGCACCGGCGATGTCGATTGCCGAGAATTTATTCTTGGGGCGCGAACAGCGTCGGGCGGGGATCGCGGGGTCGGTGCTGCGTTTGATCGATCGAGCGCGGATGGAACGGGAGGCCGCCGAGTATCTTCGGCAGCTCGGCATCGGCGTTCGCTCCATCACGCAGGCCGTGGAGACACTCTCCGGCGGTCAGCGACAGGGGATCGCCGTGGCGCGTAGCGCGGCGTTCGCGCGGCATGTCGTGATTTTGGATGAACCCACTGCTGCGCTCGGGGTGAAGGAGAGCGGCCTGGTACTCGATCTCATCACGCGTGTGCGTGACCGCGGCCTGAGCGTGATCCTGATCAGCCACAACATGCCGCACGTGTTCGCCCTGGCCGATCGGATTCACATTCAGCGACTCGGGCGGCGGGCGGCGGTGGTGCGGGCGAACGAGATCGGGATGGCGGATGCGGTGGCGGTGATGACGGGGGCCGTGGAGTGGCCGGCGCCTCTCCGGCCGGAATCAGTTTAGGTTGCGTGCGTCGCAGCCGAACGGCGGCAGGGCATAATACCAATCACGAGTGAAGTCTTTCGGCCGCCAAGCTTTGCAGCGTTGAGTGGCGGGCGGACATCTTTCCTTCGGCTGCGAACGCGTGCCTGCATAGCGGCCGCCACGCAGGGGTTTCACGCAGGCGAATGCGCGTTAGAAGTCTGTCGCAGGCGCTGACTTGACCGCGGGATCAGCCGGCGCGATTCTTACTGGTAAGACCCTTCAAGGAGCCAGTATGTTCGATGCCGCGACTACGACCTTGTCCTCGAAAGGGCAGGTCGTCATCCCCGAAGCCATTCGCGAGCGCCTCGGTCTGAAGACGGGTGCCCAGTTCGTGGTCGTGGCCGATCGCGATGTCGTCATTCTGAAGGTGCTGGAGCCGCCCGCTCTGTCGGAGTTCGCGGCGCTGACGGCGCAAGCGCGCCGCGCGGCGAAAGCCGCTGGTCTCAAGCCCGCCGACGTGCCGCGGGCGATCAAAAAGGTGCGACGCGTCAAGTGAAGGTCGTGCTGGACACCAACGTTTTGGTGTCAGGCCTGCTGTTCGGTGGCGTGCCCGGCCGTATTCTGACGGCGTGGAGCACGGGCGCGATCCGCCTCGTCATCTCGCCGCCGATTCTGGAGGAATACCGACGGGTTGGGCTCGCGCTGAGCAAAGGGCGTGAGCCGCTCGTGGGGACGCTCGAGGCGTTGCTCGCGATGCTGACGGTGCACGCCCTGCTGGTGGATGCTCCACCGCTCGATGAGCGCGTGAGCGAGGATCCCGATGATGAGATGTTCCTGGCGGCGGCGCTCGCCGCGAACGCACGCCTCATCGTATCGGGCGATAAGCATCTGCTGCGGGTATCCGGCTGGCGTGGCATCGAAGTGTTGAAGGCGCGACCGTTCGTGGACCGGTATATCGAACCGGCAGACATCTAACGAAACGTTGCTGTTGGCAGCGCAAAGCGGTGTGCGGCAGGCGGGCGCCGTGCTGGCGCACGTCGCCCGTCCGGCCGCACTTTATTTGATGCGCTGCAGCAGAAGCTGGGCGTTAGATGGTGAACGAACCATTGACGCTCACATCGGTAGTGTTGGCGTCCGTGCACGCGACACGTCTCGCGCGCGTGGGTTGCGAGCGGCACGAACTCGTCGAGAGGCCATGTCGCCCGGTGCCCGATGTAAGGTTTCGGGGCCGTCGCACCTTATTCGTCTGTCATGCCTTCCCCAATGCCCTTGCAGCCTGCGGCCCTCGCGGCCCCGGCCATCGAACCCCCAGCGACATGGTCCGTCGCAGATCTCCAACGGGGGGACGCCCGCGTGCTCGACGCCTGCTATCGCGTCCACGCACGCCGGCTGTACGCCATTGCGCTCCGGCTCACGGCGTCGCCCGCGGACGCGGAGGACGTCGTGCACGATGTCTTCGTCCGCCTGCCTGACGCGCTCGCGACGTACGAGGAGCGCGGGCAGTTCGCCGCTTGGCTAACGAGACTGACAGTGCGCACCGCGCTCCTCGGCCGTCAACGCGCGGTCCGGCGTGATCAGGTGCATCGCCAAGTCGACGTGCCCACCGATGAGCCGCGCGAGGGGGACCCGGTTGCGTATGCGCGCGCGCTCGCCGCACTCGCCACGCTGCCCGAGCGCCTCCGTGTGGTCTTCGTGCTGCGCGTGATCGAGGGCTTTGCGCATGCCGAGATCGCCGCGCTACTCGCCATCACCGTCAACACGTCCGAGGTCCGATTGCACCGCGCCCTCCACCAGTTACGACGCCTCGTGGGAGACTTACGATGAGCGACATAATCGACCCAGTGCTCGACCCCGCGCTGCGCACCTTCGTCGCGACCCTGACGAACGGCACGCCCGACTTCGAGGCGGACGCCCTTCTGACACGGATCCACGCCAGTCGCGCGTCTAGCGCCGTGACGCCCCGCCTTCTCGACGACCGCGCCCCAACTCGCCTCGCGCGCCGTCGCGCGTCGCGCTGGTGGCTACGCCTCGGCGTCGCCGCTGCTCTCGGCGTGGTCGTCCCGATGTCCTGGCAACAGTGGCGGACTCCACGCGCGTCGCCCCGCGCCATGCCGATCACGTCACCGACCACACCACCGATCACGTCGAACCCCGTCGCCCTGCTTGCCCCGTGGCCTGCGCTAGCCGGGGCCCAAGGCGCGCCGGCGCGGCCGGTCGCGGCGTTCGCGCCCGTGACCGGCCTCGACGCCTCCCGCATTCACCCGGGCCGTCGCACCTACGTACGTAGTTCGGCGAGCGACTCTCACGACCTGCTGCCTCACGCCGTGTACGAGGAAGAGACCACCCGGCGGTTGGTGGGCGCACGCGCGTTCTGGCTCATCGTCACGACGGAGCACGGATGGCAACTGCGCGAACCCGACGCCGCGCAGCGCGCCCTGCGGGTCGACTCGTTGTGGCTCGATGCCACCTCCTTGCAGCCCATGTCCCGGGTGTATCACATCGGGGAGGACGGGGTGGTGCGTCAGCGCTTCACCGGCACCACGCTGACCGAAGTGGACTCCATCCTCGTGCGCCGCGAGCAACGGTCGTCCTCCACGTTTCGCGCCCGCGAGATGCTCCGGACCACCACGGCGTTCGACGCCACGCGGCCGATCGTGCACACCGAGCAAGCGATGCGACTCCTCCTCCGCGCCCTGCCGCTGACCGCCACGTGGCGCGGCAGCGTAGCAGTGGCGCAGATTGGCGAGTCGCGCGACATGGCGATGTCGCTCGGCGTCCCGCGATTTCTGAATTTGCATGTAGCCGGCGTCGATACCGTGCAGACCTACAGCGGTCGGTTCCCGTGCTGGCGCGTCCAGCTCGACGTTGGGGAGACACCCGAGCTCTGGTTCGTGAGTCAGGAGACCGGCGAAACGCTGCTGTCGCTTGGGGCCTTTGGCCCCGTCTATACAAAATCGGAGGTGCGGCTCCTGTACGGCTTTGAGGAAACGCGGCAAGCGCCGCGGCTCCAGCGCCGATAGCGAACCCGCGGGTTTAGCGCGCGACTCGGCTGCGTGACCAGGCTGCGCACCGCCGCACCTTGAACTTGAACTTGAACTTCACCCGCTTCAGTAGAGCCAGTGGGGTTGGGTTTTTAAGCGGCGATGGATTGTACGGCGTGCGCCTGCTCAAAGGCTAGCGGGGATCGCTGACCAAGTGCGGAGTGCCGACGGTGCGGGTTGTACCACCCTTCGATGTAGCGGAAGAGCGTGAGTCGGGCTTCGGTGTGCGTAGCAAAGCGATGTCTCGCGAGGCACTCGACTTCGAGTGTGGCGAAGAAGCTCTCGGCCATGGCGTTATCGTAGGCATCGCCACGTGAGCCCATCGATGGCCGCACGCCGAGGAGTTTACAGCGCTGCCCAAATGCAAACGCGCGATATTGGGCGGATTCAATCGGTCGTCGCAACACCTTCAACTAAGAGGTGTGTATGGGGCGACCCGCAGGATGGATGAAGGAATTGACCGGGAGGGAGGCCATGCGCTCTCCGGGGGCTCCCTCGCTCCGGCGCGAAGTCGAGCGTCAATTCTGGGCACAGATTGCGACGGGAATCACCAGCGAGAAGGCCGCCGAATCGGTTGGTGTGTCGCCGGTGGTCGGCACTCGCTGGTTCCGGCATCGCGGAGGTATGCCCTTGATGATGGCGAAACCGATTTGTGGCAGGTATCTGTCATTCGCAGAGCGGGAAGAGATCGGGCTGCTGCGCGCACGAGAGGTCGGAGTGCGGGAGATCGCTCGTCGCATTGGCCGAAGCCCGTCAACGATCTCGAGGGAGTTGAAACGCAACGCGGCCACGCGCGGCGGCAAGCTGGAGTATCGAGCGTCCGTCGCGCATTGGAAGTCCGATCTCGTAGCCAAACGGCCCAAGCCAGCCAAGCTGGTGACGAACCCCCGGCTGCGCGACTATGTCCAGCAGCACTTGGAGGGGACGATCCACGATGCACGTGGACGCGTGGTCGACGGCCCTCGACAAGCCCCGTTCATCGGTCGGAACAAGCCACACCGCGGTGACCGCCGATGGGTGAATGGCTGGTCACCGGAGCAGATTGCCAACCGCCTTCGGGTGGACTTCCCGGATGATCCGTCGATGCGCATTTCCCACGAAGCGATCTACCAAGCGCTCTACATTCAAGGGCGGGGTGCCCTCAAGCGAGAGCTGGTCAGTTACCTGCGCACCGGGCGCGCGTTGCGCACTCCACGCGCCAGGTCCCAGGCCAAAGCCTGGGCCCATGTGAGTGACGAGGTGATGATCGCCAGCCGCCCTGCCGAGGTAGATGATCGCGCGGTGCCGGGGCACTGGGAGGGGGACTTGATTATCGGCCTCGACCGGTCGGCCATCGGGACGCTGGTCGAACGGTCAAGCCGCTTCACGATGCTGGTGCACCTGCCGCGCGAGACCGGCTATGGACTGACGCCCCGGACGAAGACTGGTTCAGCGCTGGGAGGTTACGGAGCCATCACCATGGCCAACGCGCTCACGCGAACAGTGACCAAGCTCCCGAGCCATTTATGGCAGTCACTCACGTGGGATCGTGGCAAGGAACTGTCCGATCATGCGCGCTTCACGATCGAGTCCGGTGTGAAGGTCTTCTTTGCGGACCCGCATAGTCCGTGGCAGCGCGGCACCAACGAGAACACGAACGGGCTGCTCCGCCAATACTTCCCCAAGGGCACGGATCTGTCTCGATGGAGTGAGCAAGAGCTGCAAGCCGTCGCACTGGCTTTCAACAATAGGCCGCGCAAAACGTTAGGATGGAAGACGCCAGCAGAGGCGCTGAACGACCATCTAAAATCTGTCGCACAACCCGGTGTTGCGACGACCGATTGAATCCGCCTTGCGATCCTTGATCCGAGTGATGGATCACGTCCGTCGCGCGACGCTGCGTCGCCGCCATGTTCAAGGCGTCAAGGACGATGCCGGCATGCAGCGTGTCGCGCATGCACCATCCCACGATGCGCCGACTAAAGACATCGAGCACGACGGCGAGGTACAGAAAACCCGCCATCGTCGGGACGTACGTGATGTCCGCGACCCAGAGCTGATTCGGCGCGGTCGCGCGAAACGCCCGTTTCACGAGATCGGGGGCCGGTGGGGCCTCCGGGGTCTCACGCCGTGGCCGCGTCGGCCCACGCCGCTTCGAGATGCCCTGCAGGCCCTCGGCGCGCAGCAGGCGAGCGATACGCTTCTGGCCCACGTGATGGCCGGCGTCGCGCAGATCGCCGAGCAGACGTGGCGCGCCGTAGGAGCCATCAGATCGCGCGTGCGCGGCACGAATGACCACGGTCAGTTCGAGGTCCCGTTTCGCCCGACGGGAGAGCGGGCGCTTCCGCCACGCGTAGTAGCCACTCTCGGACACGCCCAACGCCCGACACATCGTGGCCACCGGGGCCATGGCCTGATTCGCGCTCACGAACTCGAAGACTCGGGCGGGATTGTCCCCGACTCTCGCGCGAACCAGGCCGCCGCTTTTCCCAGGATGTCGCGCTCGACCTTCAATTGCCGATTCTCGCGACGCAGGCGTTGCAGCTCTGCCCGCTCGTCCGTCGTCAACGTCGCCGGTCGCTCACCACGGTCTGCGCCGTCCTGAAACACCCAGTTGCGAATGGTTTGCTCTGACGGCTCGAACTCTTTCGCCAGCTCTTTCGGACTCCGTCCGGTACGAGCTAAGGCGATAATCTGCTCACGATAGGCCGCCGGATAGGCAGCGGGACGACGGGGCATCGGGAAATCCTCCTCTCACACAGAGATGGAGGCTCCACCGAAACGGGGCAAGTTCAGGGTGCGACCTCACCGTTTTCTGTGCTGTTGTGGGCGCGAGTGAGCGCGTGATAAGGTAATGGGGCGGTGGTTGGTCTCGAGCGGAAGGTGAACGGGGGCACACGCCCGACGCACTCGTGTGACCGCTCGGTGTTGTACGCGTGGCGCCGCTGCTCGCTGACGTCAGAGGGCGACGGTCGGTCATCAATGGCGTGCGCGTGAGAGAGCGCGTCGTGGGCTGGGCGGGCTTCTGCTCTGCCATGGAAGCCTCCGCGAGACGAACAGCGGCCAGTTCCCACCGCCAATGCCGTGGTGAAGAGCGGAGACGTCCGCGGCACAGCTTGGTGCGAAAGCGGTGGATGCCAGCCGGTGTGGACAAACTGGCATGAGTGTCCGATTGAAACGCACGGCCGACGTGGATCGAACCGCAGCGGTGCACGCACGCTGCGGCAGTCTGAGCGTTTGTTGTGTCGTCGCTCGCCGAATACGCGATGAGACTTACTTACCGGGGCACTGGTAGGGCACGCCCCAGACGACCGGTGACCAGATGTGCGATGCGTGAGGCGAATTGTTAGGGCACGCTTGGATTGGATAACCCGCCCCACCGGCAACACCGTCAAGCACCGAGGGGTCAAGCGGCGTGTCATCATTCGTTTCGCTGGACTTGGTCACCTGCAGTCTCCTCGGGATACGTGGTTGCGCCGGTTGACACTGAGCATCCACCTCGGCAGGGGCATGCTCAGCGGTCGACGTTAGCGCCGTGGCAATCCCTGGCGCAAGAGCGGCCTGCAAAGGGGACACGAAGTCATCACGAACACGCGTGTCCTGCCGCTCGAGAGGAAATTCATGCAGACTGCACGTGAACTTGGCACGCGTCGGCGGCGCCTCCATCGCGGAGTGAGAGGAGGAGTCCCTGATGCCCCGTCGTCCTGCGGCCGACCCGCCCGCCTATCGTCAGCAGATCTTCGCGTTGGCTCGTGCCGACCCTACCGCCAACGAGTTAGCGCAGGAGGTCGAGTCCGTTCATCGGCGCGACGTCAGACGGCGATCGCGCTCGCGCCGGATGCCACACGTGCGGCGCTAACCAGCCGCCGGCATCCGCTGCCGCATGCGTATCCGCCGCGCGAGCGCCGAGAGGCCGATGCCCGCGAGCACGCACGTACAGGCCGTGGCGCCCAGAACACCCCCCCAGCCCACCATCCTGCTCTGCAGCCGAAGCAGGACCACACCGAGGAGCGCCCCCGTCGCCGCAATCCCCATGTCGGTCGGGATGCGGGTGGCCTGTGTCATCCCCACGAAGCTCCCGCCGAACCATGCCGCCGCCAGCGGCGCGGCGAGGGGCACCCGAAAGCCGAACAGCCCTGCCGCCACGAATGCGGTCGGCAGCGCACTCGCGGCGACGGCGGGCAGCGCGTAGCGCCGCATCAGCCGACGCGTCACGACCGCGGCAACGGCCGCGACGGGAACGGCCATGTCGTGCCCGAGGTCGATCACCTGCATCGGCAGCCGCCCCGGTCGGTTGCCGGCGAGGTGCTCGCTCAGCAACTCGGCGGTCCCGGCACCGAAGAACGCCGTGAACCCCATCTTCCCGCCGACCCCGGACCACGCGTCGGGAATGAGCGACCAGACGAGCCCCGCGAGCAATCCGGCCAGCAGCACCCACGTCGCGCCGTGCAGGATCACCGCTGACCCGGTACCGGCGAATACGCCGACATAGAACACGGGCATCCAGTTGGTCGCCCGATTGATTCCCAGCAGCGGCAAGGTGGAGACCGCGACGCCAGCGAGCGATCCGGCCAGAGTGGGGTGCAGTGCGGCGCGCGTCGTGAGCGCGTGCCCTACGGCGGCGCCGGTGATCGCCGCGACCGCATTCACGGCGTCCGGCCGGCGAACGGTGAGCGGCTCATGCGCGAGCACGTAGACCCCGGCCAATGCCAACAGCAGCACGACCGCATCGATAACGACCGCTTTCCCTTCGAAGAAGTACGCGTCCGCGAAGAACCAGACCATGGCCACCGCCATCACCAGGGACACGGCTCGTCCGGTCATACGGGGTGGGGCGGCGGCGATCGGCGCGGGAGCATCCATACGCAGCGGAGGGTCGGTGAAATGGGAGATGCATCGCGAGGTGGCCCACATGATCTAATGCGTCCGACGAGCCTCCGCGACCGCGGGCGTTCTGGTCGACGGCGGAGACGGCGGAACACCACGCGGCACGCCGCGGCACTGCGGCGGCGAACGTGTGTTACTTTGGTGCCCAACCAGGAGGTCTGACCGTGACTGAGCGCCCTCTTCTCCGGCATGCGTACATCGCCCTGCTCGTCTGTGGCACCGCGTGCAGCCGTGATACCAAACCCGCCGCTCCCGCCGCGCACAACGCGGGCATGACCGCGCCGACCGCGCGAACCGCGCTCCTCGAGAAGCTCGGGCCGTACCATCGGGCAATCCGGACCAACAGTGCCGAGGCGCAGCAGTTCTTCGACGAAGGCCTCACCCTGCTCTACGGATTCAATCACGAGGAGGCCATGGCCTCCTTCGCGCGGGCCGCAGCGCTCGACACGCTGTCGCCGATGCCGCACTGGGGCATGGCGCTTTCGCTCGGCACGAACATCAACGATCCCGCACCCGCCGACCGATTGGCGAAAGCATTCACCCATCTCGCCCAGGCCACGCGTCGCGCCGCAAATGGGAGCGAGGTCGAACAAGGACTCGTTGCGGCCCTCGGTATGCGCTACGTCGAGAACCCCACCGGTGACCAGGCGGTGCGCGAGACGGCCTACGCCGACGCGATGGGCGCGCTGGCCGCCCGGTTTCCCGACGACGCCGACGTGGGGGCCCTGCACGCGGAGAGCCTCATGAACCGGCATCCGTGGCGCCTGTACACGGCCGACGGCACCCCCGAGGCGTGGACGCCACCCATCGTGGCGCAACTCGAACACGTGCTCGCCCGGCACCCTGAACATCCGGGCGCCAACCACTACTACATCCACGCCATCGAAGCGTCGAAGGCGCCGGAGCGCGCATCCCCGTCGGCCCGCCGGCTGGAGACGCTCGTCCCCGGGGCGGGGCATCTCGTGCACATGCCGTCGCACATTTACATCCGCACCGGAGAGTACGCGCGCTCCGCGAAGGCCAATGCCGCCGCCGCGGCGATCGATGAGGCGTACTTCGGGCCGAA